>NZ_JBSGUS010000021.1:0-150646 GCF_053608045.1 Kribbella sp. NPDC055071
CGCGGCGGTGTGGGTCAAGGGTCGAAGATCGCGCAGCGACGCCGAAGGCGCCCTTGACGCACACCACCGCGACTGGCACGATCACGCAGCCCGGAGACCGCGACACCACATCCCCGTCGCAGGGCCCGGCCACACCACAGTCGTTCTGCGCACACCAGCTAAGCGGCGGATCCACCACCCGCGCCCCCGCCGAAGGCGGCAACAAGGCAGCCCCCGCGGAGCGGTCTCCGGTTGGGCACCGCGGAGCGGTGTGCTGTTGGGTACCGCGGAGCGGTGTGCGGTTGGGCCGACTTCCTCACTGGTGTTACTCGGGTTTGCGGAGGAGTAGGGCTGCTTGGGCGGGGTCTTTTTCTGCGGGGAAGGCGGTTCGGGTCAGGGCTGCTACTTCGGTGAAGCCGGTGGTGGTTAGGAGGGTGGTTATGTCGGCTAGCTCGAAGGAGTGGACTTCTAGGTTGAGGTCGTGGCCGTAGGCGTGGGTCAAGGGGCGGATGCCGCCGCCTACTTTGAAGCCGTGGAGTAGGTGGCCGCCTGGGCGGAGGACTCTGAAGAGTTCTGCGAAGGCGGCGGGGAGGTCTTCGCGGGGAGTGTGGACCAGGGAGTACCACGCCAGGGCGCCGGCTAGTTCGCCGTCCTTCAGGTTGAGGTTGAAGAGGGAGCCGACCTCGAAGCGCAACCCCGGATACTCGCGCCGTGCGATCTCGATCATTCCCGGGGTGAGATCGATGCCGAAGACATCCAGACCGCGCTCAGCCAGGTGGGCCGTGATCCGGCCGGTCCCACACCCCAGGTCACCGATCGGGCCGTCAACACCGCCATCACCACCACGACCGCCGTCACCACGACCGCCGTCACCACGACCATCACCACCACGACCATCACCACCACGACCGCCGTCAACAGGACCGCCGTCACCACGACCATCGTCACCACGACCATCACCACCACGACCGCTGGGTCGGACGAGGCGTGTGAAGTAGTCGAGGGCGCCTAGTTCGAAAGGGTCTGCCTGGTGGTAGTTCTTGAGGATTGCGTGGTAGTCGGCGGCCGCGGTGTTGTACGAGCCTTGGATGTCGTTCATGCGAGCACAGTAGGCAGCCGCTCCGACAGTTTTTCGTAGTCCTGCAGCGAGTTGTACGCGTGCGCCGACAACCGGATGAACCCACGCCCGTCGAAGCCGGTCAGCGTGATTTCGGCCTTCAGATCCCGGGACACGCGTTCCTTGAGCGCCTCGGCTGCGGTCAGGTCGACCGTCGACGGGAGCTCGACCAACCGCATGGTCGGCGCCGGGTTGGCGACTGCCACGACGCCGGTGCCGAGGGCCTTCGCCACCAGCGAAGCCCCTTCGTCCAGCATCGCGCCGAGCTGCGTCCGTCGTACCGGCCACTCCAGCTCGGCGAGCACGCGCAGGGACTCCGGCGCCGCGATCCACGGCGCGTAGTCGTAGGTGCCTTGCATGTCGAACCGCTCCGGCATCCGCTCGTCGTACTCCGACCACGACACGATCAGCGGGAGGGCCGCCGTACGCCACCGCTCCGCCACGACCAGACCGGCCGTCCCACGCGGCGACGCCGGCCACTTGTGGAAGTTGCCGGTCCAGAAGTCGACGCCGTCGTCAACCGGCGCATCGATCAACCCAGGCGTATGGGCACCGTCGACAACGAACGCGACGCCACGCGAGCGACACACCTCAGCCAACGCGGCGGTCGGGAACACCATCGTCGTTCCCGACGTAATCTGATCGACCACGAGCACGGAGGCACCGTCCAGCTGAGCCGTGAGCAGAGCGACCACGGTCGCGTCATCGGCCTCCAGCGGTACGTCGACCACCAGGACCTCGCCCCCACGCAAACGGGCGAACCGCTCAGCCGCATATCGCACAGCACCATAGGCGTGGTTGGTCAGCACGATCCGGCTGCCGGCCGGGATCGGCAGCGTCGCCAGCGCAACCGTCACCCCGGCACTCGCGTTCGGGACGAGCGCGAACCCGGCCGGGTCGGTCTGCAGGTACGACGCCAGCTCCAGCCGGCTCGTGGTCAGCCGGCCGACGACCGAGCGGAACCACGCCATCGGGTTCGCGTCGGTCTCGGCGCGCAGGGCCGCCAAGAGGTCTAGAGTCCGTCGCGGCACCGCGCCGTACGAACCGTGGTTGAGGTGCAGGACCGAGGGGTCGAGAGCCCACAGGTCGGGGCGGGGGGCGAGTGGAGTCACCAGCCAAACGGTACATACTTCGGTTCGTGTACCCCTACCTCGACCACGACGGGCCGATCGCGATGGCTCATCGGGGCGGCGCACTGAACCCGGACAACATCGGCTACGAGAACTCGATGCACGCGTTCCAGAACGCGGTGGATCTCGGCTACCGCTACCTGGAGACCGACCTGCACGCCACCAGCGATGGCGTCGTGATTGCCTTCCACGACGACAAGCTGGACCGTGTCACCGACCGGACCGGGGTGATCGCCGAGCTGCCGTGGTCCGAGGTCAGCAAGGCCAAGATCAACGGCCACGAACCGATCCCCCGCCTGGACGAGCTGCTCGAGCACTTCCCGACCATCAAGTTCAACCTCGACATCAAGGCGGACAACGGCCTCACGCCGGCCGCCGGCGTACTGCGGGCCGCGAACGCGATCGACCGGATCTGCGTCTCGTCGTTCTCCCAATCGCGCGTCCGCAAGATCCGCAAGGAGCTCGGCCCCCGACTGTGCACCGGGTACGGCGAGTGGGAGATCGCGCTGATCAGATTCCTCGCCATCGCGATCCCGTCGCCAGGCGGCTGCCTGCAGATCCCCGAGCGCTACGGAGCTCTGCGAGTCCTCACGCCGGGCCTGATCGAACGAGCCCACGCCCGCGGCAAGCAGGTCCACGTCTGGACGGTCGACGATCCGGATGCGATCCGACGGATGCTCGACTCGGGTGTCGACGGCCTGATCACCGACCGGACCGACATCCTCCGCGACGTACTGATCGAAAGAGGTCAGTGGAGTTGAAGCGTCTGCGCTGTTGAAGTGTTATGGGCCGATCCGCCGAAGAGTCCCCCTGACCTGACACACTTCCGCGCATGGGACTTCTCACCGCCCCGGCCGCGGTCGACAAGCGCGAGTTCTGGGGGTTCGGCTTCTACGACTGGGCCAACTCCGCCTACGGCACCACGGTCGGCACGGTGCTCTTCGCGCCGTACCTGACCTCGATCGCGGAGAAGGCGGCCTGCGGGTTCGTCGGTACGACGGACGACCCCTGCCGGACCAACCTGCACGTCCTCGGCCTCGGCATCTCCCCGGGCTCACTCGCCTTCTACGTCGTCACGGTCGCGACGCTCGTGTCCGCCCTGTTCCTGCCGGTGGTGGGTGCGATCGCGGACCGGATGGCACGGAAGAAGCTGCTGATGTGCGGCTTCGCGTGGGCCGGCTCGCTGGCCGCGTGCTGCATGGTGTTCGTCGCCGGGGACCGGTGGCAGCTCGGTGCGCTCCTGCTGTTTCTCGGCAACCTGTGCCTGGGGTCGTCGCTGGTCGTGTACGACTCGATCCTGATCGACATCGCCGGGCCGGACGAGCGCGACGACGTCTCGTCGCGGGCGTGGGCGCTGGGGTATCTCGGCGGTTTCGCGCTGCTCGCGGTGAACCTGGCGGTGGTGACCGCCCACGATGCGCTCGGGATGAGCCAGGGCACCGCGGTCCGGTTGAGTCTGCTGAGTGCGGGGATCTGGTGGGCCGGCTTCACCTTCGTCCCGTTCGTGCGGCTGCGCAACCGCACGCCGGTGAACGTCGTACCGGTGCGCAGCGGCAACCTGATCCGGCAGAGCTTCGGTCAGCTGGGGGCGACGCTGCGGCACCTGCGGACGTTCCCGATGACCTTGCTGTTCCTGGTCGCCTACCTGTTCTTCAACGACGGGATTCAGACCGTGATCTCGGTCTCGTCGACGTACGGCGACAAGCAACTCGGGTTCCAGACGCAGGTACTGATCGCGACGATCCTGATGGTCCAGCTGGTCGCGTTCTTCGGGGCGCTGGCGTTCGGGCGGGTGGCCAAGCGGTACGGGTCGAAGCGGACGATCATGGGTGGCCTGGTGGTGTGGGTGCTGATCGTGATCGCCGGATTCCTGCTCCCGGCCAAGCAGATCGCGCCGTTCCTGGCGATGGGTGTCGCGATCGGCCTCGTCCTCGGCGGGACCCAGGCGCTGTCGCGATCGGCGTTCAGCCAGCTGATCCCGAAGGGCCGCGAGGCCGAGTACTTCTCGCTCTACCAGGCCGGTGAACGCGGCACCTCGTGGCTCGGCACCCTGGTCTTCGGCCTGGTCCACCAGATCACCGGTTCGTACCGACCGGCGATCGTGGCCCTCGGCATCTTCTTCGTCATCGGCCTGGTCCTGCTGTCCCGCGTCGACATGCGCCGAGGCATCACCGAGGCCGGCAACACCCAACCCGTCATCGTGTAAACGTGCGCCCGGCCGGGGTGCGGACCGGGCGCACGGCTCAGGAGAGTGACTCAGCGGGTCGGCGTAGCGCCCGGACGGGCGGGGAATCCGGCGTTGCCCTGACGGACGGTGGTGGCGGTGATCGCGCCATCGGCGCTCTGGCCGGTGACGACGACCTGCTCACCCGCCTTCAGGTCGGCGGACGTGCCCTGCTTCGTGATGTCGTACGTCGTAGTCCCGGTCAGCTTGACCGTGACATTGCCGTCCTGGGTCTTCACGACCAGCTCCGAACCGCTCGACGACACGACGGTGCCGATCGTGGCCGCACCGCCCGCGCCACCGGTCCCCTGGCCTTGCCCCTGACCCTGACCTTGGTAGCCGCCGCGGAATCCGCCGTACCCACCGGCAGCGCCGGCTCCACGACCGGCCTGCTGCGGCGTCGTCGTACTGTCCGAGGCGAAGGCAGCGTGGATTCCGGCGCCGCCGGCCAGGCCGATGGCCAGTACGACGATGCCGGCCAGGATCGCCGTGGCCAGCGGCAGGGCGAGCGTCTTCTTCGGCTTGAGGGCCGCGTCGACCTCCTCGTCGCTCCCGATCTGGGCGAATTCATCGGGGTTCTGGTTACTCATCTAGGGATTGCCTCTCACTCGTGACGTAGTGCGTCGATGGGACGAAGACCGGCAGCCCGATGGGCCGGCATGCTGCCGAAGAACAGGCCGACCGCCGCGGACACGCCGAGCGCGAGTCCGATCGACGACGGCACCAGCACCGGCTCGACGCCGGCCAGCTGGAAGCGGGTGAGGATCAGAGCGGCCCCGACTCCGACCGCGCCACCGATCAGGCTGAGTAACGTCGCCTCGATCAGGAACTGCCCGAGGATCGTCCGCCGCCGAGCCCCCAGCGCCTTGCGGATACCGATCTCACGGGTCCGCTCGGTGACCGTGACCAGCATGATGTTGGTGACCCCGATCCCGCCGACGACCAGGCTGATCGCGGCGACCGTCGCCAGCAGTGCGGTGAAGGTCGCGGCGGTGTCCTGGCTCGTCTGCAGGATCTGCGCCGAGTTGGTGATCCGGAACGGCGAGGTCTGGTTCGCCGGCACCTGGTGACGCGCGGTCAGCAGTTCGGTCACCTCCGCCTGCGCGGTGTCGACCCGAGTCGAGTCGGCCGCCTGTACGACGATCTGACTCAGCGGGCCGTAGCCGGCCTGGGTCGCGCGCAGCGTGGTGATCGGCACGATCGCGGTCGCGTTCGGATCGTTGAACCCGGTGCTGTCCTTGCTCGCCAGCACCCCGCGAACGACGAAGTCGACGGCGCCGAGCTTGATCGTCTGGCCGACCGCGCTCGCGGGCCGGGTGAACAGTTCGGTCGCTGTCGTCTGGCCGAGCAGGATGACCCGCTGCGAGGTGTCGACGTCCTCCTGGGTGAAGGATTCGCCGGTTCCGACCGGTGTGTTGGTGGCCGGCATGTACTCGGGCGTCGTACCGATCACCTGGTTGACGGTGTAGCTGGTGTCGCCGCTGGTCGCCGTACCGGAGCTCGTCATGACCGGCGCGACCGCGGCCACGTCGGGTGCGAGGCGGTTGTCGGCCAGCGCGGTGGCATCGGCGAGCGTGAGGCTGTACTGCTGCGCCGCCGGGCCGGCCTGTCCGCGCTGGAACCCGCCGCCACCACCGGTCGTGGAGACCGTCAGCAGGTTGGTACCCATCGCCTCGAGCCGATCCTGCACCGCCTTGCCCGAGCCGTTGCCTACGGCAATCAGGACGATGACGGCACCGACGCCGATCGAGACACCGAGGACGGTCAACAGCGAGCGGAGCTTGTTGGCGCTGAGGCCGCGCAGGGCGGCTCCCATCAGGTCGCGAGGTGACATCAGCGCGTCACCTCGTCCGCGACGATCCGGCCGTCGGAGACCTGGATGAGCCGCCGGGCCCGGGCCGCGACGTCGTGCTCGTGGGTGATCACGACGACCGTCCTGCCTTCGTGGTTCAGCGCGTCGAACATGCCGAGCACCTCGTCGGTCGAGTGCGCGTCGAGGTTTCCGGTCGGCTCGTCCGCGAGCAGGATCCGGGGGCCGGTCGCCAGGGCGCGGGCGATCGCGACCCGTTGCTGCTGGCCACCGGACAACTGGTTCGGCCGGTGGTTGGCGCGGTCGGCCAGGCCGACGAGCTCGAGCGCACGACCGGCCCGTCGGCGGCGTTCGGCCCGTCGCAGGTGGGCGTAGGTGAGCGGGAGTTCGACGTTCGCGAGCGCGGACGTCCGCGGGATCAGGTTGAAGGACTGGAAGATGAAGCCGATCTTGCGGCCGCGGACCAGCGCCTGCTGATCCTCGCTCAGCTTGGCCACGTCGCTGCCGTCCAGCCAGTACTCACCGCGGCTCGGGACGTCCAGGCAGCCGAGGATGTTCATCAGCGTCGACTTGCCGGATCCCGACGAGCCCATCACCGCGACGTACTCACCGGCCTCGACGCGCAGCGATACGCCACGCAACGCGTGCACCGTGGTCTCGCCGCTGCCGTACGTCTTGGTGACACCCCGGATGTCGATCAGAGCGTCACCGGACACGGTTGCCCCCGCCGGTGGCGCCGCCACCCGTGCCGGCCGGGAACTGACCGCCGGGGAACTGCCCGCCGCCGGTCGGGAACTGACCCTGCCGACCCTGGCCGGCCCCGGCCCCGGTGCCGGTTGCGCCGATCGCGCCCTGGAGCAGGTCGATCCGCTCGCCCTCGGTCAGGCCGGAGGTGATCTGGGTGAAGCTGTCGCCGCGAACGCCGATCTTCACTTCCCGTGTCCCACTGCCGTCGGCCATCGTCACCGTGTACGTCGTACCGCTCGTCTGGATCGCGGTACTCGGGACGTACAGGGCGTTGGCCGCCTTGGCGGTCTGGACGGTGACGTTGGCGGTCTGGCCGATCCGGGCGTTGGCCGGGAGCTTGGTCAGCGAGAAGGTGGCCGAGTACGAGACCACGCCGTTGGTCGTGGTCGGGGTCGGCGAGACGGACGCCAGCGCGGCGGTGATCGTCGTACCGGGCTCGGCGTTGAGGCTGACGGTGGCCGACTGGCCGGCCTTGATCTTGATCGCATCCGCCTCGGCGAACGCGGCGACGACCTGGAGAGCCTTCAGATCCGAGATGTCGACGAAGCCGGTGCCGGTCGAGGTGGTCGTCGTACCGGAGCTGGTGGACCCTGAACCTTGACCTGAGGTCGAGCCTGAACCGGTGCCGGAGCTCGACCCTGATCCGGTACTCGAGCTGGACCCGCCGGTGACCGAACCGACCGACCCGTTGATCGCGGTGATCGTGCCGGCGATCGGTGCCTTCAGCGTGGTCGCGGCGACCGCGTCCTGGGCCGCCTCGACGTCCTGGTCGGACTGTTCCTTGTCGGCCTTGGCGCGGGCCAGGCTCGCCTCGGCGTTGCTCACGGCAACTTCCGGGCTCTGCCCCTGGTTCTGAGTCTGGGTTTGGGTCTGGGCCTGCTGGCCGGGTGTCGGGGTCGGGGTCGGCGAGGCGGCCGCCGCGTCCGCGGCGTCTTCGGCGTCCTGGGCGTCGCTGAGCGTCTCCTCGGCCGCGGTGACCGAGTTGGCTGACGCGATCTGGTTCTGGTCGGCGATCCGGAGTTGGCGCTGGGCCGCGGCCGGATCGACCTTCGCGATCGCCGCACCCTTGGCCACGACCTGGCCGACCTTCACCAGGATCTGGGTCACAGTGCCGGAGGTCTCGAACTGCGGCGACGCCGTCTGCGAACTCTGCAGCGTCCCGCTGGAACTGACGCTCGCGGTGACGTCGCCGCGGGCGACGGCCACCGACGGACGGGTCGCACTTGCGGCCGGATCGTCCTTGCGGAAGAACAGGAAGTACGCCGTCACGGCGACGGCCAGGACGATGGCCACCAAGGCCACATTGAGCACGCTGAGGCCACGGAGCTTGTGGCGGGGTAGCACCATGGAAGCAGACGCTAGGGCTCGTTGCTGAGGAACTGATCCTCGATTCCTGGCAACTCGCTGTGAACTGAACACCACTTCGGCGCGTCATAGCCCGGACGGCCCGCGACACACCGTGATGAGTGAACGCCCGATGACAGGGCGTCATGACGGTGCTGTCAGGTGCGTACATACGGCGCGGGCATGCCAAAATGGGAATGATCCGGGCCGGCCGACCGTTGGCACGGATGACGATCTCGGAGGTTTGACATGTCTAATCGCGTACTGCGTGGTTCGGGGCTGGGTGGGGTCAGCTTCGAGGATGACCGCGGCGTCGAGTTCGCGCCGCGCCAGATGATCACGTACGACTGCCCCCGCGGCCACGTGGTCGAGGTCACCATGGCGCACGACGCCGAGGTGCCCGCGGTCTGGGAGTGCCCGCACTGCGGCAGCGAGGCCGCCCGTTCGACCGGTGAGAAGCCGGAGCCGAAGCAGGAGAAGCCCGCGCGGACGCACTGGGACATGCTGCGCGAGCGCCGGAGCATCTCGGAGCTGGAGGAGCTGCTGGCCGAGCGGGTCGAGCTGCTCCGCAAGGGCGAGATCGGCCCCGCGCACCTGCACCGCACCAAGCGCACCGCCTGAACCACTGAAGTTGCCCTCACCGCAATGGCGCGGTGAGGGCATTTTCTTTTGGCCCATTTGCCTACAGACTTTAGGTTTGCACATAATGAGTTATGGCAAGGGCAGGACTGACGACGGAGCGGGTGGCGCTGGCCGGCGCCGAGCTGGCCGATGAGGTCGGCTTCGAGCAGGTGACCGTGTCCGCGCTGGCCCGGCACTTCGGCGTACAGGTCGCCAGCTTGTATTCGCACGTTCGGAGTTCGGCTGATCTGAAGGCCCGGATCGCGCTCGTTGCGCTGTCCGAGCTCGCCGAGCTCTGCTCGGACGCGGTGGCGGGACGGGCCGGCCGGGATGCGCTGGCGGCGTTCGCGAACGCTTATCGCGAGTACGCCCGCTCGCATCCCGGGCGGTATGCCGCGGCGCGCTTCGTCCCGGCGACGCCATCGGCGGAGTTGCTCGCGGCCGGGCAGCGGCACTCGGAGCTGACCCGGGCGATCCTGCGCGCTTACGACCTGCGTGAGCCTGCGCAGACGGATGCGATTCGGCTCCTGGGCAGCGTCTTCCACGGGTTCATCAGTCTGGAGCTCGGCGGCTCGTTCAGCCACAGCTCACCTGACAGCTCCGACAGCTGGCCGCGCATCCTCGACGGCCTCGACACCCTCCTCACCGACTGGAAATCCTCGTGATCACCACGCCCATCACCACACCCATCACCGCGGCACTCGTCCGCGGCGCCCTCGAGCTCGAGCCGACCTCCCGTGGCATCCTCCCCCACCGCCTGCCCGCGTGGACTCGCCGGCAGTACGACGCTCAGCTGGCCATGTCCGAGGCACAGCCCTCCGGCGTGCGGCTCGTGTTCCGGACGAGTGCCACCGTGGTCGAGCTCGACACAGTGCCGACCAAGCGGAACTACCTCGGCGCTCCCCCGCGCCCGGACGGCGTGTACGACGTACTCGTCGATGGACAGCTCGTGGCTCAGTCGACCGTCAGCGGCGGCGATGTCATCACGATTGACCTGGCGACCGGCAGCACCGAGACCCAGCTCGGCACCGTGCAGACTCTCCGTTTCGGTGGGCTTCCGGCAGCCGACAAGACCGTCGAGATCTGGCTCCCTCACGACGAGACCACCGAACTGGTTGCCCTGCGCACCGATGCCCCGGTCGCACCGGTTCCGGTGTCTCGCCGGATCTGGTTGCATCACGGCAGCTCGATCAGCCACGGCTCCAACGCGACCCACCCGACCGGGATCTGGCCGGCGCTGGCCGCCGCCGAAGCTGGGGTAGAGCTCGTCAACCTCGGGTACGGCGGCAGCGCCCGTCTGCAGCCGTACATCGCCCGGACGATGCGCGACACGCCGGCGGACCTGATCAGCGTCAAGCTCGGCATCAACATCGTCAACAGCGACGAGTTCCGGCTGGGTTCGTTCACCCCGGCGGTCCATGGCTTCCTCGACACGATCCGCGAGGGCCACCCGGAGACGCCGCTGCTGGTCGTCTCGCCGATCCTGTGCCCGATCCACGAGAACACGCCAGGTCCGGCCGGCTGGGATCTGGCCGCCCTGGCCGAAGGACGGCTCGGATTCGTTGCCACCGGCAACCCGGATGAGGTTCCGGCCGGGAAGCTCACGCTGTCCGTCATCCGCGCCGAGCTGGCCCGGATCGTCGCGCAGCGCGCGGCGGACGACCCGAATCTCCACTACCTGGACGGCCGGGTCCTGTACGACGAAGCCGACAACGCTGCCCAGCCGCTCCTGGACAACCTCCACCCGGGCCCGGAGACCCACGAAAGCATGGCGGCCCGCTTCACCGAACACGCCTTCGGCCCCAAGGGCCCGTTCAGCTCGTAGCGGTGACCGCGGGAACTGGTTCGCGGGCTGGAGCTGGAGCGGTGGTTCGGCCGGCTGCGCTGGCCAGGCCCGGCTGAAGACGGCGGACGACGGCCAGGTGGTCGCTCGTCCAGAGGATGCGGATGGCTGTGGGCGATGCCTGGCCGTCGGCGTCGTACAGGTCTCGGCGGACCGCTTCGATCAGGCGCTTCTTGATCTCGGGGTTGTACGCCAGGACCTCGGGGACTGCCCCCTGACCTTCCAGGGCGGTGGCCAGCGCGGTGTACCACTTGAGTTGCCGGTCGGCCAACGCCACGAGTTCGGCCTGAGCCGCGTCCCGGTCGTCGGATGGGGGCCGGCCATCGCCGTACCGCTCCCAGAGTTCGACGATGGCATCCGCGGCCAGTCGGACTCCGACGACGCCGGTGACGAGAGCGGTCATTTCGCTCAGCGGGACCGGCTTGGGTCCGTGCTCGGCAAGATACGTGCGGAAGGCGTCGTCGAGCCGGCGGGCCGCGGCCGCTGCCCGTCGGCTGTCCTGCGGAGTGGCCGGCCGGGACCCCGGTACGCAGCACGAGACGGCGTACGCGACGACGCTGACGAGATACTGGGCGCTGTCGACGTACGCCTCGGCCAGCGCCTTGCCCACTGCTGCGGACGCGCCGCGCGGCCAGAACAGCACTCCGACCACAACGCTCACTGCGCAGCCGATGGCGATGTCCTCGATCCGGAACAGGATCAGTGACCAGCCTTCCGGCTGGGCGATGTTGAACAGAATCACCAGCGTGATCGTGAAGGCCGCCTGCCCGGTCAGGAACGAGACCGCGGCCGGCACGATGCCGGCGCAGAGCACCGCGATCGGCAGCAGGATCCACAGGACGAGCTTGTTCTCGCCGATCAGAGCGAGCAGGCCGGCTCCCACGATCGAGCCGAGGACCGTGCCGCCGATCGCGCGGTAGGCGTTCTGCCCGGTGTTGAGCGCGTTGGAGCGAAGCACCGACAACGCTCCGAGGATGACCCAGAAGGCATGGTGTACGCCGGTCACGTTCGCGATCGCGACCGCGACCGCCAGCCCGACGGCACCGCGGATGCTGTTGTGCAACCACACCGAGTGCGGCTCGAGGTGGGCGGTCGCCCGTTCCACCGCGCTGGCCAAGGGACTCGTGAGCGAGGTCGGATCCCGGCCGAGCAGGCGATCGCCCCAGCTCCGCTGGTCGGCGACTCGCGCGGCTTCGAGGTTCTGGGCGACCTGCAGGACGCCGAACGCGATCTCCTGGGCCCGGAAGGACACCGCGAGGCTGCCGACGAACTCCATCACCCCGGGCTGGGAGCCGTTCGCCGCTGGCAACCTGGTGACCGCGCCTGCCTCGAGCGCGGTGACGGCCTCGCGCAACTCCGCTGCCGCGGCGGCCAGGCGATCCGGAGCGAGCTTCGGATCCTCGAGCAGCTCCGCGCTGAGATCCAGTACGTTCGCGGCCGCCAGGTGCACCGCCGACGCGTCCGGGTCGTCGGCAGCCGCGTGCGCGCTGGTCGGTCCGGCCTCGCCGAGGATCGTGCTCAACCACGTGAGTTCATCAACCAGGCGGATGAGTGCTCTGGAGCCCGTCGACAACCCGGTCGGCCGATACGGTGTTGCGGTGAAGGTACGACGAAGCTCGGCGATCAGGGTCTCCGTCTCCTCGGTCCGCCGTTCGCAGACCTCGACGGTTTCCCTCGCCTCAGCCCGGAGCTGCACCGCAGTGGCTCGGCAGACCCGTGCCGCCGGCGCACCCAGTGGGTCGACCACGGCGCGCGGCCAGAGCAACCAGACTGCAAGGATCGCGGCCGCGCCGGCGATCGCGACGCCGGCCAACCGCTCCGGCAGCTGCGACAACGGCGCCGGGGTGGCCACCGAGAGAATGAATGCGAGCAGCAACGAGGTGCCCGCCCCCGCCAGCACCGAGCTGACGACACCGGCGAACAGTACGGCGAACGCCACGATCAGTGTGCCTGCGACGGCCGACCACACGGACTGACCGGCGAGCGTGCCGAGCGAGACGAGCACCAGCCACGCGACCAGAAGCTGGACCTGAGCACGGATGCGCTGCACCGTCGTACCCGAGAAATCGACCAGCAACAGCATCGCGAACGCGCCGAAAGCAGCGAAGGTCGCGACCGTCGGCGACCGCAGCACCCCGGCACAGAACGCGAACAGCGTCGGCATCACCAACGCGGTCCGCCCAGCTCGCCGAGTAGCGGCCAGCCCGGTATCCCGCCGACGCAACCACCCACCGACCCGCCTACCGAGCACCACTAGGCCCATGGCCAGAGAATAAGCGCCGGGACGGCAGCCGCCAACAAACCTCGGCCTAGATTTTGAGGACGAGTTTGCCGGTGCTGCGGCGGGCCAGGAGGTCCTCGTGGGCCCGGCGGGCGTCGTCGAGCGCATACTCCGCGCCGACGAGTGGGTGGAGTTTCCCGGACGCCGTGAGGTCGAGCAGCTCGGTCAAGGGTTCGAGGTAGCCGCCCGGCTGGTTCATCGCCGGCCGCAACCAGAAGCCGGCGATCGCCAGATTCCGATCACCCAGAGCGTTGGCATCGATGAGCGGACGACCTTCGCGGCCCGCATTCCCGTAGTTCACCAGGCGGCCGAAGCCGGCCAAGCAGTCCAACGCGGCCAGCATCGCCGGCCCGCCGGTCGAATCCAACGCGACGTCGACTCCCCGGCCGTCCGTGGCCGCGCGCACCCGATCGGCGTACCCGTCCGGATCGTTGTCGACGGCAACATCAGCTCCTAGCGACAACGCCAGTTCGCGCTTGGCCGCCGTCGATGCCGCCGCGACAACTCGGGTGGCACCGAAGTATTTGGCGAGCTGAATCGCGAGCGAACCAACCCCGCCCGCGGCCGCGTTGACCAGCACCGTCTCCCCCGGACCCAACCGAGCGCTGTTCCGCAGCACGTGCCACGCAGTCAGCCCCTGAATCAGCAACGCCAGCGCCTGCCCGTCACTCACAGCATCCGGTACGTCGACCATCCACTCGGGCGACGCAACGGCGTACTGCGCATAACCCCCACCGGTCTCGAAGACCGGCGCCAGCACCCGACGCCCGTCCCCGGTCCGCCCCACAATCTCAACCCCTGGCACGAACGGCAGTGTCACCCCACCCCGGTACGACCCATCCGTCCGATGCGTATCCGCGTAATTCACCCCGGCCGCCGACACCTCCACCAACACCTGCCCAACCCCAGCCACCGGCACAGGCGCCTCCCCCACCACCAAAACCTCAGGCCCCCCAAACTCCCGCACCACAACCGCCCGCATCAACCCACTCCAATCCCCAGAAGACCCCATCCTCACCCACCACACCCCACCCCCAAGACCACGCCCACCATCCGAACGACCACCCCACGGCATCGCCTGTCCTCTCCTGCCTGGATTCTGAGGGTCACCGTCCACCGGTACGCTCAGCTCCGGCGAACTGCGCCCGTTGCGGGCTCAAGGGAGGCAGGCGATGACCACTGACGCAGCCGTCCCAGCCTGGATGCATACGCAGATCACCGCCGAGCAATACGACTCGTGGTCTTCTGAACAATGCGCTGGCATCGAGATCGTGGACGGGATGGTCGTCGCGACCCCGAGCCCTTCCAAGCGTCACAACAGACTCGCGCGCATCCTCGCGAACGCGCTGGACCTGGCGGCAGGTCCGGAGTGGAATGCCGACACAGATTTCGACGTACGGTTGCAAGACCTGCCCTTGACGAATCGCCGCCCAGACGTTGTGGTGTACCGGGCCGACACGATCGACGTCTCCCCGACCCGACCCGAGCACGTGCTGCTCATCGTCGAGGTCGTGTCCCCGGGCTCGGAGACAACCGACAGGGTGGTCAAGGTCGACCAGTACGCGAAGTCAGGAATCGCGTTCTACTGGCGCGTCGAGCAGGCCGCCACCGGGATCCCGCTGGTGTACACGTACGTTCTCGACCCGGCGACCCGGACCTACCGCGACGGAGAGATCTTCACCGGCGCAGTCAATGCCTCGGTGCCGTTCCCGGTGGCGGTCGATCTCGGGGCGGTTTGACCCCGAAAGAAAACGCCACGGCTCCGAGTTAAATGGGGTTTGACCCCGTTACATTTCGTGGTTGCCTGCGACACGCAGAGTTATGGCGCGGCCGGGGGTGACTCTGCGTATTGTCCGAAAGGACCAGTGGGTGCGGGGAAAGGGGTTGGGGAAATGGCTAGTGAGTTTCAGCGGCGGAAGGTTGCTGGGGTGTTTCGGGCGATGGATGCCGACGGGAACGGCTATCTCGAGGAGGCGGACTTCGAGGCGTTGACCGAGCGGTGGGTGGGGCTGCGGGAATGGGCGGCGGGGACCGAGGAATATCAGCGGATGCGGGCGATCATGATGGGGTGGTGGTCGGCGCTCGCGACGTTGTCCGGCGCCGAGCACGCGGGCAAGGTGTCGCTCGACGAGTTGATGAACGTCGTCGACCAACTGCCGGCGATGGACGAGGCGATCTACGCGACCGCGGACGCGATGTTCGACGCGATCGACGAGAACGGCGACGATCGGATCGCGCTCGAGGAGCACAAACAGGTCGTCTACGCCTGGAAGGGCTCCGACGACGGTATCGAGGAGCACTTCCCGACCCTCGACCTCAACGGTGACGGTCATCTCTCGCGGGCAGAGTTCCGGACGCTCTGGGCCGACTTCTGGCGCGGCGACGACCAGAGCTCGCCGTCCCAATGGGTCTTCGGCACCTACTGACGCCGTACGACGACTTTCCTACCGCGCAGATCTGGACGAGACCGCTTCGCGCGCGCACACTTCCTCCAGGCACCACTGGGGGAGATTCGAGATATGGAAACGGTCGCGGTCTACGCAAACCGCAAGCTGCAACTGCTGTACGTGGTCGTGTGCATCCTCGTCGCGCTGATCGGCGTCGTCATGTTCTTCGACGATCATCCCGTGACGGGAACCTTTGGCTTCGTCTTTTTCGTCCTCCTGGCCGTCCTGCAGGGCAATCAGCTGATCAGGCCGCAACCGTTGTTCGAGCTCACCCCCGCCGGGTTGAAGCCAACCATTGGTGGCATGGCCCCGTGGCAAGACATCGAGGACGTGGCTACCGGGGTTCTCACGCAGCGCGCGCAGGTGGTCGGCATCCGGCTCTCCACCTACGCCAACTATCTCCAGTCGCTCCCCGCCAACCCGCCGACGAAGAACGCCCAGATCCTTTCGCTCACGACGAGATTCGTCGCCCAGCCGGCCCGGCACGACCCGACGCTCAACCGGCTCCAGAAGGAACGCGTCGCGCTGCTGACCTGGAGCCGCAACAGGTGCGGTTTGGACATCTACTGGCCGAAACGACTGCTCCCCGAAACCACCATCGAGCAGATCCGCGACTACCAGGCCAACGCGCTGAAACGCTGAGCTCAGGCGGCACCGAAGCGTTCAGTGTGGATTTTGCGGAGCGGGATGCCGCGGGCGGCGAGGGCGTGGCTGACGGTGTGAACCATCGGGGTCGGGCCGCAGATGAAGTAGTTCAGGCGCGACGGGTTGCGTGGTAAATAACGGGACAGCAGCCTGCCGCTGATCCGGCCCGTCTCGCCGATCCACTCCGGGCCGGGTTTACTCAGCACCTCGACAACCTTGAGATTCAGGCGCTGGCGGACCTCTTCGATCTCCGGCCGCAGCATCAACTCCTCCACGGTCCGGGACGCGATGATCAGCCAGTGCCGCCGACGGTCGCGGCGATCGGCCAGGGTGCGCAGCATGCTGATCAACGGCGTGATGCCGACTCCGGCCGCGATCATCATGAACCCGGCCGACCCATCGAGTCCCTCGATCGTGAATCCGCCGTACGGGCCGTCCAGGAACACCCGACGTCCCGGCCGCAGCGCACTGAGCAACTCGGTGAAGTCGCCGAGTGCCTTGATCGTGAACTGCTTGACGCCAGGGCGGTCGGCAGTGGACGAGATGCTGAACGGATGCTCCTCGAACACGAACGCCGTCGCACCGATCTTGAGCCACGCGAATTGGCCGGCATTGAACGGAACACCGGCGTGGCGGTCCGCTCGAATGGTCAGCGTGACCCCGTCTCCCGGCTCAAGCCGCACATCCTCGAGCAGGTACGCGCGTCGCCGGGCGCGCAGCGGCAACCACAACCAGCGGCGTAAGAAGAGGGCGACCACCAGCAGGCCGGTCCCGAAGAACCAGATCGCCAGCAGTGGCTTCGTCATCAGGTGCCGCAGCCACCAGACATGCAGCCAGGCAGTCACCAGTACGAACCCGGCCAGGAGGTTGTGGACCATCCGCCACCCCTCGTACCGCGGCAGACGGCGGGCCCGTGTCATCGCCAGGACGACCAAGAGGATCAGCGCCACCGTCGAAGCGGTCGCCGCGCGCGCGGCCCAGGTCGTGTGCAGCAGGTTGAAGATCCTCAGGCCGCGCGGGTCCTCGATCAGTACGGCGACCACGTGCAGCAGCACCAGGATCACCGCGGCCTTCGCGATACCACGATGGATCTTGAGGATCGTCTCGATCCCGAACGCCGCGATCAGCGGTGAGACCCGGGCCGGCAGGATCACGGCCACCACGAGCGCCGAGAAGGCGACCAGCCCGAGGCCGAGCGCGAGCTGTTCGCCGAGCTTCATGGTGCGGACGCCGTACGACATGCAGGTGAGAACGAGCGGCACCAGGAGTGCCTCCAGATACAGTGCGAACCAGCCGATCCGCGCCGCCGTTCCGTGGACATGCGTAGTGACGGGTGACCGCTGGATCATCTCACTCCCCCATAGCACGCTGCGGTGTGTGATGGGGAAGTTACGCGCGGCAACCGTTCTCCCGAAACGGGGGCTCAGGACATTTGCATAACTTCTTACATTCTATTTGCTTCCAGCAACTACTTTAGGCTCGGGACCTCTCCGTTCGGAGACTCTCCGAATGGAGAGTCTCCATTTGGAGAGGAGTTGTCAATAATTTCCCGGAATCACCTTCAGCAATCGTTAAGATTGTGAATGGGCTCGTAACACCCGCGAGCGTATCCCTTAGTTTCCATAGCGTGACGGACCTGAACGACGGGCCTCGGGGGCCTGAGGACGACGAGCCCAGTGGTCCTGGGCGTCGCAAGCGTGTTGCCGTAGCTCCGCTGATCGGAGCCCTGACCGTGCTCGGTCTGGTCGTGCTGGGAGGTTGGTACGTTGCCCGCGGCAAGAATGACCCGGCCGCGATTCGTCACCACCTTCCGCTGACCAGCAAGGTGACGGCTCACCTGATCGTGGTGAAGGCAACGCCTACTCCGACCGTAATGCCCAGCAGGCCGGCCATTTCGACGCCACCGCCGACCCGGACGACGACTGCGGCATCTACGCCGTCGACGCAGGCACACCCCACGGCCACTCCCCTGCCGAAACCGACCACGCAGCCGACAACCCACCCCACGACGACCGCACCGAAGCCGCCGGCTCCTAGGCCATCCACACCGCCGCCACCACCGCCGCCAGTTGGTTCGCCGCAGGCCCAGGAAGTATTGCGGCTGACGAACAACGAGCGGACGAACGCCGGCTGCGCGCCACTACAGCTGAGCAGCGCGCTCGACAATGCGGCCCAGGAACACGCGGACGACATGGTCGACAATCACTACTTCGCCCACAACAGTGAAGACGGCCGCACGCCGCTCGACCGCATGCGAGCAGCCGGATACACCGGCAGTTCGACCGCCGAGAACGTCGCCACCGGCTCCCGCGACGCAACAGCCGTAGTGAACGCCTGGATGAACAGCGACACCGACCGCGCCAACATCCTGAACTGCTCATACACAGTCATGGGCGTCGGCTACAACAGCGGCCGAATCAAAGACAAATGGAACCGAGGAACCTGGGTCCAAGACCTCGGCACCTGACCCCAAGACCGATCCGCAACCACCGAAGAGCCAGGAAAAGAAAGAACAGCGAAAGAAAAGATTAGAGCTGCTGGGCGTGTGGCGGGCTCGGTGCGTAGGTGCGGGCGGCCTGTGGTTGGCGTGTCGGGAATGCGATGACCGCGGTGCGTGAGGGATCGGGGCTGTCGAGGACCAGACGCTGAGTGAGCGGTCATGCAGCCCCGGGTGCGGATGCCTTGCGTGCCCGCTGGGTGGTTCGAGTCGTGGATTATGGCGCGGTGGGGTGTGTCTGGCCGACCACGATCCACGACTCGATGCCTGCACATACTCTGACCCGCCGAGCACCGCCGGCCCGCCCAGCCCAGCCAGGCCCTCAGCACCCTCTTCAGAGCTTCTGAATAACCCTCCAGCCAGCCACTCCGTATCTTTCTTTCCTGTCGTTTCTTTTGTTCAGTGTTCGGTGGGGGTCCATTCGCGGGGTGGGGGGACGTTGATGGAGTCGGGGGTTACTGGGGTGTGGGGGGCGGTGGCGTGGAGGGTGCTGTTGTGTTCGGTGATGGCGCCGGTGCGGATCATGTCTGTGACTAGTTCGGTGGCGAAGGCTTGGGTGTTTCGGTTGAGGAAGCGGGCGGCGTCTGCGACCCAGGGGCGGGTGATGAGGTAGGGCTCGACTGCGTCGTACCGGAGGCCTCCGCGGATCATCAGGGCGTAGGCGAACACCCTTCGCGCGCCGTACCAGATCGCGCCCTGCGGATCGTCCACGAGTCGCTGGGCGCGACGCGTTGCGTTGGCGAAGGCCGCGTCGGTGTCGACCGGGATCGGGCCATGCGACGGGAGGACGATCCGCGGCCTCAGGTCGGCCAGTCGCTGCAGGGAGTTCATCGCGGTGATGGTCGCCTCGACGCCGTCGACCGCGATGTTCACCCAGCCGACGTCATAGTCGGACAAGGCGTCGCCCACGACCAGCAGCCGCTCATCGGGCTGCCAGAGCGCGAGGTGACCGGCGGTGTGTCCGGGAGTGCCCACCACCTCCCAGTCAGTGTCGCCGAGGCGCAATACCTGACGGTCCTCGAGGGCCACATCGACCGAGTACTGCGGGACCGGCTGGTCGAGGTACTCCGACATGCAGCAGCCCGGATCCCGCCGTTCGACCGCGTCGGCGTCCGGTGCGCTCGCCGCAATCCCGGCGCCCAACTCCTGCAGCAGCGCGTTCCCGCCGACGTGATCACAATGCCAGTGCGTGTTCACGACCAACTGCAGGTTTTGAGTACGCGCGTGAACCCACTCGACCGTCTCCGGTGCATGGCCGACGAATCCGCTGTCGACCATCGCCGGCTCGCGGCCATCCACCAGAAGCAGATTCGCGTCCGGGAACGGCCGCTGCTGCCAGGTCAGCCACGACGGCAGGTCGGCCACACTCACCGCGCGAAGTTCACAATCAGTTGGGCCAACTCGGACGGCTGATCCTCCGGAATGAACGTCCACGAATCGGCCACCGTGACCAGCGTGGCATTCGGCAGTGCCGCCGCCAGCCGCTCGAACAGCTCAGGCGCGAAGATGCGGTCCTCGTCGGCGCGAACGATCAGCACCGGCTTGTCGAATCCGGCCAGCCGCTCTGCCGCAGCGAGCGTGTCCCTGCGATGGACCCCCGAGATGAACCGCTTCGCGTCCCGGCGAATCTCGCCGCTGTCACGGATCGGCTGCACGTACGAGTCGAGGATCGCGTCCGGTACGCCGCGCTTGGCCAAGATGCCGAACGTGTTCGGCAACCGTCGTACGGCGGAACTCTGGAACAGACGGCCCGCGAGCCACAGCGCACCCGGGATGCGGACGAGCCGGGGCATCTGGTCGAACGGCTTCGGGAAGAACTCCTCGAACGCGTCGCACGGAGTCAGCACCACCCGCCCGATCCGCTCGGGATGGTTCGCCATCAGGATCTGGGCCAGTGCCCCGCCCGTGTCGTTGGCGACGATGATCGCGCCGACCAGTTCGAGCTCCGCCAGGAACTGCGCGATCAGATCCGCGACGCCGACCGGGGTCAGGTCGGTCTCGGCCGGAAACGGCAGCCGGTGACCGCCGAGCGGCCAATCCGCGGCGATGCACCGAAAGCCGGCCTCAGCGACCTCCGGCACCACCTTCCGCCAGAGGTTGGCGTTGGCCAGCAGCCCGTGGATAAAGACGACCGGTACGCCGGAACCACGTTCCGCGTAGGCCACCTGACCGCCCGGCAGATTGGCGGTCTTCCACTCCCCCAGGGCCGCGTCGCGATCGTTCACACCCATACCTCCATGCACTCGGACAAGACCTACAAGCCAACCCGCCGACCGGACGAACCTGGATCGTAGCCGCGTGCATGGTCAACACCCGCTCCCCTTCGACCCAGCCAGCAACTCCCCGCGGTACAGCCCAGGCGAAGTCCGAGACATTCGACGTCTACTGGCTTCGGTTCGGGTCGAGCCTAGGAGCGGTCTGCTTGCTCGGCTGTTTGCCGGCGCCGCCTGATGCGGTCCTGCCTCCGAAGGCGGTCTCGCTCAGCGGTCGCGTTCCGGACAACGGTTTCTGGCCGTCGAAAGCGTGCGCGATAGCGCGGTTCGCGTCCAGGACAGGTTGGCGCTGGTGCGCTTTGCCACCGCTGCCGACCTGCGCCTCACCGAACCGGTCCAGCTGCGGGAGCCTGTCGTCGGCCGACCTGTCGAGGCGCATCGCCGTCGTCTGGTAGACGTTGTTGTCGCCGTGACGGGCTCCGATCGCGATCACGTCGCGCGCGTCGGTCCCACCCGCGTTCCGGCCGGGGACCTCACGGAACGTCAGGCGATTGTTGGGCTTCCCGGTGCCGTCGCCGATCTTGCAGACGACGACGTCCCGGCCATCGCCGAGACCCCGGTGCGCACCGAGCACATGGTGACCGTTCGATGCGCCGGTCTCGAGGTCCTGCAGTTCCCGCAGGGTGTTCTTGTAGAGCGTGCGTTTCGCGTTGTGGGCAGGCGACTTGTCGGCGGGGTACTGAGCGGCCTCCGCGGCGGCGGCATCTCGCATCTGGCCGAGGTCCTGCACGGCGCCCTCGCCGAGCAGGACCTGGAACGGTGGTTCTGGCTGGTTTTCAGCCATCGGTTGTGTCGCGTTCCTGCCGGATTTCTTCGAGCATCTGTTGGGTGAAGGGGTCGTCCTTGGCCCACTCGTCCAGGCTGAAGGGTTTGCTGCCCGGGGTTGGGGTCGAATCGTAGGTGCGGGTGGTCGGGTCGTCGATCACGCCGGGCGGTGGCTCGTCGTCGCCGCGGAGGGCGCGGTACTGCTGGGTCGACATCAGCACCAGAACGGGTTCAGCCTCGGTGCCGACGAGGACCGGCGCGCCGAAGGTTCCGCGGCGGATGGCTTCGACCATCTCCGGTAGTTGCCGGGCAAGGACCTCGGGAGCGACCACGGTTGCGTACCGGCCGAGAGACTCCTGGCCACCGAGATCGTCGTACTGGTCGTAGCTCGCGACGACCGCCTCAGGCACACCGTGGTCACCGAAGGCGAACGCGTGGGTCTCACCGTGGGTGAACCGGCGGACCAGACCGGCGATGTCACCGGCAACGTCAGCTACGGACGGCACATCAGACGAAACGGACATGCCTTTCATGCTACGGGTCGGCCGGAGCGCGCTCTGGAGTGCTTGGAGTAGGGGTTATTTCTTGTCTGGGTCTATTACTTCGCCTTGGATGACGTCGCCGGAGGGTGGCTTGGGGGTTTGGGGTGCGCCGGGGATGAAGTCGGTGAGGTTGGTGGCGCCTAGTTGGGTGGTGAGGCGGCGGCCGAAGAAGGCTGTCATGGCGCGGCGGGCGAGAGGGCGGGTGAACGGGAGGACGAAGAAGAAGCCGAAGATGTCGGTGACGAAGCCTGGGGTGAGGAGGAGGGTGCCTCCGATCAGGACCAGGGCGCCGTCGGCCAGTTCACGGCCGGGCATCTTGCCGGTGTCCAGGGCGGTGCGGAGTGCGTTCCAGGCGCGGCGGCCTTCACGCTTGATCAGCCAGGCGCCGAGGGCACTCTCCACGATCAGGAGCGCGACCGTCGGCCAGCCGCCGATCACCTGGCCGATCTGGATGATCACGAAGATCTCCACGATCGGCACCACCAGCAGCGCGAGCGCCACGAACCGCGGCATGTCCAGCCCCTTCCTGCCTAAAGCACCAGCGTACGGAACGAGCGGGCATGCCCAACCCTGAAAGAACCCTGACTCAGACCGGGACCTTCTCGCGGGCCGGGGTCGCCGCCGGCGGGTTCTCCGGGCCGGCTTCGGTACGACGACGCCGCCGCGCCACCAGCGCGAGCACGATGCTCAACAGCCCCAAGCCGGTCAGGATCCACTGCGGCCACCCACCGAGCACGCTGGCCAGCGTCTTCCCGTCCCGAATCGGAACCGTCGCGACGTACACGTCCGACACGAACTGCCCCGACTTGTGCTCGACCGACCCGTCGGGCCGGATCACGCCGGAGATGCCGCTCGTCGAGGCGATCAGCACGGTCCGTCCGGTCTCGATCGCGCGCATCCGGGTGATCGCGAACTGCTGCTCGGGCTGCCCGGTCCCGCCGTACGTCGCGTTGTTCGTCTGTACGACGAGGACCTGCGCGCCACCGTTGATCACGTCGTTGATCACGTTGTCGTAGACGAGCTCGAAACAGATGATGTCGCCGTACGTGACCCCGCGGATCGGCATCACGCCCGGGACCTTGCCGGGCGCGGTCTGCCGGCCGATCATCTCGAGCCGCTTGATGTACGGCAGCAGCTGGTCGCGGAACGGGATGTACTCACCGAACGGCACCGGGTGCCGCTTCGCGTACCGCTGACCCGGGCCGGTGGTCGGGTCCCAGACGATGCCCGTGGTCTGCCGCTCGTTCGGCCCGGGACCGTCGGTGACGGCACCGACCAGGATCGGTACGTCGACAGCGCGCACGGCCTCCTCGATATCGGCGCGCGTCTCGGCGTCCTCGTACGGGTCGATGTCGGTCGAGTTCTCCGGCCAGATCACGACGTCCGGCTTCATCTCGGTACCGGCCTCGACCCGCTTCTCCAGGTCGAGGGTCGCCTTCAGATGGTTCTGGGTGACGGTCCGCGCGCGGCCGAGGAACTCCAGCCCCTTGCCCGGGACGTTGCCCTGGACCATCGCGGCCTTCACGCTCTTCCCGTCACCCGCGGTCGAGAGGGTGATCAGCGAGCTGCCGAAGAAGATCGCCAACCCGGCCACGAGCGCCACTCCCCTGAGCCGGAACGAGCTCTTCGGCTTCAGTACGGCGTACACCAGGACACCGAGGAACGCGATCACGAAGCTGAGTCCCGCGATACCGACGTACGCCGCCAACCGGCCCAGCGGCGAATCCGAGAACGCCCACGCGAGCTTGCCCCACGGGAAGCCGCCGAACGGGACCGATGCCGTCGCGAACTCGGTCGCCACCCACAGGCACGGGATCCACAGCATCCACAGCTTCAGCTTGAGCACCTGGGTCGCGAACAGCCCGAAGACCGCGTAGAAGAGCCCCTCGAGGATCGCCAGCGCGACCGCGGCGTCGCCGCCGATCACCGTGATCCACGGGATCAGGACACCCCAGTAGGCGATGCCGAAGCCCGCACCGATCAGGAACCCGCCCTTGGCCGAGGCGCCGTTCAGCGCGGCCAGGAACAGGGGTACGGCGATGATCGCGAGCCAGGAGTGGTTGTGCGGTGCGAACGCCAGTCCGAGCAGCGCGCCGGCGACCGCGGCCACCGCAACCCTCGGCAGGACCCTCCCCAGAGCCTTCAAACGTCCCACGCGGAAACCCCTTGTCCTCACTCCCCGGCGGGCGCCGGTCGCACGACCGTACAACGTCCCGGACACGCAAATGTATCCGGTCAGTAGCCAATGGACGGCGAACGCGGAAAGTGAAGGGGTGTCTACAGAACGCGAGGAACTGAGAAAGCCTCGCCAACCCGGATCTACAGGTCACTGTCCGTAAATAGAAGGCTGTGTATTCGGTGGGCTCCGCCCACAAGGAAAGAGGCTCGGCGCTCCTTCGGACCAACCGCCGATCCGCTGGCTGCGAACCGCCCGGCTGTTGTCTACTGGGCGCCGAACCTCTTCCACCTCTGCCCCGCGGGGGGCTTACCACCGGCGATCTCAGCCCCCGTCGACTCAAGCCTGGCACTGGCCTGGTCAGCGTCGCGGGATCATCCGGTGGCCGAACTTCGTGTGACCGTTGATCAAACGGGATATGACGACTCCCAAAACGATGCTCGCTGACGGCGACGGTGTCAACCTCTGCGTCGGGTCCTTGAGACCGTTGTAACACTATCGCCTGCCCTACAAGGAAAAACGAGGAACCCTCAGCCAGGTCACGTTACAGAGCCGTCTCGGCACTCCACGTGATCGTTACCCAGGGCAACTAACTGTCACCCAACCGGTACGCCGGGCCTCGCCACCCGATCCCCAAGACCTCAGCCGGCCGGCGTCCGCTGGACAGGATCTACGGCCGGCGTCGGCCCAATAGTTGCCTTAGACACCTAAGCAGGGGCCAGCAGCAACTAACCCTCGGCTCAAGGGATCTCGTCATGACTGATCGCGTCGCCAGCCGCCACATACCGGTGGACGGATTTCCGGACTCTCCGAGCTTCTCGGCACGAACTGTCGCCGCTGTTACTCCCCCTGCATAGTCGGCAAAGGCCAGCTTCGTCTTGTCATAGCCGCCGACGTGCTTCTGCAAGCTTCGTACGACGTCCTTGTAGCCGTTCTGAAAGGCCCGGCAATCCTCGTGGTGGAGGAGCAGCCAGAGCTCGAAGCATGGGTCGGACACAGCTAGTTCCAGGCCGGCCCGACGTGCTTCCCGTGTCGCCGGCTCGATGTCGAAGTCGTCGACATCGAAGACGCACCACACCTCGTCGAACTCATCGGCCGAGCGGACTGCGATGGCGGACGGCGTTCTCACGACGCGGCATGGCTCTGCTCTCGAGCCCTGACAAGTTCGCTGACCAGCGTGTCCGAGAAGACCGAGGGAACGGCGCCGTAGCTACCGCCCAGATAGCGGCGCTCGGTGTTCTCGCCCTTGCGTGGCTTGAAGTCGGACAACGGGAACACCGAGGTTGCTCCGTCCGGCGCCTTCTCCACGAACCAGATCTCGTCCCGCCGCAGAGTCTCCACCCCGAGGCTGGTTCCGAGCAGCGTGGCGTCGTGGGTTGTGAAGAAGAGCTGGCCGCCGCCGGTGTTCGTTTCCGGATGGCGAAAGAGCTCGATCACCCGCGCGACCAGGCGCGGGTGCAGACTCGTGTCGATCTCGTCGATGACCAGCGTGTGTCCGAACGACAGCGCGTCCAGAATCAGCGGCAGGAGCGCGAGCCACGACCTCGTTCCGGCGGACTCGTCGCTCGATTCGAACAACACAGCCCCATCACCATGAGCGAGCCGCAGCCGGCTCTGTGCGGCAGATGCCCGCGCCGAGTCGACATCAGCCTCTGCGCGACCCAGTTCGATAACGGCCGCGACGTTATCTCCTGCACCGTCCAGCGATCGATCGACTCTGGCCCTCGCTTCAGCGAGTTGAGCAGTCGCGGCGATCAGGCGGTCATCGGACGGGGCACTCACCTGCAGGTCCGTCACTCCGAGATCCGCTGCCGCGATCAGCGCCTGAACCTCAGCCTGCCGGCCGGGGTTGGCCAGCAAGAAGTCGGCGAGCGCGGAGGTCGGAGGATTCTGTCCGGCGGTGACCAGATGCAGACTGTGATCGAGCCAGGAGAACATCGGTAGCACCTCGTCCAGGCCGAGCTGGGCCGCGAGACTCAGCAAGAGCGCGTTGTCCCGGATCAGGTCTGTCAGGACACGAGCGCGATCTCGTCTGTTGCCGACCGTGGTCCCGAATCGAATTCCGTCGCGGTCGCGCTCGAAGACCATCCGGCGTCGTTGCTGTGGATACGTGAACAGCCACTCCGCAAGAACCCTCTGGTCGTCCAGCTCGAAGCCGTACGTCCACCGAACGCCGTCGATGAGAACCTCGACGACGTACCAGGACGATTCCATCCGTTTCCGGTCGTCGAGCCGGAACGGTTGGCGGCCGATTCCACCAATCGGTGACCAGCGCTGATAGGAGTCCCGGACGGCGCGCTGGACGAACCCGAGTGCGTCGAGCACGGTCGATTTTCCGGCGGCGTTCGCTCCGAAGATCGCGCCGACGACGAGAGCAGGCTCCCGCCCGCCATGGTGGGGCAGGAGCACGAGTTCCTGCTCGTCGCGGAGTGACCGGTGGTTCGCCACCCTGAAGCTACGAAGCATCTACGAGGCACCTCAAATGACAACTAGAGACTGATATCTGCAAGTAAACCGCATCAGAAGCTCTCTAACTATCACTTTCGGTCGGCCAGGCGCTGCCTTTTCTGTGTTACCGCGTCCAGCCGTCGGCTTCGTGGACGACTCGGCCGGCGACTGTGGTTCGTAGGCAGGTGGGGAGTTCTGCGGTGAGGTCCGGGAGGACCGGGACGCCGGCTCGGGGGTCGGTCGACCAAGCGGCGACTCGTTGGTCCGGTGTCTGTACGACGAGGTCGGCGTCGGTCGCCCAGATCGCGTACGTCGCAGCCGTGGACGGCGCCAGTACACCTGCGTCGTCGATGCCCACCGCGCGCCAGCCACCCCGGGTATGCGCCTGGAATGCAGCCCGGACGGTGATCCGCTCGGTCGGCTCGTGGTG
Organism: Kribbella sp. NPDC055071; assembly: GCF_053608045.1. Taxonomy (NCBI): domain Bacteria; kingdom Bacillati; phylum Actinomycetota; class Actinomycetes; order Propionibacteriales; family Kribbellaceae; genus Kribbella; species Kribbella sp. NPDC055071. Next base: position 27,320 of record NZ_JBSGUS010000021.1, read on the forward strand.
GAACGCGGCCGCTCGGACCGCCTCCCACCCGCCCAGCGAAGTGACAGGCGAGTCCGATCCGAAGGCCAGGACGACGCCGGCCCGGGCGAGCGACCCGAACGGGTTCATCCCCTGCCAACGGTCGCCGACGCGCTCGGCGTACATCCCGTCCGCGCCACCCCACAGCGCATCGAAGACCGGCTGAACGCTCGCGACCACACCACAGCGGGCGAGGGTCGCAATCGTTGCCTCGTCGACCATTTCGACGTGCTCGAGGCGGTGCCGCGCCGCGACCAGAGCCTGCACGCCGACCTTCTCGGCAGCGAGCTCGAATCCGCGCGCAATGTTGTCGAGAGCCTGATCGCCGATGCAGTGGAACCCGGCCTGCACGTTCCGCTCGGTGCACCCGATCACATGGTCCGCAATCTGCTCAGGTGTCAGGTAGGCGTGACCACGATGGTCCGCACGGTCGGCGTACGCCTCACGCAGCGCCGCGGTCCGAGAACCCAGCGCGCCATCGGCATTGAGGTCACCCGCGAGCCCGGCCAACCCGTAGGTCCCGATGTGCTCGAAGACGCCGGGCTCACCCCAGTACAGCGTCGCCGACAGGCCGAGCTCGTCCGCGACCGCGCGCACGATCGGCAGTTCCCAGAGCGGCCCGATGTGCGGTGCGGCCATCTCGTGGAACGCCCCGATGCCCTTCGCCGCCATCGCCTTCACAGCGGCGACGACGTCCGTACGACGCTGCTCCGGACCGATCAGCTCACTCAGAGCATCGCGGACCGCGTGGTGCGCATCCCGCTCCACCCGACCGTTCGGGTCCAAGCCGTCGCCGTGGGCCACCGGGATCAACCCAGAGGAGATCACTCCGGAGTGACCGTCCACGCGGGACAGATAGATGCGGCGGCCGCCACCGGCGCGGTCCAGTTCCTCGGCCATCGGCGGCCGACCCTCCGGCCATGCGGTCTCATCCCAACCCGCCCCGTCGATCACCGCGTCACTGGGAAGCGTTGTCGCGAAGGTGGCCAGCCGATCCAGGGCTGAGGTCAGCGACGTCGTACCGGCCAGATCGAGACCGTTCAGGAGAGCGCCGGTCTGTGCGGTGTGGACGTGGGCATCGACGAAGGCCGGCGTGACCAGCTTGCCGTCGAGGTCGATCACCTCGTCGGCACCGTCGGCGTACGAGCTCGCGCCGGTGTCGTCACCGAGCCACGTCACGACCCCGTCGTCGAACGCGATCGCGGTGGCGTGAGGGTCGGCGGGTGAGTAGACGGAACCGTTCGTCAGCAGTGTGCGCACGCACCAATCCTGCGCCAACCCGCTCGCGCAGCGACCACGGGCATCCCTGCGGCGCCAATTACTGACACGGCAGGCTTGTGCCTTTGTCGACATTTGAGCCGGGCGGGACGAGGTCCGGCGGCGTGCGACCGGGCAAAATACTCCTCAAGTCGAGGTCTGACGACAATTCTTGCGGTCTCCTAGTGGATTCGAAGGAAGTTCTATCGCTATCCTCACAGGAGACCGCTGTATCCCTGACGCCTTCGGAGGACTCGTGACCGACCTGATCAGCCCAGAACTGGGTGTCCCGGAGGACTCGCTCAACCCCGCCGACCAGCCGTACCTGTACCGCCGGGCCGAGCTGGTGGAGCCTGACTGGACTCGCCTCCCGGGGTGGAAGGACGTCACGGCCGAGCAGTGGCGATCGGCGCAGTGGCAGCGGTCGCACTGCGTGAAGAACGTCAAGCAACTGCGTGACGTGATGGGCGACCTGCTCGAGGACCGGTTGTACGACGACCTGACCCGGGACCAGGCCGAGCGGGCGACGATGTCGATGCTGCTGCCGCCGCAGATGCTCAACACGATCGTCCCGAACGGCGCCGCCGACTACACCGAGGCCTTCTACGCAGACCCGGTGCGTCGCTATATGCTGCCCGTGTTCAGCGACCGGCGCGGCGACTGGCCGTCCCACCCGCACGCCACCCGGGACTCGCTGCACGAGCACGAGATGTGGGCCACGGAGGGGTTGACCCACCGATACCCGACCAAGGTCCTCGCGGAGATCCTGCCGACGTGCCCGCAGTACTGCGGTCACTGCACCCGCATGGACCTGGTCGGGAACTCGACCCCGGTGATCGACAAGCTCAAGTTCGTCGCGAAGCCGCAGACGCGTCTCGACGACATGCTCGACTACCTCCGTCGTACGCCGGGAGTCCGCGACGTCGTCGTCTCCGGCGGCGACGTGGCGAACATGCCGTGGCCGCGGCTCGAGGCGTTCCTCACCAGCCTGCTCGAGATCGAGAACATCCGCGACATCCGGCTCGCCACCAAGGCGCTGATGGGCATGCCGCAGCACTGGCTGTCCGACGACGTCCGGGCCGGCGTCGAGCGGGTGGCCTCGATCGCCCGCCGGCGCGGAGTGATGATCGCGATGCACACCCACGTGAACGCGGCGCAGTCCGTCACGCCGCTGGTCGCCGAGGCGACGAAGGCGATGTTCGAGGCGGGTCTGCGCGACGTTCGCAACCAGGGCGTGTTGATGCGCGGCGTCAACGACTCCGTGCCGCAGCTGCTCGACCTGTGCTTCGCACTCCTCGATGGCGCGACGATCACGCCGTACTACTTCTACATGTGCGACATGATCCCGTTCTCCGAGCACTGGCGGGTCTCGGTCAAGGACGCGCAGCACCTGCAGCACGGCATCCTCGGTTACCTCCCGGGCTTCGCGACGCCGCGCATCGTCTGCGACGTCCCGTACGTCGGCAAGCGGTGGGTGCACCAGCTGTCCGAGTACGACGAGGTGCGCGGCATCTCGTACTGGAAGAAGAACTACCGCACCGGTATCGAGCAGCAGGACCCGGACGCGCTCAACCGCACCTACGAGTACTACGACCCGATCGACACGCTGCCGGCCGAGGGCCGGCAGTGGTGGCGGCAGCACGCCGGCACGTCTCTGGCCGAGGCCGAGACCCGCGCCGCGGCCTCCCGCAACGCTGCCGAGGCGCAGAAGCTCCTCGACATCGGTTAACCGCCCCAATCCGCCTTCGGTGCCACCAATGCAGGGGGTGGCACCGGAGGTGTTCCAGCTCTAGACCATTCGCAGCCCTGGCAATCACGCACCGGGCCGGACCAGGTGGACCTGTCGACCGCTAGCATCTCGCCTCGTCTATCGTTCGGCATGTCTGAGACATGCCGCCGTCCCGGGAGTGCATGTGCGGGTCCTCCGCTCTGTCTTTGGTGTCTTACTCGCCCTGATTGGTCTAGTCGTCGCTGTCATCGGCGGCGCCGCCGCGTTCTGGCTGATCGGACCGGACGACACTGTCCATTCCGGTGATCAGCACCTGAGCAGCAAGGGCCTGGCGATCGCCAGTACGCCCGACCTGCTCAACCGCCACGGTCCGGTGCTGCACGTCGAGGCTCACTCCGTGAAGGGCCAGCCGGTCTTCGTCGGGGTGGCGCGCGACTTCGATGTGGCGAGCTACCTGAAGCAGTCCGCGTACACCTCGCTGGTCCAGGTCCAGTTTCCGGTCACGCTGACGACCCAGGAGAAGAAGGGCAACGCCACTCCCCTGGCCGCACCGAACACCTTGGACTGGTGGGTCGCGAAGGCGAACGGCGCCGGAACGCAGTCGATCGCCTGGCCGATCGAGGACGGCCCATACGACGTCGTCGTGATGAACGCCGACGGCAAGACGCCACCGGATCTGCAGGTGAACCTGGGGATCGAGATCCCGAATGCCTTCGTGACCGCACTGGCCGTCTTCGTGGCCGGGCTGATCTTGGTTGCCCTCGGCCTCCTTCTGATCCTCGTACGGCGGCGCCGGCCGAAGGAACCGCAGCCCGTCTACCCGGCTCCCGGCGTACCGGTATCTGCCGGGCAGGGTCCTCCTCCGCCTGGCACGTATCGCCGGGTGGCGACGGCGGGGCTCGTCATCGCGTTCGCGACCGGATGCTCGGCGATCCCGCAGACCGACACGGTCGCCGCCCTGACCCGGCCTGCCGTCAGCACCGAGGCCGGGGTCGCGGTCGTCAAGCACTACAACGAGGTCAACAACGAGGCCAACCGCCGCCGTGACGACAAGATGATCGCGACCGTCGAGGGCGGCAACCTCGTCCGCGAGAGCCAGGCCGGGTACACGATCAGCCGCGCGCTCGACAAGTCCGGCAAGAACCTGATCAAGCCGTTCACGTACACCACGCCGACGATCCTGGCTCCGTCGTACGGCGCCTATCCGATGCAGTTCGTCGTGTCCGCGGGCATCTCGGACACCAAGGACTACCGCTACCTCGGTCTGTGGGAGCGTGCGTCGGCGGGCAGCCCCTGGATGCTCGTCTTCGCGGCAGCGCCGAAAACGACGGTCAAGTTCCCGGAACTCAAGGGGCTGCGACCGGTCAACAAGACCAACGCCGCCGGCCTGACCGCCACTCCTGCCGTCGCGGCAACGGCGTTCGCCGAGTACCTGACCGGGGGCGTGAAGTCGCCGCGGGCGGCGTCGTTCGGTCCGAACGCGGACGTCGCGAAGAAGCTCTCGGATGTTGCCGCGGACCTGAAGCTGAAGGTCACCCAGCCGAAGGTCTACGCCGGCGTGGACGTCAAGTTCAGCGTCGACACACCGCCGGCCGGGTTCGTCACGACGTCTGGTGACGCGCTCGTCTTCGCAACCGTCACCGAGGAGTTCAAGGCCGAGCCCGGCGCGAACTACGCCTTCAACTGGACCGACGGCGACCAGATCGCGTTCAGCCCCGCCACGGTCAAGTACAACAACGCAATCACCAAGACCGTCCTCCACGACGTCGTCCTCACCGTCCCACCCAAAGGCAAGGGCAAAATCACCATCGCCAGCTTCGAATCCCAACTCACCGCCGCCGGCGGCTACTGAACACCGCACCGACCTGGGCAAACTCGTCCTGGTCCCCTGACACTAGTTCTATGGACGGACGTGTCGTTGGAGTCAGCCGGAACGCGGAGCATCGCTTCAGCAAGCCGGCCGTGGATTCGATTCGACTGATCGAGGGCATCGGGATCGAAGGTGACGCCCATGCGGGCGCGACGATCCAACATCTTCACCCGATGCGCCTCGACCCGACCCGGCCGAATCTGCGGCAGGTACATCTCATCCAGTTCGAGTTGTACGACGAACTCCGCACCCTCGGGTACGACGTGAACCCAGGCCAACTGGGCGAGAACGTCACCACCCACGGCGTCGACCTCCTCGGACTCCCCGAGGGCACCCGCCTGCGGATCGGACCTGACGCGGTCGTCCAGGTCACCGGCCTGCGGAGTCCATGCCACCAGATCAACAACTTCCGCCCCGGCCTCCTCAAGGAGGTCATCCACACCGACGACGAGGGCAACGTCGTACGCAAGACCGGCGTGATGTCCATCGTGGTGAGCGGCGGAATCATCCGCCCCGACGACCCGATCACCGTCGACCTCCCGGCCGCCCCGCACAGGCCGCTGGAAGTCGTCTGAGTCGGATTCTTAATCTGTTTTGTGGGTTGGTTGACACACTGGCGGGCGGAGGGTGGTTGCTCGGGTAGGAGGTGTCGGTATCGCTGTGCGGAGTCCTGTGGTGTTGGTTGTCGACGATGATGAAGGCGTGCGGCGGGCGTTGCAGTTCGGGCTGACGGCTGAGGGTTTTGCGGTGCGCGAGGCGGCTACGGGCGAGGTCGCGCTGGCGGCAATCGGTAGTCAGCTGCCGGCCGTCGTACTGCTGGACGTGGTGATGCCCGGTCTGAACGGCGTCGAGGTCGTACGGCGTCTCCGGGCCGACGGCCGGACGCTTCCGATCTGCATGCTGTCCGCACGCGACGAGGTAGACGATCGGGTCGCCGGCCTGGCCGCCGGCGCCGACGACTACGTGGTCAAGCCGTTCTCCATCGGTGAGCTGGCTGCCCGGTTGCATGCACTCGTCCGGCTGCACGAGACCAGCCAGGAACGGCCGCTCGTCCTCGGTGAGCTCACCATCGAGCCGGCCCGGCGGATTGCAGGCCGAGCCGGCCGGGATCTCGGCCTGACGACGCGGGAGTTCGATCTGCTGCTGACCTTCGCCCATCACCCGGGTCAGGTGCTCAGCCGCAACCAGCTGCTCGAGCGTGTGTGGGGCTATACCTGGGACGTCGACACCAACGTGGTCGACGTATTCATCGGCTACCTGCGGCGCAAGCTCGAAGCGGGCGGCGAGACCCGATTGCTGCACACCATCCGCGGCGTCGGATTCGTGCTGCGGCCATGAGGCCCGGCCTGGTTCCGCGCCGCCTGGTTCCGCGCCGCCTGGTTCCGCGCGACCTGGTTCCCCGCAGCCTGCGCGCGCAGATCACCGCCAGCGTCGCGCTGCTGGTCATGGTCGTGGTCGCGCTCGCCGGCGTGCTGATCGTCGTACGGATCGACCATCGCGACCGGGCAGACGTCGACCAGCAGCTGAGTTCCCGCGCCGACAAGGTTCGTCAGGACGCCGACAAACTCCTGTCCTCGGGCGACCACGCGCAGCAGCAGAACGACGACTACGGCGGCCTGCTGGTCGGGAGCCAGTCGCTCGTCCGGCTGATCGCCGACGGGCAGATCATCGCCGAACGTGGTGATCAACCGACCGTCGCCGTACCGGTCCCAGAAACCAACGGCTACAGCACGATCCGGGTCGGCAACCAGACCTGGCGTTCGCTGACTCAACCGCTGGCCGACGGCTCGTCGGAACGGCTGCAAGTGCTGCAGGATCTCGCGCCGATCGAGGACCGACGGGCCGACAACGCGCGACTCGTCACGATCACGGCCATCGCGGCGACCCTGGTGACCGGCTCGGGCGTGTGGTTGATCACCCGGTTGATCCTGCAGCCGCTGCAGCGACTCCGAGCGGGCGCGGCCCGGATCCGCACCGCCGACGGCGATCAGCGGCTCCCCGACGAGACCCGTCCGCAGGAGGTCGCCGACCTCTCAGCCGCGCTCAACGGCATGCTGGCCGAGTTGCAGACCAGCACCCAGTCGACCAGGCGTTTCACCGCGGACGCCGGCCATGAGCTGCGTACGCCGTTGACCAGCCTCGGCATCGACCTGGAAACACTCCAGCGCAACCCACACCTGCCGCCCGAACATCGCGAGCGAATCCTGGCCGCGGCCCTGGTCGAACATCACCGCATCACCGGACTGCTCGAGGGCCTGCAGACACTCGCCCGCGGAGATACCGGCGCACTCCCGGCCCGCGCCGGCGTCGACCTGGGCGAGCTGCTCGACGATGCAGTCCGGCACGCGCAGCGGCGTCACCCGCACACTACCTACCGGCTCACGATCGATCACGGCCGACCGTCGTTCCTGGACGGATGGCCGACCGGTCTGCGGATCGCCGTCGACAACCTCCTCGACAACGCCGCCCTGCACGGCCGCGCGGACGGACGGGTCGACGTGATGCTCCACCGCGACGACCACCAGGCCTTCGTGACGATCAGCGATGACGGTCCGGGCATCCCCGCCGACCAGCGGGAGGCGATGAAGGAGCGGTTCGCGCGCGGGGCGAATCCACGCAGCCAGGGCTCCGGGCTCGGGTTGGCATTGGCCCAGCAACAGGCCGAACTCCACCGCGGCACCCTCACCCTGACCGATGCACCCGGCGCCGGCCTGCGCGCGATCCTCTCCCTTCCCATCAGCTCCTGACCTACTTCGTTTCGCCGGGCTTGCCGGTGTGGTCCTCGGTGAACCCGTCCCGCTGCCCGTCGTCCGGCTTGGTGGTCGACCCCGGCGAGGTCTGCGTCGCGGCGGACGGCTGCTTGTTCTCGTCGTGGCCATTGGTGGCGAAGGCCTGGACGCCGACGGCAGCGCCGACCAGAGCGATGGTGCCGATGCCGAAGGCAATGATCTTCTTCATGACTTTCTCCTTGAGGTGAACGGTGTTGGGTGGACTCACCACGCGTAGTCCTCGTCGTGGAAGTCGCGGGATTTCACGCCGGCCTTGCGGGCGGCACGACGTACGGCCTTCAGCCACGGGACCGGCCCGCACGCGAAGACGTCACGGTCGGCGATGTCGGGGATGAACCGTTGCAAGGCCTCTGCGTCGGAGCCCTCGACGTCGGCCGGCAGCCACGAGCCGTCGTCTCGGCGTCGCCCGGGCAAGAGGATCAGCTCGATGCCTCGTCGTACGGCGAGATCGGTCAGCTCGGCCAGGAAGATGGCGTGCTCGTCGTTCGTGTACCGGTAGATCAGCGCGGCCTCACGCGGACCGTAGCCGGGGTCCTCCAACAGAGCGCGGAACGGCGTGACCCCGACGCCGGCCGCGATCATCACCAGCTTGGCGTGCGTACGCCGTTCGGCCGTCATCGTCCCGTACGGCCCCTCGATCAGGACCCGGGTCCCCGGCCTGAGGGTGCGGGCGCGCTCGGCGCCGTCGCCGCCGGCCTCCAGAGTGATCCGCAGCGAGTCGTTCGTGGGCGCAGCGGAGATCGAGTACGGATTGCCGCGCGTCCAGCCCGGGCCGCCGAGGAAGCGGAAGATGAAGAACTGACCCGACCTCGTCCGGAGCCTGGTGAGCCGCCGACCGCGCAGCACGATCGAGAACGCGCTGGGCGTCTCCGCGACCACAGCGTCGACGACGAGCTTGTGCCGCCACGACAGCCATAGCGGCATCGCGACCCGCCAGATCAGGACGGCCGCGAGGGAGGCGACGTACAGGGTCCACCAGAACACCTGCGTCCAGGTCTCGTGGAAGTGCGTGCCGTCAGCGAGCTGATGCGGGAGCACGAGAGCCATGCCGAGGTACGAGTACAGGTGAAGCAGGTGCCAGTTCTCGTACCTGAGCCGACGGCGGGCGAGCTGGATCGAGGTGATCACCACCGCGATGATCAGCAACGTCCCGATTGTTGCCCACAGCATCCACGAGTCCCGGACGAACAGCTGCCACAGGGCCGCCGGCCACTCCGACGGCCGGCGTTGCACCCGTTCGAGCGCGAACAGGACGGTGTGGGCGATCGCCAGCCAGAACGACGCGTATCCCAGCCACTTGTGCCGGCGCGCGAGTACGTCGTGACCCCAGGACTGCTCGACCCACGGGATGCGCGCCATGAACAAGACCATCAGCACCATCAAGACCTGCGACAGCAGGCCGGTGTACAGGGCCTGCGACTCCAGCAGGTACTGCGGATACACGAAGGTCTGCAGCAGCCCGCCGTCCCGCGCCCAGATCCACGTCGTCAGCACAACCGCGGCAACAGCCAGCCCGCCCATCAGGTCCGCGACCAGTCGCGGTTTCCACGAGCGCGCCGCGGCGGTCCGTCGTTCCAGGGTGTCTGTCATGACACCGAGAATTCCGCCCCAGTTTGTGACCGGGGTAAGAGTTCTTAGAGGGCCGGGGGCCGGCGTTCGTACGGAGTGCTGAGGACGATGGTGGTCGTGGTAGACACGTTGGCGCGGGCGCGGATGACGGCCAGGAGGTTCTCGAGGGCGCCCGGGGAAGCGACCCGGACGACGAGGACATAGCTGGAGTCGCCCGCGACCGAGTAGCAGGACTCGATCTCGGAGACCTCGCGGAGGCGCTCGGGCGAGTCGTCCGGCTGGGACGGGTCGATCGGGCGAATCGAGATCAGCGCGGTCAGTGGGAGGTCGAGCGCGGTGTGGTCGATCGTTGCCGAGTACCCCAGGATGATCCCGCGCTGCTCCAGCCGCTTGACCCGCTGGTGGACCGCCGACGTGGACAGGCCGGTCGCCTTGCCGAGGTCGGTGAAGCTCATCCTGCCGTCGGACGCGAGCAGCGCGACGATCTTGCGGTCCAGATCCTCCATCCTGGTGACCCTACTGCCGCGACCACCCGGCATGAAAGCATCACCCCATGGTTGAGACACCGCAGCGGCTGATGCTGCTCGACACCGCGTCGCTCTACTTCCGTGCGTTCTTCGGGGTTCCGGACACGATGAAGGCCGCGGACGGGACGCCCACCAACGCGATCCGCGGCCTGCTCGACTTCATCGCCCGGCTGGCCGAGAACCACCGGCCGACCCATCTCGTCGCCTGCTGGGACGACAACTGGCGTCCGTCCTGGCGGGTCGCGCTGATTCCGTCGTACAAGGCACAGCGGGTCGAGTTCGTGACGCAGAAGGGCGAGCAGGTCGAGGACGTGCCGGACCGGCTCGAGGTGCAGGTGCCCTACATCCGCGCCTGCCTGGACGCGCTCGGCATCGCGGTCGTCGGCGCGCCCGACCACGAGGCCGACGACGTGATCGGGACGCTGTCACATCAGGCGACGATGCCGGTTGATGTGGTGACCGGCGACCGCGACCTGTTCCAGCTGATCGACGACAGCCGCGGGATCCGGATCATCTACACCGCGGCGCGCGGCGTCGGCCGGGCGGATGTGTACGACGAGAAGGCGCTGCTGGCCAAGTACGAGATCCCAGCGAACCGGTACGCCGACTTCGCCACCCTCCGCGGCGACGCCTCCGACGGACTGCCCGGGGTGAAGGGCATCGGCGAGAAGACAGCCGCTTCGCTGGTCACGTCGTACGGCGATCTCGCTACGATCCGGGCCGCGGCCGCGAACCCGAGTACGCCGATGTCCGCCTCGGTGAAGCGGAAGATCCTGGAGGCGCACGACTACCTCGAGGTCGCGCCCACGGTGGTCGCGGTCGCGAAGGACGCGCCGGTCGGGACGTACGACGCTCAGATCCCGCGCGAGGTGAAGGACCCTGAGCGGTGGCTGGACCTGGTCGAGTTGCTCGAGCTGGGCGGCAGCGCGCAACGGGTCATGTCGGCGTTGAAGTTGGGACCTGCGGCATGAGCTCTACGGTCCGGCTGGCTGAGCAGTTCGGCGACGAGATCATCGCGCTGCGGCGGGCGTTGCATCAGGTGCCGGAGTTCGATCTTCAGCTGCCGAAGACGCAGGCCTTGATCCTCGACGCCTTGGCGGGCCTGCCGCTGGAGATCACTGTCGGCAAGGAGCTGTCGTCGGTGACCGCGGTCCTGCGCGGCGGTCGCGGGCCGGGTCCCGTCGTACTGCTTCGCGGTGACATGGACGCGTTGCCGGTGAGCGAGCGGGTCGACGTACCGTACGTATCCCGGCATGCCGGGATGATGCATGCCTGCGGTCACGACCTGCACGTCGCGGGGTTGGTCGGTGCGGCCAAGATCCTGTCGGCGCTGCAGGCTGAGCTCGCCGGTGATGTGGTGTTCATGTTCCAGCCCGGTGAGGAGACGACCGGTGGCGCGCCGGTCATGATCCGCGAGGGGGTGCTCGAGGCCGCGGGACGTCGGGCCGATGCGGCGTACGGGCTGCATGTCGGTTCGGCCGGCCAGCCGTTGGGGATGTGGAGCAGTAAGCCGGGCTCGTTCATGGCCGCGGCCGACCAGTTGCACGTGCGCGTTATCGGCGAGGGGACGCACGGGTCGACGCCGTACCGAGGCAAGGACCCGATCCCGGTGCTCTGCGAGATCGTCGGTGCGTTGCAGACGATGGTCACGCGGCAGTTCGACGTGTTCGATCCGGTCGTGCTCACGGTCGGGCAGATCGCGGGCGGCACGAAGGAAAACATCATCCCGGACGACGCGTTCTTCGAGGCGACGGTACGAACGTTCTCCGAGCCGGCCCGGGCCAAGATGCAGCAGGCGTCCGTGCAACTCTCCGAGTCCTTGGCGACGGCGCACGGACTCACCGCCGAGGTGGACTATCGGGTCGGCTACCCGGTGACGGTCAACAATGCCGACGAGTACGCCTTCGCCCGCGACACCATCGTCGACCTCTTCGGCCCCGACCGCTTCCGCGAACGAGCCAACCCGCGCTGCGGCGCCGAGGACTTCTCCTACATCCTCAACGAGGTCCCCGGCGTCTACCTCAACCTCAGCGCCTGCGCATCAGCCGATCCCGACGCCGCCCACGACAACCACTCCCCCTTGGCCACCTTCAACGACTCGATCCTCCCCGACGGCGCAGCCCTCCTCGCCGAACTCGCCGTCCGCCGCCTCACCCGCGAGTAGCCGGGCTTATGCGCGGTGGCGGCTCAGGCGCGCCTCGAGCCAGGACATGAAGGCGGGGTAGTCCGCGCTGATCGACATCCTTACTTCGGTGCCGTCTGGGTCGAGGGTCATGCGGGCGATGTCGTCGAGTACGACGCGCTCCCGGACGAACCGGATGCCCGGCCAGAGCAGTGCTGCCGCGAGGGTGAGGCCGTCGTGCTGCATCGAGCCCGGATACCACGCGAGCCAGCGATCCGTGTGGGCCTTGAGAACCCGGCTCCAGGGTGGCGCATCGGGCGCGGTCCAGCTCTGGTAGATCGGCGTCTCCGGCGTGATCTCGAGCGCCGGGTTGAAGGTCACGTCGTTCACGACCAAGGTCGGCAGCCACGGCTCGAGCACCGGCAACATCCGGATGGCCGCGTCCTGATCCACCCGGAAGTTGTGCTCGGCCCGGGCCGGATCCCGGTATTTCAGCGCGCCACCCATCTGCGTCACGACCAGCTTCGCGACCAGCTCAGGCCGCGCCTCTTGCACCGCCGCGAGATTCGACAGCGGCCCCATCCCGACCCACCTCACCGGACCAGGCGTCGTACCACAAACCTCCGCGACCGCCTCCACCACATCTCCACCCTGCTTCGGCACATCGGCGGGGACCAGCCCGTCCACGAACCACAACCGCGTGTTCCCCAGATCGGACCCAGCCACCACCTTCACATCCGCCCGCCCCACCAGATCCAGCAAATACCGAACAAACCGAGCCCGCTCCCCACCCACCTCGTCACTAGTCACCACCAACGCCAACTCCGGCACCCCCAACCCCGCCACCACCACAGCCACCGTGTCATCCGGATCCCCACCAGCATCGGTGTCAATGATCATCGGTTCGCTCATGCGCCAAGTACCTCATATCCGGCAGCAGGACCGCGGGAGTTATCCACAGACGAAGGGAGGGGGACGCCTGGTCGGCGTCCCCCTCCCTGGTGAGGTCAGCGGCGGGGGCCTGGGGCTCCTACTGGGGTGGGGGCTTCTTCGTCGATGCCTGCTACGGCGCCGCTGAACTGGGCGTTGTAGAGGCGGGCGTAGGCGCCGTCGGCGGCCAGGAGCTCGCGGTGGGTGCCTTGTTCGACGATGGCTCCGCTTTCCATCACGAGGATGAGGTCTGCGTCGCGGATGGTGGAGAGGCGGTGGGCGATGACGAAGCTGGTCCGGTCGGAGCGCAAGGCGGCCATGGCGCGTTGGACCAGGACCTCCGTGCGGGTGTCGACCGAACTGGTGGCCTCGTCCAGGATCAGCAGCTGCGGATCCGCCAGGAACGCTCGCGCGATGGTGAGCAACTGCTTCTCACCGGCGCTGACGTTGCTGCCTTCTTCGTCGATCACCGTGTCGTACCCGTCGGGCAGGCTGTGCACGAAGCGGTCGACGTACGTCGCCTTCGCCGCGGCGAGCATCTCCTCCTCGGTGGCGTCGAGGTTGCCGTACATCAGGTTGTCCCGGATCGTGCCGCCGAACAGCCAGGTGTCCTGCAGCACCATGCCGATCCGCGAGCGCAGGTCGTGCCGGGTCAGCTCGGTGATGTCCACACCGTCGAGCGTGATCCGCCCGCCGTTCAGCTCGTAGAACCGCATGATCAGGTTGACCAGCGTGGTCTTGCCGGCTCCGGTCGGGCCGACGATCGCGACCGTCTGACCAGGCTCGGCGACCAGGCTGAGGTCGGTGATGAGCGGCTTGTCCGGGTCGTACGAGAACGACACGTGCTCGAACTCGACCCGGCCACGAGCATCCGTGACCTTCTCCGGCGTCGCGTCCTCCGGCACCTGCTCCTCGGCGTCCAGTACCTCGAACACGCGCTCGGCCGAAGCGACCCCGGACTGCAGCAGGTTCGCCATCGAGGCGACCTGGGTCAGTGGCTGGGTGAACTGCCGCGAGTACTGGATGAACGCCTGCACGTCACCCAGCGACATCGTGCCTGAGGCAACCCGCAGACCACCGACGACCGCGATGACCACGTAGTTCAGGTTCCCGATGAACATCATCACGGGCATGATCAGACCGGAGATGAACTGCGCTCCGAACGCGGCCTGGTACAGCTCCTCGTTCTTCTTCGCGAAGCTCTCCTCGATCTCCTTCTGCCGCCCGAAGACCTTCACCAGCTCGTGTCCGGTGAACGCCTCCTCGATCTGGCCGTTCAGCGCACCGGTGTGACGCCACTGCGCGACGAACCGGGTCTGCGACCGTTTGGCGATCACCGCGGTCAGGACCATCGAGATCGGGATCGTGACGAGCGCGATCAAGGCCAGCAGCGGCGAGACGACGAACATCATCGCGATCACGCCGACCACCGTCAGCAGCGAGGTGAGCAGCTGGCTCAGCGTCTGCTGCAGGCTGGTCGAGATGTTGTCGATGTCGTTCGTCACCCGGCTGAGCAGTTCACCGCGGGGTGCACCGTCGAAGTAGCTCAGTGGTAGCCGGTTCAGCTTGTCCTCGACGTCGGAACGCAGGCTGAGCACAGTCCGCTGGACCACGCCGTTCAGGATGTAGCCCTGCATCCAGGACAGGAAGAACGCACCGACGTACAGCGCGAGCACCATCAGCAAGACGTTGCGCAGGGCATCGAAATCGATGCCGACGCCGGGGATCAGGTCGATGCCGTTGAGCAGGTCCGCGAGCCGGCCGTTGCCGGCGGCACGCGTCTGCTCGATCACCTGCTCCTTGCTCAGACCGCTCGGGAACCTCTTGCCGATCGCGCCGGCGAAGATGATGTCGGTCGCGCGGCCGAGGATCTTCGGCCCCATCACCGACAGCGTCACGCTGCAGATCGCCAGCAGTACGACGCCGCCCACCTGCAGCCGGTGCGGCCGCAACCGGCCGAGCAACCGCTTCGCCGAGGGCAGGAAGTTCATCGACTTGTCCCCCGGGATACCGCCCGGAGGCCCGAACGCGCGACCGGTCGTCGGCCGCTCGGTCGCCTTCACCGTCGTCGCCGCGCCCTCCTCGGTCGGAGCCTGTCCGTTCGTGGATGGCGGTGTCTTCGACTCACTCATGCGCGTCCTCGCTTCGCTCCGGGCGCGCATGAGCGGGCACTGCTCTGCTGATTGGTGAACTCGCTTCGCTCGCTCACGCTGCCTCCTCCGCGGACCGCTGGGACTCGACGATCTCGACGTACGTCGGGCACTCGTCGAGCAACTCCTGGTGGGTACCCTTGCCGACGATCGCGCCGTCCTCGACCACGATGATCTGGTCGGCGTCGATGATCGTGGAGACCCGTTGCGCGACGATCACCATGCAGGCGCTCGCCGTGATCGGCCGCAGCGCCGCCCGCAGCCGGGCGTCCGTGGCCAGGTCGAGCGCCGAGAACGAGTCGTCGAACAGGTAGATCTCCGGTTTGCGCACCAGCGCCCGGGCGATCGCGAGCCGCTGCCGCTGGCCGCCGGACACGTTCGTACCGCCCTGGGCGATCGGCGAGTTCAGCCCTTCCGGCATCGCCGCGACGAAGTCCTTGCCCTGGGCAATCTCCAGCGCGGCCCAGAGCTCGTCGTCGGTGGCATCCGGGTTCCCGTACCGCAGGTTGGTGGCAACCGTCCCGGAGAAGAGGTACGGACGCTGCGGCACCAGGCCGATCCGCTCCCACAACGCCTCCGGAGCAAGATCGCGTACGTCGATTCCGTCCACGAGCACCCGCCCGCCGGTGGCATCGAACAACCGTGGCACCAGCGACAGCAGCGTGGTCTTACCCGCGCCGGTACTCCCGATGATCGCGGTCGTCTGACCCGGTGACGCGACGAAGCTGATGTCACGCAACACCGGCTCGGCCGCACCCGGGTACTGGAACGAGGCGTTCTCGAAGACCAGCTGACCGCGACCGGTGAAGGTCGTGATCGGGGTGACCGGCGGCCGCACCGACGACTCGGTGTCCATCACCTCGGCGATGCGGTCCGCGCAGACCGCGGCGCGCGGCACCATGATCATCACGAACACGCCCATCATCACCGAGAACAGGATCTGGATCAGGTAGCTGAGGAAGGCCGTCAACTCGCCGACCTCCATCGACCCGTCCTCGACCCGCGAGGCACCGAACCACAGCACCGCGATGCTCGACACGTTCAGGATCAGCATGACCGTCGGGAAGACCAGCGCCATCAGCCGACCGGCCCGGATGGCCGTGTCGGTCAGGTTCTGGTTGGCCTCGCCGAAACGCTCGACCTCGTGCGGCTCGCGGACGAACGCCCGGACCACCCGGATGCCGGTGATCTGCTCGCGCAGCACCCGGTTCACCCCGTCGACGTTCTTCTGCATCTTGCGGAACTGCGGGACCATCCGGCTCGCGATGAAGCCGACACACAGCGCCAGCAGCGGTACGGCGACAGCCACCAGCCAGGACAGGCCCGCATCCTCGCGGACCGCCATGAAGATGCCGCCGATCATCGTGATCGGTGCGGCAACCAGCATCGTGCAGGTGGTGACGACCAGGATCTGGATCTGGGTGACGTCGTTCGTGCTCCGAGAGATCAGGGTCGGCGCACCGAACTGGTTGACCTCCCGGGCCGAGAACTCCCCGACCCGGTGGAACACGGCAGCGCGTACGTCGCGACCGAACAGGGCAGCCGTCTTCGCACCGAAGTACACCGCGGCGACCGTGCAGAGGATCTGGATCAGACTGACGCCGAGCATCCAGCCGCCGGTGCCCATGATGTAGCCGGTGTCACCCTTGGCCACGCCGTTGTCGATGATGTCGGCGTTCAGACTGGGCAGGTAGAGAGAGGCGATCGTCCCGACCAGCTGCAGGACCACCACCAAGGACAGGTTTCCCGCGTACGGACGCAAGTACGTCCGCAAGACGCGAACTAACATCGATCATCCCCAGAGTCGTGATGGAGAGCACCGTCGAGCGCGAACTCGGCGATGTCATCGGTGGCCGGCGGCTCAGTTGAACTGGGACAGCTCATCGCGTCCGGGCCTCTGTCGTGTTTGCGGACACCGTCGAAGGCGAAGTCGACGATCTCCTCGGCGGTCAGCACCAGGCCGCCGGAAATCATGGGGTGGGTGGCCGAGAAGGTCAGCAGCCCGATCAGCCGGACCACCTCCTCCGGCGTGGTCTTCAGTTGGTCCGCGTCCGGCCGGAGCAGGTCGGCGAACGCGGCGTTGGCCAGATCGGACTGCCGCTTGCGGCGGGCCTCGTCCATGGGCGAGGACTTCAGGTCGGGTGGGCGGCGCAGGCGCAACGTGAACATCAGCTTGAAGACGTCTTGCAGCCGCTTCTGGCCGATCTCGACCGCGGCGATCGTCCGCTCCCGCAGCGGCAGCGAACGGTCGACCTGTGCGAGCGCCTTGACCATGTCGCTGACATCCAGCGCGGCCGCGAGCGTCGCGTCGATGAGTGCGTCTTTACGGCCGAACGCGCGGAAGATCGTCCCCTCGGCGATTCCGGCGGCCTCGGCGATCTGCTTGGTACTGACTTCGGTGCCGAACTCCTCGATCAACGGCAGGGCGGCCCGGACGATGGCGGCGCGCCGTTCGTCGGGAGGCAGTGGAGTCGCTCGGGGTGACACGGGATCGAGAGTAACTGAGTGAGTACTCACTCACAAGTCTATTTCCGGAGCCGGCGCAGACCAGTTCTCCGCTACACTCTCCGGGCGTCCCGTACACCGTACGGAACGCTCGGCGATTGACCTCAAGCATTGTCGAGGTTCTAGCGTCAGGTTTTGTCGGTGGTGTCCGGAATCATCGACCTTCCGATCGACCGATTCAGGCGGAGCGCAACCGTGAGCATGGAAATGACCGCGTGGAACTCGCTGTACCACGCGATGCACGCCCAAGACGACAAGCGACCGTTCTCCCGGGCGACTTTGGCCCGCATCCTGGCGTTCGCGCGGCCACACCGGCGGCAACTGCTCTGGTTCCTGGTGCTGAGCGTCGGCGCCGCCGTGCTCGCGGTCGCCACGCCGGTGCTGGCCGGACGCGTCGTCGACGCGATCGTCGGCGGCAAGGCGGTCAGCGTCGTCGTGATGCTCGCCGTGGCGATCGCGGTGATCGCGGTCGCCGAGTCCGGGCTCAGCATGCTGACCCGCTGGCTGTCCGCGCAGATCGGTGAGGGCCTGATCCTCGACCTGCGGACGACGGTCTTCGACCACATCCAGCGGATGCCGATCGCGTTCTTCACCCGGACGCGCACCGGCGCGCTCGTCTCCCGGCTGAACAACGACGTCATCGGCGCGCAGCGGGCGTTCAGCGACACGCTGTCCGGCGTGGTCAGCAATGTGGTCATGCTCGTGCTGACACTGGTCGTGATGGTCGGAGTCTCGTGGCAGATCACCCTGCTCGCGCTGATCCTCCTGCCGATCTTCGTGATCCCGGCGCGGCGGGTCGGGCGCAGGCTCGCGTCGCTGGAGCGGGAGGCGGCCAACTACAACGCGACGATGAGCACGCAGATGACCGAGCGGTTCTCGGCGCCGGGTGCGACGTTGGTGAAGCTGTTCGGCCGGCCGAAGCGGGAGTCGCTGGAGTTCGCGATCCGGGCACGGCGGGTGCGGGACATCGGCGTACGGACCGCGATGGTGCAGTGGATCTTCGTCACGGCGTTGACGCTGGTCTCCGCGCTGGCTCTGGCGGTGGTCTACGGGCTGGGTGGTTTCTACGCGTTGCGCGACCAGCTCGACGCGGGTGCGGTCGTCTCGATGGCGTTGCTGCTGACCCGGCTGTATGCGCCGCTGACCGCGCTCGCGAGTGCGCGGCTCGAGGTCATGACCGCGCTGGTGAGCTTCGAGCGGGTCTTCGAGGTGCTGGATCTGGAGCCGCTGATCAAGGACAAGCCGGATGCGGGTCGCGTGCCTGACGGGCCGGTGTCGGTCGAGTTCTCGTCGGTCCGGTTCGGGTATCCGTCGGCGGACAAGGTGTCGCTGGCTTCGCTCGAGGAGGTCGCGAAGCTCGATACGCGCGGTGGCGTCGAGGTGCTGCACGACATGTCGTTCCGGGCCGAGCCCGGGCAGATGGTCGCGCTGGTCGGGTCGTCCGGAGCCGGCAAGTCGACGATCGCACAGCTCATCCCCCGGTTGTACGACGTCGATTCGGGGGCTGTGAAGCTCGCGGGCGTCGACGTTCGGGACGTGTCGGCCGAGTCGTTGCGGGAGACGCTCGGGATGGTGACGCAGGACGGGCATCTCTTCCACGACAGCATCCGGGAGAACCTGCTGCTCGCGCGGCCCGAGGCGACCGAGGACGACCTGTGGGATTCGCTCACGCGGGCGCGGCTGGGTGAGTTGATCCGATCACTCCCCGATGGGCTGGACACGGTGGTCGGCGAGCGCGGGTATCGGTTGTCCGGCGGTGAGCGGCAGCGGCTGACGATCGCTCGGCTGCTGCTCGCGCAACCACGAGTGGTCATCCTCGACGAGGCGACCGCGGCGCTGGACTCGACCAACGAGGCCGCCGTCCAGGCCGCCCTCACCGAGGCGCTCGCCGGACGTACGGCGATCGTGATCGCGCACCGCCTGTCCACCATCCGCGCCGCCGACCAGATCCTCGTGATCGAAGCCGGCCGCATCGTCGAGCGAGGCACCCACGCCGACCTCCTAGCAGTAGGCGGCCGCTACGAAGAGCTCTACCGAACTCAATTCGACCAACCCAAACCCCAAGAAGCCGAGGCAATCAGAGTGTGAACTACAGGTCGTCGTTGGCGAGGGCGGCGGTTGATCGGGAGGGTGGTCGGGGCGGTGGAGTGTGAACGACAGGTCGTGGTCGGTGACGGCGGTAGTTGATCGGGAGGGTGGTCGGGCCGCTCAAGTGTGAACGACAGGTCGTGTTGGTGATGGTGGTGGGTGTTTGGGAGGGTGGTTGGGGTGTTGGGTTCGGGGCAGGCGTTGGCTGGGTTTGCGGTGGTGTTCAGGCCGGCGGATCCGCCGCGGGAGGGGCGGGTCGCGTTCTGGGATCCCGAGGGTGGGGAACTGCCGCTCGGGGTCGGTGAGCAGATCGAGCTCGATCTGATCGTCGACGCGGCACCACGCTCGGTCCGTGCGATCGAGCTCCCGATCGTCGAAGCGGTCCCGATCCTCGGTCGCGCCCGGCAGGCACCCACGGCTCACCCGTCCGCCGCGTTCTGGGGCGCCGCGTCCCTGGCCGCCCTCCAACTGGTTGCCCGAGGCAAGCTCCTCCCCGGCCTCTCCCCCGCCGGCCACGACGCCTGGCGAGTAGGTCCACTGGACCCCGCCGACATCACCCGCATCCTCGACCTGGCCGAGGCCATGCCCCCCTCCGCCCGCGCCCTCCCACTCCCCACCTCGCCAACCACCGAGGCGTCAGCTCCGGCGGACAGGTCCGGCGCGGCGGGTGTGCGGTTGCCGGTGGCTGAGGAGTTGGTTCGGGGGTTTCTGGATGCGGTGGCGGATGGGATGCCTCGATCGCCGGCTGCGGCTAAGGCGCATCAGACGACCTTGTTTGCGGGACGAGCACTGCAGCGGGCTGAGCGGTTGCGGTCGTGGGCGGACGAGGTGTCCGTCGGGCTCGACACCGGCGTACGGATCTCGTTGCGGATCGAGCTGGCCGACTCGCTCGCCTTCAGCGCGGCCGTCCAGCTGCACAGCCTCAAGGACCCGACGTTGGTGCGCGACGCGTACGACGTCTGGGCCGAAGACGTCCCCGGGTTCGGTCCACGGGCCCGCATCGACGCCACCCTCGCCATCCGGCGGGCGGCTCGCGTCTGGCCACCACTCGGCCGACTGCTCGACTCCGCCGTACCGGATCGGATGGACTTGGCGGACGAGGATGTCGCCGAGCTACTAGCTGGGTCGGCGCAGCGGCTGACGGCTGCCGGCGTCGACGTACATTGGCCGCGCAGCCTAGGACGCGCGCTCACCGCGCGCGCGGCCATCACCTCACCCGACGGCCCGCCGAGCAGCATGCCCGGCTTCTTCGGCGGCGGCGCGACCCTCGACTTCAGCTGGCAGGTTGCTCTCGGCAACGATCCCGACAGCGAGCCACTGACCGAAGCCGAGCTGGACCAGCTCGCCGAAGCGACCCGGCCGGTCGTCCGCCTGCGTGACCAGTGGATGCTGATCGATCCCGAGCTGGCCCGGAAGGCGCGCGAGCGGATCCTCAAACCCGTCACCGCCATCGACGCCCTCGGCGCCGCGCTCACCGGCACGACCGAGATCGACGGCCGTCAGGTCGCCGTCACCCCGACCGCCTGGCTCGACGACGTCCGCGCGCGCATCGCCGACCCAGATCGCGCTGACGAACCGATCGGTGCACCCGCCGGACTGCAGGCAACACTGCGCGACTACCAACTCCGCGGCCTGCGCTGGCTCGCCCGGATGACCTCGCTCGGCCTCGGCGGCTGCCTGGCCGACGACATGGGCCTCGGCAAGACGATCATGCTCATCTCACTCCACCTGCATCGCCAGGAGTCGCCCGACACCATCGGCCCGACACTCGTGGTCTGCCCGGCCTCCCTCCTGGGGAACTGGGAGCGCGAGGTCAACCGATTCGCCCCAGGCACGCCGGTACGAAGATTCCACGGTTCGTCGCGATCCCTCGACGATGCCCGGGAAGGCTTCGTGCTGACGACGTACGGGACGCTGCGGCGCGACGCAGCCCGACTCGCCGAGCACCACTGGGGGCTCGTCGTCGCCGATGAGGCGCAGCACGTGAAGAATCCGTCGTCCGGTACGGCGAAAGCCCTGCGGACTGTCCCGTCACAAGCTCGGGTTGCCTTGACGGGTACTCCGGTCGAGAACAACCTGTCCGAGCTATGGGCGATTCTCGACTGGACGACACCCGGATTGCTCGGCCGGCTCACGACATTCCGGAACCAGTGGGCCGCACCGATCGAGGCGGACAAGGACGAGGAGGTCGCGGCGCGGCTGGCGAAGCTGGTCCGCCCGTTCCTGCTGCGGCGGCGCAAGTCCGATCCCGGCATCGCGCCGGAGCTGCCGCCGAAGACCGAGACGGATCAGGCGGTCTCGCTGAGCCGTGAGCAGGTCGTCCTCTACGAAGCGACGGTTCGCGAGTTGATGTCGGAGGTGCAGGCGAGCGACCGGATGGCGCGGCGCGGGCTGATCGTGAAGCTGCTGACCGGGTTGAAGCAGATCTGCAACCATCCGGCGCAGTACCTGAAGGAGGGCGAGGACGCCCGGCTGACTGGTCGGTCCGGCAAGCTCGAGCTCCTCGACGAGCTGCTCGAGACCATCGTCGCCGAGGACGGCGCTGTGCTCGTCTTCACTCAGTACGTCGCGATGGCGCGACTGCTCGAGCGACACTTGGCCGAGCGTGGGATCGGCACTCAACTCCTGCACGGCGGTACGCCGGTGCCGAAACGGGAGGAGATGGTCGATCGGTTCCAGGCGGGTGAGGTGCCGGTGTTCCTGCTCTCGTTGAAGGCGGCGGGCACGGGACTGAATCTGACCCGGGCCGATCACGTCGTGCATTACGACCGCTGGTGGAATCCGGCCGTCGAGGATCAGGCGACCGACCGCGCGTACCGGATCGGCCAGACGCGGCCGGTGCAGGTGCACCGATTGATTGCCGAAGGCACCATTGAGGACCGGATCGCCGCGATGCTCGCCAGCAAACGCGAGCTCGCCGAGGCAGTCCTGTCCGGTGGCGAGGCGGCCCTGACCGAGCTCTCCGATACCGAGCTGGCCGACCTGGTCGAGCTGCGCGGAGGGGCTCGATGAGCGCGGCGCGGGGATTTGTGGCGTTCGAGGCTCAGCGGCGGAGTACCCGCGGCCGGTCCTGGTGGGCTCGGACCTGGGTACAGGCGCTCGAGGACACTTCGCTGGATGCGGATCAGCTGCGGAAGGGGCGCCGGTACGCCAACTCCGGTCAGGTCGGTGCGATCACGATCAGCGCGGGTCGGATCGCGGCGATGGTCTATTCACCCGACGACACGTACGAGTCCGTCGTACGGGTGGATGAGCTGACCGAGGATGCGTGGAGCCGGTTCCTCGACCAGGTTGCCGCGCGTGCCGGTCACATCGCGGCGCTGCTTGACGGCGAGATGCCGCACGACTTGGTGGATGCGGCCGCGGATGCCGGCGTACCGCTGCTGCCGGGGATCGGCGAGCTCGACTCGAGCTGCACGTGCGACGGGTGGGAGCTGCCGTGCCAGCATGCCGCCGCGCTCTGCTATCAGGTGGCCTGGCTGCTCGACGATGATCCGTTCATCCTGCTGCTGCTCCGCGGTCGCGATCGTGACGATCTCCTCGACCAGCTGCAAGCCCGAAGCCAGGCGCCTGCCGTCAGGCCGGTCGAGGCAGGCGTCCACCTCGACGACGTGCTGGAAACTCCCGTCCGCGACCTGCCGGCACTCCCCGAGCTTCCGCCGAGGGTCGGCCTCGACGACCTCGCCGTGAGCGGGATCGAACCGCCACCCGGCTTCGCGCCCGCGTCACTGCCGTTGCTCGTACTCGACGCGGCCCGACGAGCGCGCGCACTCCTCAGCGCGCTCCTGCACAACACCCCCGAGCCGGCCGCGCTCGACGAGTGGGCCGACGCCGTTCGCCTGGCTGCGGACTTCCCCGAGCTCACCGCTCCCCTGGCCGAGGCGACCGGCCGATCCGAGGAGCTTGCCCTCGGCATCCAAGCGTGGCGGTACGGCGGCGCACCCGGCCTCGACGTACTCGAGCACACCTGGACCCCTGACCCGACCGACCTCGCCCGCGCCCGCACCGAGCTCGAAGCGGCCGACGACAACCTCCCCATCACCACAGCCGGTAACCGCCTCTCCCTTGGCACCGACCTCCAACTCCGCCTCGACCACCAAGGCCGCTGGCACCCCTACCGCCGCATCAACCACACCTGGACCCCTACCGCCCCCGCCACCCCAGACCCGCTCACCGCTCTGACCACCGATTGGTAACGGCGAACCGGTGAGCTGCCATCCTGTCCGGAAGCGACGAGCCATCACGATCCCCCCAGGACACCAGGCTGCCTTGGTACCCGGCGGCGAAGGACGCCCAGCTCGTCGGCTGCGTCGACCATGAGATCGAGAATGACGAGAGCCAGGAGTGCACCGACGCGGTGTCGAAGAAGGTGCTGATCGACCGCTACACCTCGATCGCCTACGCGCTCACCGTGTACGAGCTGCGCACCGGTCACCGCCTTGGGAGTGCCACGGTCGCGGCCACGCCTGCCGAGTGTCCGCACTACGACGGGTTCGTCTTTCTCGAGCAGCCGCAGGGATACCTGTTTCCCGGTGAGACGCAGTATCAGCAGGCGATCGGCCAGTACGTGCTGAACTGACCGGGCCGTCGGAGGCCGCGCACCAGCCTCCGGCGGCCAGGGTGGCAGTCGGCGTTGAACGTTCTACTCGGGGTACGGCGGGGACCGGGAAAAGGTTCAGTCAAACTCGCCGAATCACTTGCGCACCGGCCTTGTATACATGAAACAGTCGGTGGCACCGCCTACCGAGGAGTGCGCGATGACTCGTCGACTTCTGTTCGCACTGAACCGCTTCAGCTGGTCCAGCCGCCGCCGTACCGCGGCCGGAGCCGTCGCGGGGGTGATCGCCCTGGCCGTGATCGGCACCGCCTGCTCCCCGGTGGAGCCGGCCGGCAACGACACCAGTGGCGGGAGCAGTCCGGCCTCGGGTCAGGACGTGTTCGGCGAGCCGGCCGACGCATCGCAGGTGAAGCAGGGCGGCACGCTGACGGTCGCGCTCTCGGCCGACCCGGACAAGCTCGACCCGACGCTGTCACGCAGCCTGTACTCGCGGTACGTGTTCCACACGATGTGCGAGAAGTTGTACGACCTCAGCTCGGACGCCAAGATCGTGCCGCAGCTCGCGACCGCGTTGCCGACGATCTCCGCCGACGGCCTCAGCCTGAGCATCCCACTCAAGCAGGGCGTGAAGTTCGCCGACGGCACCCCGCTCGACTCGAACGCGGTGAAGGTCACGATCAACCGCGGGCTGACGCTGGCCGGCTCCGGCCGCAAGAGCGAACTCGGCCCGATCACGTCGATCGAGACCCCGGACGCGAACACCGTGGTGATCAAGCTGTCCAAGCCGTTCGCGCCGCTGACCGCAGCGCTGGCCGACCGGGCCGGGATGGTCCTCAGCCCGGCCGCGGTCGCCAAGCTCGGCGCGAACTTCTCCACCGCACCGGTCTGCGTCGGGCCGTTCAAGTTCGCCAGCCGGGTCGCGCAGAACTCGATCAAGGTCGTCAAGGATCCGCTGTACTACGACGCCGCCAAGGTGCACCTGGACGCGATCGAGTACCGGATCATCACCGACTCGAGCATCCGGTCGGCCAACCTGAAGTCCGGTGACGCGCAGGTCGCGGACTCGCTGTCGAGCCAGGACGCGCCGTCGCTGCAGAAGGACAGCACGATGACCGTGCTGCAGTCGCAGTCACTCGGGTACCAGGGCCTGACGATCAACATCGCGAATGCGAACGGTATCGGGAATCCGCTCAAGCAGCTCGACACCCCGATCGCGAAGGATCCCCGCGTCCGGCAGGCCCTTGACCTGTCGATCGACCGCGCTGCCCTGGTGAAGTCGATCTTCAACGGCCTGAACACTGTCGCCTGTTCGCCGGTCTCGCCCAAGAGCGAGTTCACCTCCGACGCCGCGCAGGTCTGCCCGGCGCATGACCCCGCGAAGGCCAAGCAGCTGCTGCAGGACGCGGGGGTGAGTACGCCGTACAAGGTCACGATGATCACCTCGAACAACCCCGACAGCCTGCGGCTCGCGCAGGCGCTGCAGGCGATGGTGAAGGAGGGTGGGTTCGACCTGGTGATCAAGCCGGTCGAGTACGCCTCGCTGCTCGACCAGCAGGACCGTGGCGACTTCGAGCTCCTGCAACTCGGGTGGTCCGGACGGGTCGACCCGGACGCGAACATCTTCAACTTCGTCGGCACCACCGGCAGTCAGAACGTCGCCGGCTACAGCAGCCCTGAGGTCGACAAGCTGCTCACGGACGCTCGGCAGTCGACCGACCAGGCCCAGCGGGTCAAGTTGTACGGCGATGTCGTCACCAAGCTGCAGCAGGACGACCCGCTCATCTACATGTACCGCCAGCGCAACCTCACCGGCGTCTCCAAGAAACTCCTCGGCATCCAGGTCTACCCCGACGGCGTCATCAGAACAGCCTTCGCCGGCTTCGCCAAATGACAGACCAAATGAAGGAAGGAAAGAGGAGAGGGAGGTCGGTCGGGCTCGGATCTCCAGACCATCACAGTCGCCGTCCGGCACTAGAGTCACGCCTGATCTCCACCGCAACCATCGATTGTGATGGCCTGCAGAACCACTCCCCCAGCAGTCCTTGTCAGGTGGAGGTCAGCTTTTGAGGCGGTATCTGTTGCATCGGTTGTGGCAGTCGGGGCTGACCTTGGTTTTGGCGACGATTGTGGTGTTTGTCGGGGTCAGGGCGTTGCCTGGGGATCCGGCGCTTGCTTTGGCCGGGGAGGATCGGGATCCGGAGTCGTTGCGGGCGATTCGGGAGCAGTACGGGCTGGATCAGTCGTGGCTCGTGCAGTTCTGGCAGTTCGTCAGTCACGCGGCCCGCGGTGATCTCGGGCAGTCGATCCGGACCGGTGAGCCGGTCCGGACGATGATCGTCAGCGCGTTGCCCGTGACCATCGAGCTGTCCGTACTGGCGCTGCTGGTAGCGAGCGTGATCGGAGTCGGTGCCGGCGTGGTCGCCGCCGTACGACGAGGTCGTCCGGCCGAATGGGCGGCCAACGCGCTCGCCCTGCTCGGTCTGTCCGTACCGAACTTCTGGCTCGGCCTGATGGCGATCCTCTACCTGTCCGTTGCCCTGGGCCTGTTTCCCGCCTCCGGCTTCGTACCGTTCTTCAGCAACCCGATCGCCAACCTGCATCACCTGGTCCTGCCAGCTCTCATCCTCGGCACCGGGCTCGCCGCCGTGATCATGCGCCAAACCAGATCGTCCATGCTCGACGCGCTGAGCGCGGACTACATCCGTACGGCGGAAGCCAAGGGCCTCCCACCGAGCGCGGTCATCGGCCGGCACGCCCTGCGCAACAGCCTGATCGTCGTGGTCACGATCGTCGGCCTCCAACTCGGCGCACTGATCTCCGGCGCGGTGGTGACCGAGCGCATCTTCGCCCTTCCCGGCTTCGGCAAGCTCACCGTCGACGCCGTCTTCCAACGCGACTATCCCGTCATCCAGGCCGTCGTCCTCGTGACCGCGACCGCCTACATCGTCATCAATCTCCTGGTCGACCTGCTGTACTCCGTGATCGATCCGAGGATCCGCGTCCGGGGTGAGGCCTGATGGCTGTCGCCGAAGCAGTCACCGCCGGGACTCCGCTGCGTACCAACCGGAGCAAGGTGGTACGACGGATGCTCCGCAACCCGCTCGCGATCACCGGTCTCGTCGTACTGTGCATCGCCGTCATCCTGGCCGTGTTCGCGCCCTGGCTCGCACCGCACGATCCCACCCAGACACACCTCGATCGCGCCTTCGCACCGCCGGGAACCGCCGGCTACCTGCTCGGTACGGACGACCTCGGCCGCGATGTGTTGACCCGGATCATGTTCGGGCTGCGGGCATCGCTCCACGTCGGACTGCTCGCGGTCGCGACCTCGCTCGTCATCGGCGTACCGCTCGGTCTGATGGCCGGCTACTTCCGGGCGATCGACGCGCTGATCTCGCGGCTCACCGATCTGGTGCTCGCGTTCCCGTTCCTGATCCTCGCGGTCGGGCTGGCGGCGATCCGCGGCGCGAGTCTCGGCAACGCGGCGATCGCGATCGGCATCGCCCAGATCCCCGGTGTGATCCGGATCGTCCGGTCGGAGACGCTCCGGCTGAAGTCGCTCGACTTCGTCGCGGCCGCGATCGTCGAAGGCGCCGGTGACGCGTGGGTGCTGGGGCGGCACATCCTGCCGAACGCCGCCTCGGTGATCATCGTGCAGGCCACAGTCGCGATCCCGGCCGCGATCCTCGGCGAGGCGGTGCTGTCGTTCCTCGGGCTCGGCATCCAGCCGCCGGCGCCGAGCCTGGGCACGATGCTGTCCGACGCCCAGCAGTTCGCGGCGCGGGCGCCGTGGGCGGCGGTCATGCCGGGCGTCGCGATCATGTTGCTGACGCTCGCGTTCAACATCGTCGGCGACAGCCTCCGGGACGCGCTCGATCCGAAAGCGAGCCGCCGATGACACCGGTTCTGCAGGTCAAAGATCTTTCCGTCACCTTCCGGACCGAGGGCGGTCGCCTGTCGGCCGTCGACCAGGTCAGTTTCGAGGTGGCCGACGGTGAGGTCCTCGCGATCGTCGGCGAATCGGGGTGCGGGAAGAGCGTCACGGCGATGAGCCTGGCCGGTCTGCTCCCCCGGACCGCGACCGTCGACGGGTCGGTCACGCTCGACGGGGTCGAGCTCATCGGCGCCGGCAAGCGCACGCTCCGGTCGATCCGCGGCCGCGAGATCGCGTACATCTTCCAGGAGCCGATGACCTCGCTGAACCCGGTCTTCACCGTCGGCTACCAGATCAGCGAAGTCCTCCGCACCCACGTCGGCCTCAGCCGTCACGCCGCCCGCGACCGCTCGATCGAGCTGCTCAAGCTCGTCGGCATCCCCTCGGCCGAACGACGCTTCAGCGACTACCCGCACCAACTCTCGGGTGGGATGCGGCAGCGCGTGATGATCGCGATGGCCGTCGCGTGCGATCCCAAGGTGCTGATCGCCGACGAGCCGACCACAGCCCTCGACGTCACGATCCAGGCCGGGATCCTCGACGTACTGCGTGAACTGCGCGAACGACTCGGCACCAGCATCGTCTTGATCACCCACGACCTCGGCGTCGTCGCGGACCTCGCCGATCGAGTAGCCGTCATGTACGCCGGACGCGTCGTCGAGACCGCCGAGGTCCACGACCTGTTCGCGCATCCACAGCACCCGTACACCACCGGTCTCCTTGGTGCATCGCCCGCGGCGGGCCGCCACGCTGGGACCCATCGCCTCAACGAGATCCCCGGCCTGGTGCCTGTACTCACGGAACAGCCCGACGCCTGCACGTTCGCCGACCGCTGCCCAAGAGCCCTCGACACCTGTACGACGTCCCAGCCCGAGCTGACCCCTGGTCCGCACCGAGTGGCGTGCTGGAACCCGGTTCGAGAACCAGTGGAGGTCTGATGGACGCTCTGGCTCTAGAGGTCGAAGACCTGGTCATGCACTTCGGACCGGTCCGCGCGGTCGACGGCGTGACGCTGCGGATCCGTCAAGGGTCCGTAGTCGCGCTGGT
Organism: Kribbella sp. NPDC055071; assembly: GCF_053608045.1. Lineage (NCBI taxonomy): Bacteria > Bacillati > Actinomycetota > Actinomycetes > Propionibacteriales > Kribbellaceae > Kribbella > Kribbella sp. NPDC055071. The sequence goes on from NZ_JBSGUS010000021.1 coordinate 56,413, forward strand.
AGGCGAAAGCGGCTCCGGAAAGTCCACAGTCGGCAGGTGCATCGTCAGACTGCTCGAGCCGAGCGATGGCACTATCAGACTCGCGGACGCCGACATCACTCACCTCAACCGCCGTCAACTCAGGCCGCACCGGCGAGACGTCTCCATCGTGTTCCAGGACCCGGCGGGGTCGCTGGACCCACGGCTGTCGGTCGGAGACATCGTCGGCGAACCACTCCGGCTTATGCGCCGCAAGGACATCCCGGCCAAGGTGGCTGAGGCACTCCGCCGGGTTGGCCTACGCCCCGAGGTCGCACAGCGCTCACCGCACGAGTTGTCCGGCGGGCAGCGTCAACGGGTCAGCATTGCCCGCGCCCTGATTTCAGAGCCACGTCTACTCGTGGCAGACGAGCCGACGAGCGCGCTCGATGTGTCGGTCCAGGCAGCAGTGCTCAACCTGCTCGCGGACCTGCAACGCGACCTGGGGTTCGCCTGCCTGTTCATCACCCACGACCTGTCCGCGGTCGAGTACCTCGCCGACGAGGTCGCGGTGATGTACCTGGGCCAGTTGGTCGAGCAGGGTCCGCGGGCGCGAATCTTCGGCGTACCGGCCCATCCATATACCCAGGCCCTGTTGTCGGCTGCGCCCGTACCGGATCCGACCGAGCAGCGCGCACGGAAGCCGGTTCTGCTCGGTGACGACCTCCCGTCGGCCATCGACCCTCCGGCCGGCTGCCGCTTCCACACGCGATGCCCGGTCGCCGTGGACAAATGCCGGACAGTCGTACCGGAGTCGCGAGTGATCGGCGAAGGTGGACACCAGGTGGCCTGCCATCTGGTGAACGACGACGGCACCGGCCCAGACGTACGCAACGAAGGAGTGAGCGCATGACCTTCACCACCCGGCCCACGCTGCGCGGGACGTTCGGGATGGTCTCGTCGACGCATTGGCTGGCGTCGCAGTCGGCGATGCGGATCCTGGAGCTGGGCGGGAACGCGTTCGACGCGGCCGCCGCCGCGGGGTTCGTGCTGCACGTGGTGGAGCCACATCTCAACGGACCGGGCGGTGAGGTGCCGGGCATCATCGCTACGGCCGATGACCCCACTCCGAGGGTGCTGTGCGGTCAGGGCGTTGCTCCGGCCGGTGCGACCATCGAGCACTACAGGTCGCTCGGGCTGACGCTCGTACCCGGTTCTGGACCGCTGGCCGCCACAGTGCCGGGTGCCGTCGACGCATGGCTGCTCCTGCTGCGTGATCACGGGACGCTGCCGCTGCGCGTCGTACTGGAGCTGGCGATCGACTACGCGCGCAACGGTCATCCCCTGGTGCCACGGGTCGGCGACACGGTTCGCACTGTGCAGCAGTTGTTCGAGGAGCACTGGCCGACATCAGCAGCGTTGTGGTTGAAGGACGGGCAGGCACCGACGGGCAGGTTCCGCAACGAGGCGTACGCCGCGACCCTCGAGAAGCTCGTGATCGAGGGCGAGTCGGCGGGCGCGGATCGGGTCGCGCAGATCGAGCAGGCCCGGAAGACGTGGCGGGAGGGGTTCGTTGCGGAGGCGGTCGACAAGTTCTCGCGGTTGCCGCATCGGGACTCGAGCGGTTCGGATCACGGTGGGTTGATCACCGGGCAGGACCTGGCGTCGTTCGAGGCGACGTGGGAGGACCCGGCCACGGTCGACTGGAACGGGTACACGGTCGCGAAGACCGGTCCCTGGGGCCAGGGACCGGCGCTGCTGCAGTCGCTTGCCGTACTCACCGAGCTCGGTGACCTCGACCTGGACAGCGCCGAGGGCGTGCACACGACTGTCGAGGTGATGAAGCTGTCGTATGCGGATCGCGAGGCCTGGTACGGCGACAGCACCGACGTGCCCCTGGACACGCTCCTGTCCCCCGCTTACGCCGCGGAGCGGGCCAAGCTGGTCGGGTCGAAGGCGTCGCTGGAGCAGCGGCCCGGCTCTCCCGACGGCCGTCAGCCGGTCCTGCCGTCGATTGCCCTAGGCAACAAGGGTGACGCGAGTACCGGCGAACCGACCGTGGCCCCGACCGGGGAGACGCGCGGAGACACCTGCCATGTCGACGTGATCGATCGGTGGGGCAACCTCATCTCGGCGACGCCGAGCGGCGGCTGGCTGCAGTCCTCGCCGACGATTCCGGAGCTCGGGTTCTGCCTCGGCAGCCGTGCGCAGATGTTCTGGCTGGAGGAGGGCCTGCCGGCCTCGCTTGCGCCAGGCAAGCGCCCGCGGACGACGCTGACGCCCACGCTGGTCCTGCGGGACGGGCAGCCCGTGATGGCGTGTGGGTCGCCGGGTGGCGATCAGCAGGACCAGTGGCAGTTGCTCTTCCTGCTACGTCATCTGGGCGGCGGGATGGATCTGCAGGAGGCGATCGACGCGCCGGCTTGGCACACGACCGGCTTCGCATCGTCGTTCTACCCGCGCGCCACCGAGCCGGGCGGGCTGGTGATCGAGAGTCGTCTCGGCGCCGCCGTACGCGACGAGCTGGTACGACGGGGGCACGTCGTGACCGAAGGTGATGCGTGGAGCCTCGGCCGGTTGTGCGCCGTACGGAAGGAGGCCGACGGGGTGTTGGCCGCGGCGGCCAACCCGCGCGGGATGCAGGGCTACGCGGTCGGCCGCTGAGCCAGCGCCGCCTTGGCGGCCGCTTCGACGTGATCCCGCGCCGCGCTCGTCGCGGCCGCGGGGTCGCCGGCCGCGATGGCGTCGACGAGGCGGATGTGTTCCTGCCAGGAATGCGGTGCGCGCTGGGCGGCGCCGACCCGGAAGACCCAGTGCACGTGGTGGTACATCGCGGCGGACATCGACAGCAGCCAGCGGTTGCCGCTGATCTCGATCACCGCGCGGTGGAACGTGCTGTTCAACTCTGCGACCTGGTCGAAATCCTCCGCGTCCGTCGCGGCGCTCGCCTCATCCAGCAACCGGCGCAGTCGTGCCACGTCCTCCAGCGTCGCCCGCTCTGCAGCCAGTCCGCCGGCGAGCGTCTCCAACTGCGCGCGTACGGCGAAGAGGTCACGCACGGCTGTTTCGTCGAGAGTCACCACCACAGCCCCGCGGCGAGGCAGGATCTGGACGAACCCCTCGGCCTCAACCACCCGCAGCGCCTCACGCACAGGGTTGCGGGACACTCCGAAGTCGTCCGCGAGCCGGGTCTCGGTCAGCCGCTCGCCCTGGGCGTAGTCGCCGTCGACGATCCGCCGGCGCAGCTCCGTGAGCACCTGCTCGCGCAGAGCCACATGGTCGGCGCCGATCGTCCGCACCGCAACCTCACTCAACTCCACCACCCCGAACTCCCTCTCCCCGTTGGCTTCCGCGCCACGGTAGCGGATATGACACGCGCTCGGTTTATGTTGGCGGCTTGAATATCAGACTGACGCCTTTGACGGATCCCGACTACCGGCCGTTCAGTCGCCGGATCGCCTGGCTCGCCTCGGACGCCGACGGCAACCCGGTCGGGTCCGCGTTCCTGCGTCTCAACAGCCGCGAGTCGATGTCGCATCTGGCCGAGCTCCAGCTCAACGTGCACCCGGCCGAACGTCGTCGGCACATCGGTTCACGGTTGCTCGACGCGGCCGCCGGCGCCGCCCGCGAGCACAACGTCCGCACTCTGCTCGCGGACGCGACCGCCGGCTCCCCCGCCGACCTCTTCCTCCAACACAACGGCTTCGCGATCGGCCTGACCCTGGTGTACGCGCGGCTCCGCCTGGCTGACGCGGACCCCAAGGCCGACGACGTCCGGGGCTATCACCTGGTCTCGTGGCGTGGCGTCGTACCCGACCCGTTGCTGCAGACGTTCACCGACGCGCGGACCGGTATGAACGACGCACCGACCGGGGACATCTCGTACGGCGAGGACCTGTGGGACGTCGAGCGGACCCGGCACGCCGCCCAGGTCATCGAGCAGCGTGGTGAGCAGCTGATGACTGTCGCAGCCGTCGACGAATCCACGGGCTCAATCGTCGGCTTCACCGAGCTCGTCGTACCGGGTGATGGCACGGGCGAGGGCCAGCACTACGGCACCGCCGTACTCCGCGAACACCGCGGTCGTGGCCTGGCCCGGTGGATGAAGGTCGAGCAGATCCGTCAGACCCGCCTGCGCTTTCCCGACCTCGCCGCCGTCTGCACCGACACAGTCGACACCAACACCGCCATGCGCCGGCTCAACGCGCACCTCGGCTATGAGCCCACCGCAACCATCCATCGGCGCGCGTTGACGCTCTGACCCTACTGACCCAGGATCTTCTGGACTGCGGCTGTGGTGATCGGGTGGTAGCCAGGGCGGGCCTTGGCAAAGACCTCGGCGGCGAAGGCGCGGTCCGTGCCGGCCAGCGCCCGGTAGACCGGGAGGACCAGCTTCATCCGGCCTACCTTGGTGAGGAATTCGGCCAGTTCGGCGTACGCCGCCTCGTAGCTGCTCGCGGCAACGATCTGGTACCAGCGCCGCGCGATCTCACCGTTCGCCGTGCCAGTCAGACCGAACGCGCGATCGAGCTGCTGCAACAGCAACGGACTCAGTACGTCGGGAGCTGCATCGAGGAATCGCAGCCACTCCTGCGTCGTCCACTGCGCCGCGCCACCCGGGAGCTCCCCGGTCGTCAGCCACCGCGTCCGAGCCTCGTCCACCGCCTGGAAGCGCTCCGACACCGCACGCCGCGCGAACGGCGGGATGCCCGGCTCATGCAGCCACGCCGACAGCTCCGCCGCGGTCACGACCCCAGGGTGCGGCTCGAGCAGGTGCTCCCGCAGGTGTGCCACGAAGTCGTCGGTGTTGATGCTGCGGAACGCGAACCGGTCGAAATACCCACGCAGGAACGGATCGAACACCTCCCGCGAGAACCGCTCCTCCAGCCACGACAGGAACCACGACCCCTTCAACGGCCCGGTCGCGGTCTGTCCGTGGTACTCGGAGCCATGGTTGAGCCCCGGCAGCTCGACCGCCAGCTCGGCCGGCGTCAGCGGGTCCAGCTTCACGACCGTCGCGTGCTGCTTGATCGCCGTCTCCATGACCGCGAACTCGGCGCCGTACACCGCCTCGACGATCCGGTTCTCGACGTACGACGTGAAGCCCTCGTTCAGCCAGATGTCGTCCCAGCTGTCCTGGGTGACCAGGTTTCCGGACCAGCTGTGCGCCAGCTCGTGCGCGACGACGCTGACCAGCGACTTGTCCCCGATCACCACGGTCGGCGTCGCGAACGTCATCCGCGGGTTCTCCATCCCGCCGTACGGGAACGACGGCGGCAGCACGAGGAGGTCGTAGCGACCCCATCGGTACGGACCGAAGAGCTCCTCGGTGACCCGCATCATCTCCTCGGTGTCGGCGAACTCGGTCGCTGCCCGCCGCGCCATCTCCGGCTCGGCCCACACCCCGGACCGCTCGCCGATCGGCTCGAACACCAGGTCACCGGCAGCGATCGCCAGCAGGTACGACGGAATCGGCTCGGGCATCACCACGTCGTACGAACCCGTGCGCCGCGACGTCGTCCCGTTGTCGGCACTCATGAGGACCATCAGCTCCGGCGGTGCGGTCACGTGCGCCGCATAACTGAAGCGGACGCTCGGAGTGTCCTGCACGGGGACCCAGCTGCGCGCGTGGATTGCCTGCGACTGACTGAACATGAACGGCAGCACGCCACCGGCCGTCATCGACGGCTCCAGCCACTGCAGACCGGTCGCCGTCGGAGCGGTCCGGTAGCTGATCCGCACCCGCTCGTGGTGAGCCGTCCGGATGGTCAGTGCCGAGCCGAGCTCCTGGTCCGGCAGGGCGAGGCTGTACTCCAGGGGCTCCCAGTCGCCCGACGACGCGCCTTCGACCGCGAGCACCGTGAGGTCGCGCGTGTCGAGGACGAACCGGTCCCCGGAACCCGACCAGGCGAGCGTGTGCGTGGCCGTACCAGCGAGCACCTTCGCGCTGAAATCCAGCGCGAGATCGAGCTCGAGATGGGTGGTCCGGACCAATGCTGGTTCGGCGTAGGAGTGGCGATCGTGCGTCACGGATAACTCCCCGAGTCAGTTGTCCGGGGAACAGTACCCACGCCTACGCCCGATGAGGCGGCCATTCTGAGCCAGCCGCACCATGGTGCCAAAACCCCGGTTTGATCCTGACGGAATTGCCACTTTATGCAGCTCGAATAGCAGACTGTCACTATGCTCACGCACGGAAGTCCCGAGCTGGTGCTGAAAAGGCGGCCGTTCGGTTCCTGGCTGCTCGGCCCGGCCGACCAGAGCGCCCGGCGGCTGCGCGTACGGCTGCAGGTGCTGATGACGACGTTCTCGATCGGGACCAACCTGATCGGCGCCGCGGTCGTGTTCATCCTCGCGTCGTTCGTGCTGCCGGGTCCGCCGCTGCTCGACCAGCTCCAGCTCGCCGAGGGCATCGTCGTACCGCTGTATTTCCTGGTCGCGGTGACGGTCGGCTGCGTGTGGAGCACGCGGCTCACGCGGCGGGTGACGAAGTGGGTGGACCTGGAGCAGCCGGCCACCCGCAAGGATCAGATCGCCACCCTTCAGCTGCCGCTGCGGCTGACGGCGATCGAGGTGCTGCTCTGGCTGATCGGTGTGCTGATCTTCACCACGATGGCGATCGTCCTTCAACCCGAGAACGCGCTGCGGGTCGCGGTCACGGTCTTCGACGGCATGATCGTCACCTGTGCGGTCTCCTACCTGTTGACCGAGTTCGCGCTCCGGCCGGTCGCGGCCAGAGCGCTGGTCGACTCGCCCCCGCCCCGCCGAATGCTCGCCGCCGGTCTCGAGGCGCGGATGGTCTTCTTCTGGGCGGTCGGTTCCGGGGTACCGGTGGCCGGGCTGATGCTGACCGGATTCCTCGCGCTCGTCGAGGGCGATGTCTCGTCCACGCGGCTCTCGGTCGTGATGCTTGCCGTGGGCATCGTGGCGCTGGGCAACGGTTGGCTGCTGACCTTGCTGTCGGCCCGTTCCGTGGTGGCACCGGTCCGCTCGGTGCGGACCGCGTTGAACCTGATCGGCGAGGGGAAGCTGGACGTAAGCATTCCGGTCTTCGACGGTACCGAGCTCGGCTCACTGCAGGCGGGCTTCAACCGGATGGCCGACGGTCTCCGTGAGCGCGAGCGGATCCGGGACGTGTTCGGGCGATACGTCGGGCCTGGCGTCGTTCAGGAGGCACTGTCCAGTGATCGGCTCGGCGGCGAGGAGCGGTTCGTCGCGGTGCTCTTCGTCGACCTGGTCGGCTCGACCGAGCTGGCTGCCAACCGGCCGCCGACCGAGGTCGTGCAGTTGCTCAACCGGTTCTTCGCGATCGTGGTCGACGAGGTGGACCGCGAGGGCGGGTTCGTCAACAAGTTCGCCGGTGATGCGGCGCTGGCGATCTTCGGCGCGCCGGCCGAGCTTCCGGATGCCGCGGGGAGCGCTCTGTCGGCGGGACGCGAGCTGGCCCGGCGGCTGACCGAAGAGTTGCCGGAGGCAACGGCCGGCATCGGGGTGACGGCCGGGATCGTGGTGGCCGGCACGGTCGGCGACGTACGGCGGCTCGAATACACGGTGATCGGTGATCCGGTCAACGAGGCCGCGCGACTCAGCGACCTCGCCAAGTCGGCGCCCGGGCGATTGATCGCCTCGATGACTGCCGTCGCGGACGCGGCGCCGACGGAGGCCGAGCACTGGCGGCCCGGAGCCGAGATCACTGTGCGCGGCCGCTCCCAACCAACCCAGCTAGCCGTGCCGCACTAGCTCATCAGCCCTGTCTTCGATCAGTTGGTAGAGCCGCGAGGCCCCGTGGAGCATCGCCCTGGTTTGGCGGTCGTGGGCCGCACGCCGTTCGGCGATCGCGTTCCGCAACGCCTCCGTGCTGCCGGTGCGACGCAATCCGTCCACCACCGGCATGATCTGCTCGAAGGAATACCGGCCTTGCCGCAGCATGTGGATGATCCGCGCATCCCGCACCTGCTCCGGCCCGTACCGCCGGTATTTCGTCCCGGGCTCCCGCATCGGCGCCAACAATCCGGCCGCCTCCCAGACCCGCAACGCCGACGTACGCACACCCAACCGATGCGCCAACTCCCCCACGAGCAGCGAAGGCCCACTCAGCGGCGGCTCGTCGACATATTCGGCAGCCATCGCGGCGAGCGCCTCGCTCGCGGCATCAGTCGCCAACCGCTGCTCATGCAGCGCCGCGTGCGCGGCGTCCACCAGCCGGTAGGCCTGGGCCTCGTCGCCGCGATGCACGGCCCGCATGATCTCGGTCGCCGGCTCCGGCCAGAACCCAGGCGCCAACGCCCGGTACGTCAGCAACGCCGACAGATGCTCGGGCCCATACTGCCGGTACCCCGTGGCGGACCGCGGCGCCGGCGGCAGGATCCCGGCCGCCTCGTAGTTCCGCACCAACTGCGTCGAAACCCCCGCCTGCCGCGCGAGGTCAACCGGCCGCAATCCCATGGGGCCTGAGACTATCGCCCACCGGAGACATCGACGGTCGTTCCAGTCATGTACGACGAGCGGTCCGAGGCCAGGAACGCGATCACCTCGGCGACTTCCGCCGCCGCACCAGGCCGTCCGAGCGGCGGCGTCGTACCCATGCGGTCGAGCCGGCCGGGCGCATGGATGTCGGTTTCGATCAGGCCGGGGCGGACGCCGAGTACGCGGACACCTTCCTTGGCGACCTCGCCGGCCAGGCCGATCGTGAGCGCATCGACAGCCGCCTTGGTGGCCGCATAGTCGACGTACTCACCGGCCGCACCCAGCACGGCCGCCCGTGATGACAGGTTGACGATCACTCCACCGGAACCGCCGTACGCCGTGGACATCCGTCGTACTGCCGCACCCGCGACCAGGAACGCACTGATCGCGTTGATACGGAAGACACGGTCAAGCCGGGCGGCGTCGTACTCGGCGACACGGCCTGCCGGGGACACGATGCCGGCGTTGTTGATCACGGCACCGATGGGCCCGAGCTCAGCGGTGACGGTGTCGAAGAGCCGCTCGATCTGATCGGCTTCAACCACGTCGGCCGGTACGGCGATCGCCCGCCGACCGAGCTCCGCACAGGCGTTCACAACCCGGGCGGCCTCATCCGCACGAGCCCGGTAGTTGACGCCGACGTCCCAGCCGTCGGCCGCGAGCGCCAGCGCCGTTGCGGCACCGATCCCGCGACCTCCACCAGTGATCAGCGCAACCCCACGTCCAGTCATGCGTCCAGCCTGTCACGGGGCGGGATCGCGAACCCCAGCTGCGTCTCGGTGTCGGTGAATCCGAGCGCGCGGTAGATCCGGATCGCGAGATACTCCGGATCCGCGACCATGACCAGCGTCTTCGCGCCACCCTCGGTGAGTCCGTACGTCGAGGCCCGATGGACCAGCGTGCTCGCCAGCCCGCGACCACGGTCTTCCACCGACGTCTGGACATCCTGGAACCGGGCAACACCCTCGCCGTCGAAGATCAGCCCGAGCGAACTCTGCAGCCGATCGCCGTCGAACGCGCCGAACCATTGCCCGTGCCCGGCCTCGACCAGCTTCCGCTTCGCGACCAGCTTCCGCCGGGTGAAGAGCACGTACTCGTCGTCGACCTGCATCGTCGCGGTCCGTAGACCCAGCTGCAGCAACTGCTCCCAGTCGTCGTCACCAGCGAGGACCCGGTACGTCGACTCGCCGTTCGGTCGGCGCGGTGGGACGACCTCGGTCGCGGTCATCACCACGTTCGGCTCGATCCTGAGCCCGGCCGCGACCACCTCGCCCTCGGCACCGATCGCGCCGTCCACGGTGTCGATGCCCAGGGCAACATGTTCCGCGGCCGGAAACTCCTGGCGGAACGTGTCGATCCGGGCCGTGGCGTCGCCGGGGGCGAACGGCGTACGGAACAAGAGGAAGTTGCCCCACCAGAAGCCGGGGTTCTCGGGCGTTCGCACGACGACGTACTCCCCCGCGTCGTGGAGCACGCTGCCGCTCAGCCGCAGCAGCAACAAGTCGGTCCGGAAGCCGAGGTTCGAGATCTCCACCCGCCTATCTTCACCGGGGCGTCAATCGGGTTGCGGTTGACATGCAGCCGTACGGCTGCCTATTGTTCATATGCAGCCAAACAGCTGCATGAATCGATCGGAGCGGGGATGGACGACGAGGTGTTCCGCGCCCTGGCCGACCCGAGCCGGCGGCTACTGCTCGACCTGCTGAATGCGCGCAACGGGCAGACGCTGCGGGAGCTCTGTGCCGGTCTGGAGACGGCCGGTCTGGAGATGGCCCGGCAGTCGGTGAGCAAACACCTCACCGTGCTGGAGGCCGCGAATCTCGTCACCACCGTGTGGCGCGGCCGGGAGAAGCTGCATCACCTCAACGCCGAGCCCATCAACGCCATCGCGGACCGCTGGATCAACCAGTACGACCGGAGGCGGGTCCAGCTGTTCGCCGATCTCAAGACGGCTTTGGAGGCCGAAACCATGAGCGACAACGAGTTCGTCTACACGACCTACATCAAGACCACGCCGGAGCGGCTGTGGGCGGCATTGACCGATCCGAAGTTCACCGAGCAGTACTGGGGCCTGCACCACGAGACCGACTGGAACGTCGGCTCAGAGGTGGTCTGGAAGATGGGCGACGTGACGATGGCCGGGCCGGGACAGGTCGTCGTCGAGAACAACCCGTACACCCGGTTGTCGTACACGTGGCACCACATCACGCCGGAGTTCGCGAAGGCGGTCGAGCTCTCCGACGACCTGTATCAGCGGGCCAGTCGTGAACCGCTGTCCACGGCCACCTTCGAGCTCGAGCCTGTCAACGGTCAGGTCAAGCTGACGGTCATCCACACCGGCTTCGAGCCGGGCAGCGCCATCCTGGAGATGGTGAGCCAGGGCTGGGTCAGCCTCATCTCCGACCTCAAGTCCTTCGTGGAGTCCACCCCCGCGCTCTCCGCCTGACCGGTCTCGTGCAGCCGGTCTGTCCAGGTGTCCGCCTAAGGACGTTTGTGGATGAGGAGTGGGAGGACGGCGGCGGCTCCTGCCTCGCGGAATTTGGCGGCTGCGACCGTCACCGGCCACTGCGATGAGCTGGCGTCGACCAGCAGCAGAACCGTGCGAGCGGTGATCGCCTGAGCGGTTGACTCGTCGATCGACAGGCCGTCCCGCCAGACCCTGGCTTCCTCGGCCGAGGAGAGGTCATCGGTGAAGCCACTGCGATCGACCGTCAGCTCCGCACGGTCCAGCCGCCCCACGGTGGCAAGGTGATCGGCGATCGCCACCGTCAACTCCCGGCGGCCGGCGGCCGGTAGCGCAACGACAACCTCCGGACGAGCCGACCACGAACCACGCCACCGCGACAGGGCCGCAACGGCACCGGCCTTCAGGACCTCAACCGCATCAGCCGTCGGCGCGTCCGAGAAGGCCGAGGTCAGGACCTCGCGCCACTCGGGGGCGTCGGCGTACACGATGATGCGGCCGGGCTCGGCGGACAGCTCGGCGGGAATCTTGCCGCGGGCACCGAACGCCCCGCCCGGCCACATCTTCCGTGTCTCGAGCACGTGCACCTCGCCGCGGAGCAACCGCGTGATCGTGGCGACGGTGTCCGCATCCGGCCGCTCCCCCAGCGGATCCGGCAGCGCCCCCAGGCACACCGAGCAGCGGCCACACGGCTCGGCGGACGGATCGTCCAGCGACTCCTGCAACAGTTGCATCAGGCAACGGTCGCCGCGCGTGTACGCGCGCATGATGTCCGCCTCGCGCCGTCGTACGCCGACGATCCCGTCGTAATGCGCCGCGTCGAAGGTCCACTCCGTCCCGGTCCGCACCCAACCACGCTCGACCCGGTCGACGACCCCGTCCACCGCCAGCTGCTTCAACATCAGCTCAACGCGCGTACGACGAAGCCCGGTCTCGGCCTCGAGCGACGGGACACTAGCCGGCTGGTCCGGCCCGTAGCCGTCCAGACCGCGCAGCAACCGCTGAACGTTCTCCGGCACCGGAATCGTCGCCGTCGCGAAGTAGTCCCACACGCCTGAGTCCGCGTCCGACGGCAGCAATGCCACGACGGCATGATCGATCCCGCGACCCGCACGCCCGACCTGTTGGTAGTACGACACCGGTGACGGCGGTGAGCCCACATGCACCACGAACCCCAGGTCGGGCTTGTCGTACCCCATCCCCAACGCCGACGTGGCAATCAGCGCCTTGAGGCGGTTGTCCCGCAATGCGTCCTCGAGCTGCTCTCGCTCCCCGGCCTCCAGCCCACCGGTGTACGCCGCCACGGGTACGTCGCGCCCGTGCACCTCCTGAATCAACCCCGCCAACCGCTGCGCGTCCGCAACAGTCAACGTGTAGACGATCCCCGACCCCGGCAGCTTCGGCAGATAGTCGACCACCCACGCGAACCGGTCGAGCGGCGACAACTTGTCCACGACCGCCAATTGCAGACTCGATCGCGCCAACGGCCCCCGCAGTACGAGCGTGGACTCGCCCAGCTGATGCGCGACGTCCTCGGTCACTCGCGCGTTCGCCGTCGCCGTGGTCGCGAGGACCGGCGTCTTCGGGTTGAGCTGCTGCAGTACGTCGGAGACTCGCCGATAATCCGGGCGGAAATCGTGACCCCAGTCGGACACCGCATGTGCCTCGTCGATCACCAGCAGCCCGACCTGCCCGGCCAGTCCGTCGAGGACCCTCCTCCCGAAGCCCGGGTTCGCCAAGCGCTCCGGTGAGACGAGCAGTACGTCGATCGCACCCGACCGCAGATCCTGCTCGATGCTCGACCACGAGTCGATGTTGTTCGAGTTCAACGTGGCCGCTCGCAGCCCGGCCCGGCTCGCGGCCACGACCTGGTCACGCATCAACGACAGCAGCGGTGACACGACCAAGGTCGGCCCAGCGCCTTCGGCTCGTCTGATCGCGGTCGCCGCCCAATACACCGCTGACTTGCCCCAACCAGTCGCCTGCACGACGAGGACCCGCGCGGCCGGCTCGCACAACGCCGCCACGGCCGTCTCCTGGTCGGCCCGCAGCCGCGCGCCGTCGCCCGCGATCGCCCGGATCACGCCACCCGCGATCTCCGCACGTGCCTCAGTCAAAGCGAGCGTCCCACTGGAGTCAGCCATGCCGAAACCCTAGACGCCCGCACCTACAGTTCGCTCCGCCGAACCACCAACCTGTGGATAACCCAGGCTCAAGCGCATTGACCGGGATGGCAGGGTTCGCCGTCCGGGGTGACGAGACGCTGGGGACCGGGGCCTTTGGCGGCCAAGGCGTCGTACGGATTGGCGAGGGCGCAGCGGTCGAGGGAGAGACAGCCGCAGCCGACGCAGTCCTTGAAGTCGTCGCGGAGTTGCTCGAGGTAGAAGATGCGCTTGTCGAGCTCGGCCTGCCAGCACTCGGAGATCCGTTCCCAGTCCGAGCGTGTCGGCGTCCGGTTGTCCGGCAGCAGCGCGAGGATCGCGGCGACCTCGGCGAGCGGGATGCCGACCCGCTGCGCGATCCGGATCAACGCGACCCGGCGCAGCGTGTCCCGCTTGTACCTGCGCTGGTTGCCCGACGTACGGCGACTCACGATCAGGCTCTGCCGTTCGTAGAAATGCAGAGCCGAGATCGCAACCCCACTGCGCTGCGCCAACTGCCCGACGGTCAGCTCACCCGGCTCGATCTCCATCGCCCATCCTCCAACCTCAACCTAGATCGAGGCTAGCTGACGCGGTCAGGCGGTCAGGCGGCGGCGGTCTCGGGCGGTGTGACCAACCGGCGCCCGATGCTTGCGGACATCAGAGCCGCCGCCGCGCACAGGCCGCCGGCCAGGTACCAGGCCAGGTTGTAGCTGCCTTGTGCGTCCCGGATCCAACCGGCGCCCGTGGCAGCCAGCGCCGCACCGATCTGGTGTGACGCGAACACCCAGCCGAACACGATCGGACCGTCCACCCCGAACCACTCCCGGCACAGCGCCACGGTCGGCGGCACGGTCGCGACCCAGTCCAGCCCGTAGAAGATGATGAACACCCAGACACTCGGTTGAGCCGTCGGACCGAGCAGCGATGGCAGCACAAGCAGCGACAGCCCACGCAGCGAGTAGTAGGCGATCAGCAGGTACCGCGGATCCCACCGGTCCGTCAGCCACCCGGACACGATCGTGCCGCCGACATCGAACACACCCACCAACGCCAGCAACGACGCCGCAGTGGTCGCCGGCATGCCGTGATCGTGCGCAGCCGTGACGAAGTGCGTGCCGATCAGCCCGTTCGTCGACGCACCGCAGATTGCGAACCCACCGGCCAGCAGCCAGAACGCCGGACGCTTCATCGCGGTCCGCAGTGCGTTCAGAGCCCGCATCGCACTGCTCCCGGTCGTCTGCACCCGCTGTCCGGCCGTGCTGCCCTCGGGAGCGCCGTACGCGCGGAGTCCGACATCGCTCGGGTAGTCCCGCAGGAAGAACAGCACCAGGGGTACGACGGCCAGCGCCGCGCCGGACGCGACCAGCGCGGGGACGCGCCAGCCGTAGTTGCCGGCCAGGCTCGCGATCAGCGGCAGGAAGATGAGCTGACCGGTCGCGCCGGCCGCCGTCAGGATTCCGGTGACCAGTCCACGGCGGTGGACGAACCACCGACCGGTGATCGTCGCGACGAACGTCATGGACATCGACCCGGTGCCGATACCGACCAGCAGTCCCCAGCAGAGCAGCAGTTGCCAGGACGCGGTCATGAAGACCGTCAGTCCGCTGCCGAGTGCGATCAGAACGAGCGCTCCGCTGACCACCCGGCGCAGACCGAGCCGGTCCATCAGGGCGGCAGCGAACGGCGAGATCAGGCCGTAGAGCAGCAGGTTGATCGACACCGCCGACGAGATCGTGGCATGCGACCACCCGAACTCCTCGTGCAGCGGATCCAGCAGCACGCCGGGCACCGACCGGAAACCGGCCGCACCGATCAGCGTCACGAACCCCACCACGGCGACCGCCCAGGCCAGGTGCACCCGGGCAGGCTTCTTCGTCTCGAGAATCTGCGTCACACGCTCAAGCCTGACGGTTCGACCGTCATCGAACCAGTGGCCAGAATGCCATGATGTGTCAAGATATGGCCATGAGCGCTCCGCACGTGATCGCCGTCCTGGCCCTCGAACCGGTGGTCGGCTTCGACCTGACCATCCCGCCGACCGTGTTCGGTGCGGCGACGACGGCCGACGGCACCAACCTGTACGACGTTCGTATCTGTGGACTCAGCACCGATCCGGTCCGGGTCAGCGCCGGCTTCCAGCTGATCCCGGACTACGGTCCCGAGGCGCTGGCCGAGGCGGACACCGTGATCATCCCGGGCACCTACATCGCGCAGCCGCGCTACGAAGGGACGCTGCCCGACGACCTGGCCGCAGCACTCGCGACCATCCGCCCTGGCACGCGGATCGCGTCGATCTGCACGGGAGCGTTCGTACTGGGCGCAGCCGGACTGCTCGATGACCGGCCCGCGACCACGCACTGGATCCGGGCCGACTTGTTTCGCAGTGTCTATCCACAGGTCAAGCTCGACGAGGATCGGCTCTTCATCGACGACGGGGACATCCTGACGTCCGCCGGGCTGGCCGCCGGCGTTGACCTGTGCCTGCATCTGGTCCGCCGCGACTTCGGCAGCGAGGTCGCGAACCGGGCCGCGCGACACTGCGTCGTACCGCCGTGGCGGGACGGCGGGCAGTCACAGTTCATCGAGCGCGTCGTACCCGAAGAGGGCAGCGAAGGCACTGCACCTACTCGCGCATGGGCGTTGCAGCGACTGGGTGACGAGCTCAGCCTGCCCGCGATGGCGGCACAGGCACGGATGAGCGTCCGCACGTTCAGCCGCCGCTTCAAGGCCGAGACCGGGCAGTCCCCAGGCACCTGGCTGTTGCAGCAGCGCGTCCGGCACGCGCGCCACCTGTTGGAGACGACTGTCCTGTCCGTCGACCGCGTCGCCGAGGAAGCCGGCCTCGGTACGGCGGCCTCCCTGCGCCACCACCTCCGCTCCGAGCTCGGCGTCTCCCCCATCGCCTACCGCAAAACCTTCCGCGCCGGCTGAGCTAGCCCAGCGTGTGTGGCCGCTTGTTCATCGACTCGACACCGTCGGCGGTCACCACCACGATGTCTTCGATGCGCGCGCCCCAGCGGCCGGGTTGGTAGATGCCGGGCTCGATGCTGAAGGCAATCCCGGGCTCGAGGACGAGGTCGTTCCCACGGACGATGTAGGGATCCTCGTGCACGTCGAGGCCGATGCCGTGTCCGGTTCTGTGGATGAACAGATCACCGAAGCCTGCGGCCGTGATCACGTCGCGCGCTGCGGCGTCGATCGATTCCGCGGACACTCCTGGGCGCACTGCATCGACCGCGGCCTGCTGCGCTTCCTGCAGCACGGCGTGCGTCGCGGCAACGTCGGCGTCCCGCGGTTCGCCGACCGCGTACGTGCGGGTGGAATCGGAGAAGTAGCCCTCGGCAACGGGTCCGCCGATGTCCACGACGACCACATCGCCCGCCTCGATCACGCGGTCGGACACGCCGTGGTGCGGGCTCGCGCCGTTCGGCCCGCTGCCGACGATGACGAAGTCGGGTGTCGTGTGCCCTTCCTCGACGATCGCGGCCGCGATGTCGGCGCCAACCTCCGCCTCGGTCCGGCCCGCGCGCAACCATTCGCCGACGCGAGCGTGCACCCGGTCGATCGCGGCACCCGCCTTCCGCAGCGCGTCGACCTCAGCCGCGTCCTTCCGCATCCGCAACTCCCGCACGATCGGCCCGGCCAGCACCTGCTCGGCCTTCGGCAACGCATCCCGGAAGGCGAGGACATGCAGTGCGGGTGTGAAGTCACTGACCGCGACTCGGTCTGCGCCACGCAGTCGGTCCGCGGCGACGCCGTACGGATCGTCGCCGTCGACCCAGGTGACGACGTCGACGCCCAGCTCGTCGAGCGGTGCACCGGCGAACCCGGGTGCCTCCAGCTTCGGTACGACGAGAGCTACCGGCCCGTCGGCGGGGATGACCAGTGCGGTCAGTCGCTCCAACGAGCCACCGGCGTACCCGATCAGATAGCGCAGGTCGGAGCCCGGCGCGATCACCAGACCGGTGCCCGCGGCGGCTGCGCGGGCGCGCTCCAGCCGGGCGCTGAGGACGGTGGCTTCGGGTGCGGGACCTTTGGGTGTACGACTCGACATGGATTGACTCTAAAACGGCCGGTTCGGAAACTGTCGGCGGGCGTTGCTACAACTTGTGCCCTGAAGATCTGGTCCCAGGTGGTTGGGTCGGCGAAAGGGCTATCACGATGAGTCTGAACCACGTGTCGTACGGCGAAGGCGTGCCGGTGCTTGCGGTCCACGGCTGGACGCCCGACCACCGCTTGATGACCGGTTGCCTGGAGCCGGTTTTCGCCGAGCTGCCCGGATACCGCCGGATCTACCCGGACCTGCCGGGCATGGGTCAGAGCCCGGCCGGGGACATCGACAGCTCGGACGGGATCCTTGCGGCTCTCGACGAGTTCATCGACGAGCAGATCGGGAGCGAGCCGTTCCTGCTGATCGGCGAGTCGTACGGCGGCTACCTCGCGCGCGCCCTGGTCCGGGAGAGACCGGCGCAGGTGCTCGGCCTCAACCTCATCTGCCCGATCGGCACGATCGTGATCAACGAGGATCGGCACGTGCCCGAGCACGTGGTGCTACGGACCGAGCCCGGCGTGCTCGAGTCGCTGGCCGAGGGTGAGGACTTCACCGACCTCGCTGTCGTTCAGACAGCGGCCGCGCTGGAGGCGTACCGGCGGGATGTGGCGCCGGGTCTGGCGTTGGCCGACACGGCCGCACTGGAGCGGATCCTGAAGAAACGGGTGTTGTCGGTCGATCCGGACGGCGGGCCGGCCTACGAGGGACCGACGCTGATCATGTGCGGGCGGCAGGACGCGGTCGTGGGGTATGAGGACACGTGGGTTCTGCTGCCGCAGTTCCCGCGGGCTACGTTCGCCGTGCTCGATGTGGCTGGGCACAACCTGCAGATCGAGCAGCCTGCGCTGTTCGCGTCGCTGATCCGTGAGTGGTTGGAGCGCATCGGCTGAGGGCTCCCCACGGATGGCTACTTGCGGGTAATGTCTGGCGCATGGTGACTGGCTCATGGTGCTCTGGTTCATGGTGACTGGCTCATGGTGACTGGGCGGCGTCGGATCGCGTGGCCGTTGCTTGTTGCGTTGACGAACGGGCGCGCGCGGATCTCGGATGAGCGGTTGGCGGCGGCCGTTCGGGGTCAGGTGATCCTGGTGACGGGTTCGTCGTACGGGATCGGCGAGGCGACGGCGCGACGGCTGGCTCGGGCTGGGGCGACTGTGCTGCTGGTGGCGCGGACTGCGGATCAGTTGGAGGTCGTGGCTGGGGAGATCCGGGCCGCGGGTGGTTCGGCGTTCGTGTATCCGGTGAATCTGGCTGATCCGGCGGCGGTGGCGGACCTGGTGCGGACTGTGCTGGCCGAGCATGGGCGGGTCGACGTACTGGTGAGCAACGCCGGCAAGTCGATCCGCCGGTCGATCGCGGATTCGTACCAGCGGTTCCATGACATCGAGCGGACTAATGCGGTCAACTATCTCGGGCCGGCCAAGCTGGTGGTGGAGCTGCTGCCGTCGATGCGGGAACGGCGCGCTGGGCACATCGTGAATGTGTCGACGGCCGGGGTGCGGACGCCGCCGATGGCCAGGTGGTCGGCGTACCTGGCGTCGAAGAGTGCGTTCGATGTGTGGCTGCGATGTGTGGCGCAGGAGATCCGCGGTGATGGGGTGACGACCTCGACTGTTTACATGGGTTTGGTGCATACGCGGATGAGTCAGCCGACGGCTGAGCTGAACAATCTGCCCGGCCTCACGCCGGAGCAAGCCGCCGAGCAGGTGTGTACGGCGGTCGCCGAGCGGCCGAACAACCTCACTCCCCCGATGGTCCGCCCAGCCGATGCCCTCGGCAACTTGTTGCGGGTCCCTACCGATCGCCTGCTGGAGCAGTACTACCGCTGGACCACAACCAGGCCGAAACGATGAGCGGACCCCTGCGATGAGCGGCCCGACGCGAACGGGGCCGACGCGACGCGCGGGCCGAAACGATGAGCGGACCCGTGCGATGAGAGGGCCGAGCCGATGAGGGGACCCGTGCGATGAGAGGGCCGAGCCGATGAGGGGGCCGCGGCCGGTTGGGCCGATGCGGCCGCCGCAGTGGCTGATGCAGGGGGCGGTGGAGGTTGGCGGGGCGTCGGTCTCGTTGCTGAAGTCGGGTGTGTGGCGGTCGGCGCGGCCGGGGCACCTGATCGGGATCGAGCGGGCGCTGCGGACGTGGGGTCAGTCGATGGCAGCACTCGGCGCGATCGCGGCCATCCGCTATCCCGACCGCCCAGCCATCATCTCCCCCGCGGACGGAACTCAAATCACCTACCAGGAGCTCGATCGACGCTGCGAGCGCATCGCTGCGGGCCTCCACGAGCACTACGGAATAGTTGCCGGCAGCAAGGTAGCGATCCTCTGCCGCAACCACCGCGGCTTCCTCGAAGCAACCCTCGCCGCCTCTCGACTCGGCGCCGACGTCCTCTTCGTCAACACCGAGTTCGCACCCTCACAAATCAAGTCGGTCCTCGACCACCACACCCCAGACCTCCTCATCCACGACCCCGAATTCACACCCCCACCCACCACCCCAGCCATCCTCTCCACCCCCGACCCATCCGACTCAGCTGCGCGCCCCAGCGCCCGATCCACCCCCGACCCGACAAGCACAGCCGCCCGACCGCCCGACCCGACGAGCACAGCCGGTCTGCCCGGCGCTGCGGGAGTAGACGGGGGTGTGGTGAGCCTCGATGTGTTGGCTGGGGCTGCTGCGCCTTCGGCTCCGCGGCCTGATCGGCCCGGGCGGATCACGATTCTTACGTCGGGGACTACCGGGGCGCCTAAGGCGGCGCCGCGGACGCCTACTGCGGGTGGGCTTGCCGGGTTGGCTGTTAGTGCGGTGGACCGGTTCGGGCTGCGGTCGGGTGAGCCGGTGATCATCTGTCCGCCGTTGTTCCACGGGCTCGGGTTGCTGTCGTCGATGCTTGCGCTCTTCCTCGGTTCGCCGATCGTGCTGCGGCCGCGGTTCGACGCCGCCGCGGTGCTGGCCGACGCCGAAACCACCCGAGCCGGCACGATCCTCGCCGTACCGGTGATGTTGCGCCGGTTGCTCGACCTCGGCCCTGAGGAGATCGCGCGGCACGACCTAGGTTCGCTCCGCACGGTCGTCTCCGGAGCATCCGCGCTAGGAGTGCCACTGGCCGAACGATTCATCGAACGGTTCGGCCCGGTGTTGTGCGACGCGTACGGCTCGAGCGAGGTCGGGATCGCGACCATCGCCACCTCGGCCGACCTCATCGCAGCACCCGGGACGGTCGGCCGGCCGTGTCTCGGCAGCTCGATCCGCATCCTCGACGAGAACGATCGTTCTGTCGCGCCCGGCGTGACCGGACGGATCTTCGCAGGCGGCGGACTGATGTTCGGCGGGTACGCCGACGGCTCGAACAAGACCGTGATCGACGGCCGGATGAGCACCGGCGATCTCGGTCATCTGGACACGACCGGCCGCCTGTTCATCGACGGACGTGAGGACGACATGATCGTCTCCGGCGGCGAGAACGTGTACCCGGTCGAGGTCGAGGAGTGCCTCGCCACCCATCCCGCAGTCGCCGAGGCAGTGGTCGTCGGCGTACCTGATGACGACTTCGGACAGCGCCTGATCGCATACGTCGTACTCCGCGAGCCGATCACCGAGGACGAGCTGATCGCCCACGTGAAGGCGCAACTGGCCCGGTACAAGACGCCGCGGCAGATCGTCGTACTGGACGACTTCCCGCGGAACGCGACCGGGAAGGTCGTGCGCAGCAGGTTGCCTTCGCCGAACTAGAGCGACCGAGGCGGATGCCCTGTGTAGGTGGGGATCACGGACCTGGGCAGCGGGCCTTTGATGCGGGTGGGGTCCTGTTGCTGCTCGAGGGCATGGGCAAGCAGGCCGACCGAGCGCGACAGGATGAAGAGGCCGCGAGCGAGCTCAGCGGGCAGGCCGAGCTCGGCGTAGATGGTCGCCGTAGCACCATCGACGTTCATCGGGACGGGCGCGAGGACGGCTTCCAGCGCGAGGGCGATCTCGAGGTGCCGACCGTCGATGATGCCGTCGGCAACCGCCTGCTCCGCCGCGGCGATCAGCGGATCCCGGCGCGGGTCGTGCAGATGGAACCGGTGGCCGAACCCAGGGACGTAGGCCTTCCGAGCCTTGTACGACGACACCAGCTCGCGAGCTGCAGCATGAGGTTCGTTGCCTTCGTCAACCGTTGCCCGCAGCTGGTACAGCATCTCGAGACATTGTTGCCCTGCGCCACCATGAACGTCGCCGAGCAGATTGACGCCGGTCGCGATCGCGTTGTTGAGCGCAAGTCCGCAGGAGGCAGCCATCCGCGCGGCGGCAATCGACGGGGCTTGCGGGCCGTGATCGACCGCGGCGACCAAGGTCTGCTCGAGCAGCTTGGCCTGACCCGGAGTCGGCAGTTCGCCGCGAACCATCAGCCAGATCATCTGCGGGAAGCTGACGCCGCCGATCAGCTCCTCGATCGGATAGCCATGGAACCGGATCACCCCGGGCTCGATGTCCGAGATCCCCGTCGCCCACCAGTCCGCGGCAGCATTCGACCCCATCAGGTGGCTCCTTGCTCGCGCAGGACATCAATCTCCGAACGCGTGTATCCGACCTCAGCGAGGATCTCGGCCGTGTGCTCCCCCAACCGCGGCGGTCGCATCGACGGGCCGACTGGTCGACCATCGACATGCACGCTGCTGCCGAGGACCCGGAGCTCGCGGTCACGACCATCAGGCATCGGCACCGAGTGCAAGAGTTGACGCTCGGTGAGCTGCGGCAGAGCGAGCGTCTGCTCGACGGTCAGGACCGGTGCGACCGGTACGCCGGAGCTCGCCAGCAGCTCGTCCCAGTGCGCGGCCGAGTGCTCCGACAGCGTCTTCTCGAGCTCTGCCTTCAGTTCGACCCGATGCGCCTTCCGGGCCTCGCGGGTCGCGAACCGTTCGTCGGTGATGAGCTCCTGGCGGTCGAGCGCCGTACAGAGCTCGACGTACTGCTCTTGTTTGTTGGCGGCGATGTTCAGCTCGCCGTCCGCGGTGCGGAAGGTTCCCGACGGTGCCGAGGTCGCGTTTTCGTTGCCCATGGCACGCGGTATCCGGCCGCCGACCAGGTAGTCCGAGACCACCCAGCCCATCGCGGCGACCGCGGTCTCCAGCATCGAGACGTCGAGATAGCTGCCCGCGCCGGTGCGAGCGCGCTTCACCAACGCCGCCGAGATCGCGAACGCCGCCGCGTAGCCGCCGAGCGTGTCCGCGATCGGGAATCCGGTCCGCGTCGGCGCGCCCTCGGACGTACCCGTCACGCTCATGATCCCGGACAACCCCTGGATGATCTGGTCGTACGCCGGTCGCCCGCGCATCGGACCGGTCTGGCCGAACCCGGAGACCGCGCAGTAGACCAGGCCCGGGTTCAGCGAGCGCAGGACGTCGACCGAGAAGCCGAGTCGTTCGAGCACACCCGGGCGGAAGTTCTCCAGCAGCACGTCCGCCTCGCGCACCAGCCGTTCAAACGCTTCCCGACCACCCGCGTTCTTCAGATCGAGAGTGATCGAGCGCTTCCCGGAATTCTGCGCCAGGAACGAGATGCCGAGCCCGTCCTTCGACAGCGACGGATCGGCACCGAGGTTCCGGGCCAGGTCGCCCGTGCCCGGCACCTCGACCTTGATCACGTCCGCACCCATCAAGGCCAGTTGGTACCCGGCGAAGGGTCCCGCCAGCACGTTCGTGAGGTCCAGCACTCGCACGCCGGCGAGCAGGTCCGCGTCAGGCTGCACTGAAGCCGCTCCAGCCGGTCGCCACGATGGTGTCGGCACAGCGTCGTACGGCGTTCACGTACGCCGGAAGCCGGTCATCGCTGAAGCGGGTGGTCGGACCGCCGATCGCGATCGCAGCCACGACGCGGCCGTCGGGACGCCGTACCGGGGCGGCGACACCGGAGGCGCCGAGCTCGCGCTCGCCGTGGCTGATCGCGAACCCTCGCGCGGCGGCGTCGGTCACGGCCGCTCGGAGCCGCTTCGCGTATCCGGCCGGGTGCGGTGCCAGCTGCGCAAGCTCCTCGATCAGCGAGGGGTCGACATCGAGGACCGGCGGATCGGTCAGCAGGACCTTCGACGCGGCGCCTCCCCACAACGGCATCGACGAACCGACGACGACCATGTGCCGAACGTTCAACGGGCCTTGGGCTTGGGCCAGACAGACGCGGGTGCGGCCGACGCGGATGTACAGGTTCGCGGTCTCGCCGGTGTCGGCGGCGAGCTTGCCCATCGCCGCGCGGACCGCGGGTGGGATCTCCATGGTCGCGCTGCTCAAGCGGGACCAGCGCAGGAAGCCGGGACCGATCGCGTACTTCCCCGGACCGGTTGACGCGACCAGCCCGCGCTGCTCGAGCGTGGTGACCAGCCGGAGCACGGTCGTCTTGGGCAGGCCGCTGGCAGCGGTCAGCGCGGCCAGTGTCCAGGTCGGATGCTCGTCGTCGAAGCGTTCGAGCAGGTCCAGCGCCCGGTGCACACTCCGCACCCCGTCGCCGTCACTCATCCGGCCCTCTCTCCCGCCACGGGCTCACCTCCGCGACCTTGTGACGATAACCCTTCCGTACCACTGAACGGAACCTATGTACCTCCTGGTGGAATGCTGCTACGGTCCTGGGCAATTCGCTCCTCGCCCCTGGGAGGTGTTCGTATGTCGCGACCCCGTACGGCGTTGGTCGCTGCGGGACTGACCGTGAGTTTGCTGGTCAGTGGTTGTTCGGCGCTGGAGAAGACGCTCGACGGCGGTAGCGTCGCCGGCGACTTTCCGAGCCGGAACGTCGAGATCATGGTGCCCGCCGCGCCTGGTGGCGGTTGGGATCTGACCGCCCGACAGTTCCAGCACGTCGTTCAGGAGAAGCAGCTGCTCCCCAGCGGCCGGTCCGTCTCCGTCGTGAACGTGACGGGCGCCGGCGGCGCGGTCGGCATCTCCAAGCTGGTCACGAAGAACCGCAAGGACCCACACACGCTGATGATCACCGGCCTGGTGATGGTCGGCGCACTCACGCTGAACCAGTCCGAGATCACGGTCTCCGACACGACGCCGATCGCGACCATCACCGCTGAGCAGGAAGTCATCGTGGTGAAGGCGGACTCGCCGCTGAAGACGCTGAAGGATCTGGTCGAGCTCTACAAGTCCGACCCGTCGAAGGTCAGCTGGGGCGGCGGGACGATCGGCGGCACCGACCACATCACCGCGGGCACGCTGGTGAAGGCCGCCGATGCCGACCCGTCGAAGGTGAAGTACATCAGCTACTCCGGCGGTGGGGAGGCGACGGCGGCGATCCTGTCCGGCGACGTGACCGTCGGCATCTCCGGGCTGAGCGAGTTCGAGGAGCAGATCACGGCCGGCAAGATGCGCGTCCTCGCGACCTCCGGCACCGCGCCCGTCTCCCTCGGCGGCAAGGAACTGCCGACGATGAAGTCGCAGGGGTACGACGCCGACGTCCAGAACTGGCGCGCGATCGTCGCACCACCGGACATCCCGGCCGCGGACCGGCAACGCCTGATCGACTTCGTCACCAAGGTCAACACCTCGCCCGAGTGGGCCGACATCCGCACGAAGAACGGCTGGACCGAGTTCTTCAAGACCGGCGACGACGCGACCAAGTTCATCGCCGCCGAAACCGTCCGCGTCCAAGCGCTGGAAAAGGAGCTCGGGATCATATGAGTTCTGCTGAAGAGGTCGAAGCGGCGGACGCCAAGAGCTCCGAAACCCAGGGCTCCGAGGTCAGGGCCGCGGATGTCGAGGTCGAAGCTTCGCGGGTGGTCCGGATTGTTGCCGCCCTGGTGCTGATCGTGTTGAGCGCGACGTTCCTGGTGGGCGTGTTCGACATTCGTAGTCCGAAGGGGCTGGATCCGGCCGGGCCGCGGTTCTTCCCGTTGCTGGTGACGTCGGCGTGGTTGTTGCTGTCGATCGGATATCTGGTCGAAGGGCTGCGGTCGCCGCGGAGTGCCGAGAAGCCGGACCGGAGCTGGTTCGAGCCGGTGACGATCTCGGCGTTGCTGGTGGTGTACGCGCTGCTCGTCGTACCGCTGGGCTACATGCTCGCGACCGCGCTGCTGTTCTGGGCCGCGGCGCGCGTGCTCGGGAGTCGCCAGCTCGTCCGGGACATCGTCGTCGCCGTCGTACTCGCAGTGGTTGTGTATGTCGCCTTCACCCAGTTCCTTGACATCTCCCTGCCGGAAGGGGTGTTGGGGCTGTGATCACCTTGACTGTCTTCGGCGATCTCCTGCACGGGTTCGGCACCGTGCTCGACCCGATGAACCTGCTCTGGGCCATCGTCGGTGTCACGCTCGGCATGCTCGTCGGCATCCTGCCCGGAATCGGGCCGGCCCTGACCATTGCGCTGCTGCTGCCGATCACGTTCAACTTCTCCGACCCGATCGGCGCGTTCATCATGTTCGCCGGGATCTACTACGGCGCGATGTACGGCGGGTCCACGACCTCGATCCTGATCAACACCCCAGGCGAGTCGGCGTCGGTCGCGACCGCGATCGAGGGTCACAAGATGGCGCTCAAGGGCCGGGCGCGGGCAGCGCTGGCGACGGCGGCGATCGGCTCGTTCGTGGCCGGGACGATCTCGACCGTGCTGCTCACGTTCGTGGCGAAGCCGATCGGCAATTTGGCCAGTCACTTCCAGGCGACCGACTATTTCGCGATCACACTGCTGGCGATGGTCGCGGTGACCGCGCTTGTCGGTCACTCGCTGGTGCGGGGACTGCTGTCACTCACGGTCGGTCTGTTCATCGGGCTGATCGGGCTGGACAGCCTGTCCGGTGCGCCGCGGTACACGTTCGGCACGCTGCGGTTGCTGGACGGGGTCGACGTCGTCATCGTGATTGTCGGACTGTTCGCGATCGGCGAAACGTTGCATGTGGCATCGAAACTACGGTCCACTCCCGAGCGTCCGGCCGTACTCGAGAAGGGGCGGCTGCGGACCGGATACCTGAGCAAGTCGGACTGGGGGCGCTCGTGGCGGCCCTGGCTGCGGGGTACGGCGCTCGGGTTCCCGTTCGGGGCGATTCCGTCGGGTGGCGCCGAGGTTCCGACGTTCCTGTCGTACTCGATCGAACGGCGGCAGGCGCGGAAGAAGGGTCGCGACGAGTTCGGCGACGGGGCGATCGAGGGTGTGGCCGGGCCTGAGGCGGCGAACAACGCGTCGTTCTCCGGAGTGCTGGTGCCGCTGTTGACGCTGGGCCTGCCGACGTCGGCGACGGCTGCGGTGATGCTGGCGGCGTTCCAGATCTTCAATGTGCAGCCCGGGCCGCAGCTGTTCGAGGATCAGGGCACGCTGGTGTGGACGCTGATCGCGTCGCTGTACATCGGCAACCTGATCCTGCTGATCATGAACCTGCCGCTGATCCAGATCTGGGTGCAGGTCCTCAAGGTGCCGCGGCCGTTGTTGTACGCCGGGATCCTGGTCTTCGCGTGTCTTGGGGTGTACTCGCTGTCGGGGTCCGGGTACGAGGTGCTGATGGCATTGCTGATCGGTGTGGTCGGCTTCTTCATGCGGAAGCTGGACTTCCCGATCGCGCCGGTGATCCTGGGTGTGATCCTCGGCCCGACGATGGAAGAGCAGTTCCGGCGGGCGCTGGTGATCTCGAACGGCGATGGGAGCGTTTTCTTCACCCGGCCGCTGAGCCTGATCATCATCGTGCTGACCGTGCTCGCGCTGTTCGTGCCGTACCTGCCGAAGATCGTCGCCCGGATCCGCGGCACCCAGCCCACCCACGACCGCCTCACCTTCGGCGAGGACGACTGACTACCCGGACCTGCGCCACTCATCAACCCGCCGCCGACTCCACCCACCCAGCGGGAGTTGCTGAATTGGTGCGCGGTTGGTGAGTGGCGTGGGTCCGACGGATGGGAGAGTGTGCTTGTGAAGATCCTGGTCGGTTATGTGCCAACTCCTGAAGGCGAGGCCGCGCTGACGGCCGCGGCCGCCGAGGCCGAGCTGCGGGGGGCGTCCGTGCTGCTGCTCAACACCAGCCGCGGCGACGCCTACATCGACGCCCGCTACGCCAACGCCGAGGAGCTGGCCGCCGCCGAGGCGAAGCTGGGCGAACGCGGGGTCGAGGTGACGATCCAGCAGGCGGTCTCCGGTGGCGACGTAGCCGGCGAACTCCTGAAAGCAGCTGCGGCCGAGGACGTCGGCCTGATCGTCCTGGGCCTCCGCCGCCGCTCCCCCGTCGGCAAACTGATCCTCGGCAGCACCGCCCAAAGAGTCCTCCTCGAGTCCCCCGTCCCAGTCCTCGCCGTCAAAGCCCCCTCCCTCCACGACTAAATCCAGGTGAGGGGCTGGGGTCGGGCGCCTAAACTGGTGTGGATATGCCTGATGCCCGGACCGAGTCGTCGAGTCCCACCCCAGCCACCGGTCCCGCACCCGTCAACGGACCCACCGCGACCAGCGGTTCTGCACCTGCCGTGACCACCGGTGCCGCGCCCGTCAACGGGCCGGCGGCGGATCCCGCCGTACGACGGCAACCGCGGAAGCGGGGTAATCGGCGGCGTGCGGCCAAGCCGTCCGGCGATCAGGTGGCGGTCGCTGACGTGAATCTGGCTGAGGTGGCTGGTCGGCTGGATGGGTTGTTGGGTTATGACCGGGAGCAGCTTGGGCGGCGACTCGAGCGGGTTCGGGGTATCAAGGACGAGCAGAAGCGGGCGGCTGCGCTGCAGGGCGCGGTGACGGCGGTCGAGCAGGCCGAGCGGCGGGTCGAGGTACGGCGGGAAGCCGTCCCGGAAATCACGTATCCGCCGGAGTTGCCGGTCAGCCAGTTGAAGGACGAGATCGCGGCCGCAATCCGCGACAATCAAGTGGTCGTCGTTGCCGGTGAGACCGGGTCCGGGAAGACGACGCAGATCCCGAAGATCTGCCTCGAGCTCGGACGCGGCGTGCAGGGCATGATCGGCCACACCCAGCCGCGGCGACTGGCCGCACGAACGGTCGCGGAGCGCATCGCCGAGGAGCTCGGCACCGAACTGGGCGACACGATCGGATTCGCGGTCCGGTTCACCGACAAGGTCAGCGACCGTTCGCTGGTCAAGCTGATGACCGACGGCATCCTGCTGAACGAGCTCCAGCGCGACCGCGACCTGACCCGCTACGACACCCTCATCATCGACGAGGCGCACGAGCGCAGCCTGAACATCGACTTCATCCTCGGGTACCTGAAGCGCCTGCTCCCCCGCCGTCCCGATCTCAAGGTGATCATCACCTCGGCGACCATCGACCCCGAACGGTTCGCCGAACACTTCGCCGACAGCAACGGCACGCCGGCGCCCATCGTCGAGGTCTCCGGCCGGACCTACCCGGTCGAGGTCCGCTACCGCCCGATCAACGACCCCGAGGACCTGAGCACGATCGACCGCGACCAGACGCAGGCGATCCTCGACGCCGTCGACGAGCTCGAGTACGAGGCCGACGGCGACATCCTGGTGTTCCTCAGTGGTGAACGCGAGATCCGCGACACCGCGGACGCACTCAACGACAAGTTCGCGAGCCAACGCGGGCGACCAGGTGCCGTCGAGGTGCTTCCGCTGTACGCGCGACTCTCGAACGCAGAGCAGCACCGCGTCTTCCAGTCCCACTCGAACCGCCGCATCGTGCTCGCGACCAACGTCGCCGAGACCTCACTGACCGTGCCCGGTATCAAGTACGTGATCGACCCCGGTACGGCGAGGATCTCGCGCTACAGCCATCGGACCAAGGTCCAGCACCTGCCGATCGAGCCGGTCTCCCAGGCCAGCGCCAACCAGCGCAAGGGCCGTTCGGGCCGGACCAGCGACGGCATCTGCATCCGGCTGTACTCGGAGGAGGACTTCGAGGGGCGCCCGGAATTCACCGATCCCGAGATCCTGCGTACCAACCTCGCGTCCGTCATCCTGCAGATGACCTCGATCGGGCTCGGCGACATCGCGGCGTTCCCGTTCATCGACGAACCGGACAAGCGCAGCATCACCGACGGTCTGCAACTGCTGACCGAGCTCGGCGCGATCGAGTCGGCCAAGGCGAACGAGCGTCATCGCCGCTTGACCCCGATCGGGCGGCAGCTCGCCCAGATCCCGCTCGACCCGCGGCTGGCCCGGATGATTGTCGAGGCCGACAAGAACGGTTGCGTGCGCGAGGTGATGGTGATCGCGGCAGCGCTCTCCATCCAGGACCCGCGGGAACGCCCGACCGACGCCGAGGCCCAGGCGCAGCAGGCCCACGCCCGCTTCCGCGATCCGAACAGCGACTTCCTCGGGTACCTGAACCTGTGGGCCTATCTGAAGAAGCAGCAGAAGGAGCTCTCCGGCAATCAGTTCCGCCGGATGTGCCGCAGCGAGTACCTCAACTATCTGCGCGTCCGTGAGTGGCAGGACATCTTCGCCCAGCTGCGTCAGGTCGCCGCACAGATCGGCGTCACCCTGAACAGCGGCGAGCCGGCCGACCCGCAGAGCGTCCACATCTCGCTGATGTCGGGGCTGTTGAGTCACATCGGCCTGAAGGATCCGGCCAACCAGCATCAGTACATCGGTGCCCGCGGCACCAAGTTCGCGATCTTCCCCGGATCCGGGCTGTTCAAGAAGCCACCGCAGTTCGTGATGGCCGCCGAACTCGTCGAGACCTCTCGGCTCTGGGCCCGGGTGAACGCGAAGATCGAGCCGGAGTGGGCCGAGGATCTCGCGCCGCACCTGATCAAGCGCTCGTACTCCGAACCACACTGGGAACGCAAGGCCGGTGCGGTGATGGCCTACGAGAAGGTCACGCTGTACGGCGTACCGATCGTTGCCCAGCGCAAGGTCAACTACGGCAAGGTCGATCCGGAGGTGTCGCGCGAGCTGTTCATCCGGCACGCACTGGTCGAGGGCGACTGGGACACGCACCACAAGTTCTTCCACGAGAACCGCAAGCTGATCGAGGAAGTCGAGGAGCTCGAGGAGCGCACCCGCCGACGCGACCTGCTGGTCGACGACGAGACGCTGTTCGCCTTCTACGACGAGCGGATCGGGCCGGAGGTCGTCACCGGCCGGCACTTCGACACCTGGTGGAAGACAGCGCGGCAACGCGACCACGACCTGCTGGACTTCGAGCGGTCGCTCGTGGTTCGCGAAGGCGCTGAGGTGAAGGAGGAGGAGTTCCCACTGCGCTGGACGCAGAACGGGATGACCTTCGACCTCACCTACGCCTTCGAGCCTGGTACGGACGCCGACGGCGTGACCGTGCACATTCCGCTGCTGGTGCTCAACCAGGTCAGCGCGGACGGGTTCGAGTGGAGCGTGCCCGGGTTCCGCGAGGAGCTCGTCACGACGCTGATCAAGTCGTTGCCGAAGGCCATCAGGCGCAACATCGTGCCGGCGCCGGACCACGCCCGACAGGTGCTCCCCCACCTTGACCCGACCTCCGGACCGCTCGTCGACGCGCTGGCCCGTGAGCTGCGAGAGCTGCGCGGCGTCGTGATCGAGCCGGGTGACTGGGATTGGACGCGGGTGCCTGAGCATCTGCGGATGACGTTCCGAGTGGTCGACGACAAGGGCAAGACCGTGGCCGAGGGCAAGGATCTCGCCCGGCTCAAGGAACGGCTGAAGCCGAAGACAACGGCCGCGATCTCGCAGGTGGCAGCCAAGGCGGTCAGCGGGCTGGAGCGATCCGGCCTGACCGACTGGACCTTCGGTGACCTCCCGCGGAGCTTCTCCGAACACCGCAACGGACTCACTGTCGCCGGCTACCCGGCACTGGTTGACGAAGGCAAGAGTGTCGCGATCCGGCTGCAGGAGACCGAACGCGACCAGGCCGCCGCGATGTGGAACGGCACCCGCCGGATCCTGCTGCTGACGATGCCGTCGGTCATCGACGTCGTCCAGCGCAACCTGACCAACCAGCAGAAGATGACGCTGATGGCAGGTCCGCATCGCAACGTGGGTGACCTGCTCGACGACGCGATCTCCGCTGCGGTCGACCAACTGATGGCGGCGGCCGGCGGACCGGCGTGGAACCTGACCGCGTTCTCGATCCTGCGCGACGCCGTACGGTCCGATCTCGCCGACACCGTGCTCACGATCCTGCGCCAGGTCGAGCAAGTCCTGGGCCACGCTCGTACCGTCGACAAGCAGATCTCCCGGGCCTCGAGCCCCGCGTTGCTCGCTGCCTTGTCCGATGTCCGCGGTCAGCTCGAAGGACTCGTCCACCGCGGCTTCATCACCGAGACGGGCGCTGCAAGACTCCCTGACCTGGTCCGCTACCTCCGCGGCATCGAACAACGCCTCGACAAGCTCGCCGCCAACGCAATGCGCGACCGCTCCGGGATGGCGATCGTCCACACCCTCACCGCCGAGTACGACAAGCGCCTGCGCGCGGTCCCCACCGGCAAATACCCCACCCCCGAACTCCTCGAAGTCCGCTGGATGCTGGAAGAACTCCGAATCAGCCTCTTCGCCCAAACCCTCGGCACGCCCTACCCAGTATCAGAAAAGCGCATCCGCAAGGCCCTGGCCGAGAGCTAGGAGTCGAGCAGGCGTTGGCCGTGGGTGTGGACGGCGGTGCGGAGTTCGGGTGGGTCGAGGATCTCGAACGGCCAGTAGATGCGGGCTACTTGGGCTACCAGGGGGCCTAGCTCGTTCGCTGCCAGGCGGACTTCGCAGGTAGTTGCGTCGATCGGCTCCACGACCGCCTGGCCTGGGGGTAGGTGGTTGGCGACGGTGGTGGCGTCGGCGTGCACTCGGATCCGGCCGACGATGTCCCAGGGTGCGACTCCGGTGCCTTCGGCAACTAGTGCGACGGGGTCGGGTGGGTTGTCGAAGCGGTAGCGGGCGCCGGTGCGGGTCGGGTGGGTGATGCGGTCGACCCGGAACGTGCGCCAGGCCTCGCGGTCGCGATCTCGGGCGACGAGGTACCAGCGACGGCCGGTGTGGACGATGCGGAGGGGTTCGACGCTGCGATCCGTCGTGGTGCCGTTGTGGGTGCGATAAGCGAACCGCAGGCCTTCGGTGTCGCGGCAGGCGGCGGCCAGGGTGGCGAGGGTGTCGCCGTCGACGGTCGGCAGCTCGCCCTGCGGGAACTGGGTGATCTGTGCACCGATGGCGGCGACCTGCTCGCGTAGTCGGGTCGGCAGGACCTGGTTGAGCTTGGTCAGTGCGGAGATCGCGGACTCCTCCACGCCGGACACGGTCGTCGTGGTCGCGACCCGCAGCCCGATCGCGACCGCCACGGCTTCCTCGTCCTCGAGCAGCAAGGGTGGGAGGCGGCCACCGGGACCGAGTCGGTAGCCGCCGCCGATACCGGCTTCGGCGTCGATCGGGTAGCCGAGGGAGCGCAGTCGCGTCACATCGCGCCGTACGGTGCGAGGCGTGACCTCGAGCCTGGTCGCGAGCTCGGCGCCGTCCCACTGAGGACGGGACTGGAGCAGCGACAGCAAGCGCAGCAGCCGGGTCGCGGTATCCATGATTCGTCTATTCTGCCTCGACCTGCGGACCGATCCTGTCCGCAGGTCGTTCTACGGTGGCAGCATGACGACGCTCTCGCAGAATCTCCTGGACCTGTCCGACTTCGCCTGGCAGCGGCTGCGCGGCCGCGTCGAGGACATGACCGACGAGGAATACCTGTGGGAGCCGTTCAACGGCTCCTGGTCGATCCGGAAGACCGACGCGGGCTTCGCCTCCGACGGGGCGTGGATCGCGCCCGAGCCCGCGCCGTTCACGACTCTGGCCTGGCGGATCACCCACATCGTCGACATGCTCCAAGGCGAGCGCACCGCGACCTGGTTCGGGCACCAGCCTGCGGCCGACGACGGGACGCCGCCAGTGCCCGGTACGGCGGACGAGGCGCGGGCGGCCCTGGATCACGCGTACGACGTCTGGCGGCGACGTCTCGCTTCACTCAGCCAGGACGATCTCGACCGGCCGATGGGACCGATCGCCGGCATGTGGAGTGAGAGCGACGGGACGTCGTTCGCCCTGCACATCCTCGACGAACTCATCCACCACGGCGCCGAGGTAGGCGCCGTCCGCGACTTCTACCGCGGAGAGCACCCCGAGGACCCCTTCACAGGTGAGCTCACTCCAGCCGACCGCCCCGCCCTACTCGCCGAGGCCGCAGCAGCACAACGATGGGACGTAATCCCCCGACTCGCCACCCAGGGCTTCGACGTCAACGCACGTACGAAGGACGGCTTCACAGCCGCCCACCTAGCAGCCGGCACCGGCACCCTGGACACACTGCGATTCCTGGCCGAACACGGCGCAGACCTATCCGCCAAAGACCCCCGCTTCAACGCTGACGCCCTCGGCTGGGCCAACTGGTTCCACCAACCAGAAACCGCCCACTACCTGAAATCCCGCTAACCCAGAGGTCTCAAACACCAACATCCCGAGAAAGCACAAAGAAAAAGACAGGCAAAGAAAAGATGGAGTGGCTGGGTGCCTGGCGGGCTGGGTGCGTCGGTGCGGCCGGTCGGTGATCGGCGTCGTCGGGAGTGCAGCGTCGTGCCGTGGGTGCGGGATCAGCTGCTGAGTGGGCGATCTCCAGGCCATCACAATCTGTGGTTCTGGTGAAGGTCAGGCGCGAGTCCGTCGCTGATCGGAGATTGTGATGGCCTGGAGAACCGTGCGCGGATGCCTTGTGTGCCCGCTGGGTGGTCGAGTCGTGGATTGTGGCGTGCTGAGGCGTGTCTGGCCGACCGCGATCCACGACTCGATGCCTGCACATACTCTGACCCGCCGACCACCACCGGCCCGGCCAGCCCGGCCAGGCACCCAGCACCCTCTCGATCTCTTCTTGCTCTTCTTCTTAGGTTTTGTTCTTCAGGTTCTTCAGGTTCTTCGGTGTCTTGGCAGCGCAAAGCGCCCGGCCTTGGGAGGGCGGGCGCTTTGTGGGGAGGTTTATTCCAGGCAGATTCTGAAGGGGTGGCCGGCTGGGTCGGCGTAGATTCGCCAGCCTCGGTCGGTTTCGGCGGGGGGTGGGTCCAGGGGGTCCAGTGGCTCGGCTCCGAGGGCGACCACGGTGGCGTGGCCGCTGGAGAGGTCCTCGACGATCAGGTCGAGATGGAGATCCTGCGCTTCGGTGCCTGGCCAGGTGGCCGGCACGTACTCCTCCGAGCGCCGGAAGGCCAGCGTCGAGAAACCGAGCGAGGAGCCGGGGCCGGTCAGGCTCCGCCAGTCCTCGTCGCCGTTCTCGTCGATCTCCAGCCCCAGCAGCGCTGAGTAGAACTGGGCGAGCTCGAGTGGGTCCGAACAATCCAGCACCACCGAGCCGAGCCGCCCGGCAGTACTGCCCGGCTGCTCTGCCACCTGCGTCATCTGTCCTCCAACTTCCCGTTCATTCGCCTGCTCCTGTCGGGGCAGGCCCGGCCAGGCCCGTCGTGGTCGGAAGGCCCGGCCGCCTACGATGACAGGTCCGGCGGACAGTTCGCATCTTTCGACACGCATTCTTGCTTCGTAAGACGGTCGCTGACAGTGAACCTAATCCGCTGCTCCCGCTAAACCGGCCTGACAGTGGTAGCGCGACGGCGCTCGGTGAGCTTGCGAATCTTGGCCCGGGTCCCGCAGTCCTCCATCGAGCACCAGCGGCGCGAACCGTTGCGGCTGCGGTCCAGGAACAGCCACCCACAGCCGCCCTCGTCGACCGGGCACGAGCGCAACTGCCGCAGGTCGACCGTCCGCACCAACTCGACCGCGGCGAACACCAGGCGATCCGGAATCATCAGCGCCGGCGCCGTCCCGACCCGCAGCTCTGCAACCCCCGGACCAGCATTGCGGGCGACCAGCATCGACCGGGCCGCGGCGGCAGCCCAGCGCAGCATCAGCCTTTCGTAAGTTGACTCTTGAGCCGATTCCGGTACGACGCCGACCGCCCGCTCGGACAGCAACAGATACGCTGCCTCGCGAATCTCGTAGGTCGCCCGTAGAGCCTTCTCGGCGAGGTCCGGAGCACCCTCCCAGACCGCCTCGATCGCCGCCGCCTCGGCCGGGTCGACCAGCGAGATCCGCTTGCTCCAGGCGAGCAGATCGGCCGGCCGTCTCAAAAAATCGTGGGCATCGAGGTGCCCGTCGGTGCGACCCTTTACGGTATTCACGAGGTCCAGGGCGGGATGCCCACCGACAACCCTGAAGTCGTCACGAGAACTGTCGGCCATGGCCCAGACGCTACCACCGTAACCATGTACAGCGGAATCACAGGTGAGGTCATGTCCGTCACGCACCGCCGCGCCACTGCGGCCCTGCTCGTCCTCGCGCTCAGCACGTTCTCGTACGTGACGATCGAAGTGCTGCCCATCGGTCTACTCACCGTCATCGCCGACGACCTCGGCAAGTCCCGGTCCGAGGTCGGCCTGCTCGTGACCGGGTACGCCGCCGTCGTCGTGATCGCCTCGATCCCACTGGCCCGACTCACGCTGCGACTCCCCCGCCGACTCGTCCTCGGCACCACGCTGGCCGTCCTAGCCGTCTCCACGGGCCTGTCTGCCGTGGCACCGACGTACGAGATCTTGTTTGCCACTCGTCTGATCACAGCGCTCTCGCAGGCGCTGTTCTGGGCGATTGCACCGCCGATCGCGACCAGCCTGTTCGCGCCCGAGCTGCGCGGCCGGGTGGTGGCGCGTCTCGCGATCGGTACGGCGCTTGCACCCGTCCTCGGCATCCCCCTCGGCACCTGGCTCGGTGAGCAGGCCGGCTGGCGCGTCCCACTCGGCGTGATGGCTCTGCTGGGCGCAGCGGCCTGCGCAGGCATCCTGTGGCTCCTTCCACGGGTCGACGCGCAGAACGGCACGTCCGGGCGCGGCAGCGCGCCAAACCGGCGCAGGTACCTCGTAGTCCTGGTCAGCTCGGCCATCGGAGTCACCGGCTTCCTGACCTACAACACGTACGTCACACCGTTCCTGCTGGACATCAGCGGCTTCTCCAGAGACGCGCTCGGTCCGATGCTGCTGGTGAGCGGAGTGGGCGGTCTGGCCGGGACGATCGCCGCGGGCCGCGTTCTCGACCGCTATCCGTGGGGAGCCGTGATCGTGTCGTACGCCGTCCTCAGCGTCGCTCTCGTGAGCCTCTATGCCTTGGGCAAGTCCCAGGTTGCGACGATTGCCCTGATCGCGCTGGCCGGGCTGGCGTTCAGCGGCATGGCCGTCGCGACGCAGAGCCGCACGCTCCAGGTCGCACCGGGCAGCACAGACGTCGCATCGGCGGGCACCAGCTCCGCCTTCAACGTCGGCATCGCCGCAGGCGCGTTCGTCGGTGGCGGCCTGATCAACAGCACCGGCGTCCGCAGCGTCGCGCTGGTCGGTGGTGTGCTCGCGGCTGCCGCCGTACTGGTGCTGCTGACCGAGCCTTTGCTGACCCGTCGGACCCATCTTGACGCGGAGAGCGCTGACCCGAACACTTCCGGGCATGGCTCTCATCCCCGTGCCCGTCGTCCAGCAGGAACTCGAGGGTGAGACATTCACCCTGCGGTCCTGGAACACCATCGGCATCATTGCCGACGCCAACGACCTGGAGTCCGTCCAGAGGGTCGCTGAGCAGCTCGCTGCCCAGCTCCGCCGGACCACCGGCTTCGCACTGCCGGTGGAGTCCGGCACCGGCGCCATCACCCTGTCCCTGAACGGTCCGAGCTCGCTTGAGCTGGAGGGCTACCAGCTACGAGCAGACCAGTCCGGTGTGACCGTTCTCGCCGCCACACCGGAGGGTCTGTTCCGTGGTGTGACCACTCTGCGCCAACTGCTGCCCGCCAAGGCCGACGCGGCGGACGTGCAGGCAGGTCCGTGGCAGATCGCCGGTACGACGATCTCCGATGCACCCCGGTATTCGTACCGCGGTGTCATGCTCGACGTCTCCCGGCACTTCTTCTCCGTGGCCCAAGTGAAGCGCTACATCGAACTGGTCTCGCTGTACAAGCTCAACCGGCTGCACCTGCACCTGTCCGACGACCAGGGCTGGCGGATCCAGGTCGACTCCTGGCAGGAGCTCACCAAGCACGGCGGAAGCTCCGAGGTCGGTGGCGGACCCGCCGGGCACTATACGAAGGCGGACTACGCCGAGATCGTCATGTACGCCGCCGACCATTTCATCACCGTGGTTCCGGAGATCGACACGCCTGGACACACCAACGCCGCGCTGTCGTCGTACGCCGAACTGAACGCCGACGGCCAGGCGACCGAGCTCTATACCGGCACCGAGGTGGGGTTCAGCTCGCTGACGGTGGCCAAGGACATCACGTACGCGTTCCTGGACGACGTGTTCCGGGAGGTGGCCGAGCAGACTCCGGGCGACGTCATCCACCTGGGTGGGGACGAGGCGCACGTGACCCCACATTCGGACTACCTCGCGTTCGTGCCGAAGGCGGCCGAGCTGGTGGTGAAGCACGGTAAGCGGGTGATGGGCTGGCATGAGATCGCCGATGCCGAGCTGCCGGCCGACAGCATCGTTCAGTACTGGGGTACGGACGACGAGCGGGCGCAGGGGCTGGTCCGCAAGGCGGTCGAGCAAGGTGCGGAGGTGGTGATGTCGCCGGCGAACCGCGCGTACCTCGACATGAAGTACGACGCGGACACGCCGTACGGGCTCGACTGGGCCGGTCTCATCAGCGTCGAGAAGTCCTACCGCTGGGACCCGGCGACTCTCGTCCCGGGCCTGGCTGAGAGCGCGGTGATCGGCGTGGAGGCGCCGCTGTGGTCGGAGACGCTCGACGACCTGGCGAAGGTCGAGTACATGACGTTCCCCCGGCTGCCGGGGATCGCCGAGCTGGGTTGGTCGCCCGTCGAGGCGCTGGACTGGGAGACGTACAAGGACCGGCTCGCTGCCCAGGGCGCCCGCTGGGACGTGCTCGGCGTGAACTTCTACCGAGCGCCGGAGATCGACTGGCAGTGAATCGGCCGGCCTGAATCGGCCGGCCTGAATCGACTAGCGGAGATTCAGTGCTTGAGGACCCGGTCGAGGAGCCAGGCTGTGTCCGCGTCCAGGTCCTGCTCGGCGACCGTGTGGTGCGTGGGGTATCCGTCGGGTACGTCACGCACCTCGAGGTCGTAGACGTACCGGTCCGGCTGTGGTTTGCCCGAACCGAGGTCGGCGGTCTCGAGGGCATGCAGCACGGCCTCGAGCCGGTCGGTGTCCGGCTCCGCCTCGGTGTCGACCTCGCCATGGGCCATCAAACCGGCGAAACCGCCGCTACGGGTTACTTTGACGATCAACCGAGTCTCCTTTGCTTCACAGAACTGCGACTCTTGCAACCTACGGGCCGGTTCGCGACACGCCGACACATTCACTCACCATCACCCGCCGTACCGGCGCATTGTCCTTCGTTGCCATCGCGAAAACCCCGCCCAGGAGGGCGAATGGGCAGGTCGGCGCGGGGTTCGGGCCTCGGCCAGGCCCGGCCTGCCCCGAAGCCGACCGGTCACTGAGCGTGGCGGGCGGCGACAATCAGCGACACGTGTTCTCGATCACCCCTTCCCCGTAGCCGCAGATCGGCTACAGTTGTCGCGTTGCACTTTTGGACTCCCACTGACTTTCGCTGTGCTGCATGGCCGGTTCTGTCTTCTGGGGCCTTTCGGCGACACGTGGCCCATGAGGTGTGGGTCGCGGTTTGTTACAAGCCATCAAGGAGATAGACACAAATGGCTGTCGGTACTGTCAAGTGGTTCAACGCTGACAAGGGCTTCGGCTTCATCACCCCGGATGACGGTGGCGCGGACGTGTTCGCGCACTACTCGGCCATCCAGACCTCGGGCTTCCGCTCGCTGGACGAGAACCAGCGGGTCGAGTTCGAGATCACCCAGGGCCAGAAGGGCCTTCAGGCGGAGAACATCCGCCCGATCTGATCCTCGGATCAGCCTTTCTCGAAACTGAAATGAAGGGGCCGCACACTCCGGTGTGCGGCCCCTTCGCCGTACCGGGGCGCCGGTGGCCAACAATGGTCGCGTGAGCGAGAACAATCGGTACCACCGCAGGGACGAGGACGCCGGCGAGCGGCTGGACCGGCAGTGGAACGAACTGCTCCAGGAGCTCCGGCTGGCCCAGACCGGCACGCAGATCCTGTTCGCCTTCCTGCTCAGCATCGCCTTCCAGAACAGGTTCCAGGACGCCGACGCGTTCACCCACGACGTGTACGCCGTCACCCTGGTCGCCTCCGCCCTCGCGGTCGGACTCTTCCTCGCACCGGTCTCGTTCGCCCGGATCGTCTACCGGCAGCGCCTCCGCGACCGGATGCTCCCCATCGCCGGCCGGATGACCGTCGCCGGCCTCGGCTTCCTGGTTCTCGCGATCGCGGGCGGCGTCCTGCTCGCGCTGGACGTCGTACTCTCCCGCTCGGTCGCGATCCTGATCACCGCGATCGTCCTGCTCTGGTTCACGATCTTCTGGTACGCCGTACCCGCCTGGGTGCGGCGTACTAGCGCAGACGCGGAATCACGTCCGTGACGATCTGCTCGAGCGTGTCCTCCGAGCCCGCGTAGACGCCCTCATGGCGCGGCCAGTGCGTAATCACATCGGTGAAGCCGAGTGCGGCAGCGCGGCTCACGACCTCCTCGAAGGCGTCCGGGCTGGACAACGAGTACCGCGCCGAGTCCAGCGCAAGATAGCGATCGAAGGCTCTGCCCTGCAGGACATCGTCCAAGCGGTGGCTGAGATCAGTGACAGCGGTGAACCAGGATTCGAAGTCCGGGGACTTCGGGCCGGTCGTCACCCAGCCTGCGCCGTACTGAACGGCGAGGCGGAGTGATCGTGGTCCGTTGGCCGCCATCACGAACGGCACCCGAGGCTGCTGGATGCAGCCGGGCAGCGTGCGTCCGTTCCG
This sequence comes from Kribbella sp. NPDC055071, assembly GCF_053608045.1. NCBI lineage: Bacteria > Bacillati > Actinomycetota > Actinomycetes > Propionibacteriales > Kribbellaceae > Kribbella > Kribbella sp. NPDC055071. Next base: position 96,236 of record NZ_JBSGUS010000021.1, read on the forward strand.
CGTCTCGAAGTACTCGCCCTTGAAGTCGACGCCGTCGGTCGTCAGCAGCTTGTCCAGCAGCTCGACGAACTCCGCGAACCGGTCCACCTTCTGCCGCGGCGATAGATCGGGACCGCCCTGGATGGTCGCGTCGAGGCTGCCACCCGATCCGATTCCACAAAGGAACCGGCCGTCGGAGACATCGTCGATCGCGAGGATGTCCCGCGTCAGCGCCAACGGGTGTCGGAAGTTCGGTGACGTCACGAACGTGCCGAGCTTGATCGTCGACGTGACCAGCGCGGCCGCCGTCAGCGTCGGCGTCGTCCCGTACCAAGGCGAGTCCTGCAGGCCGCTCCAGGTCAGGTGGTCATACGTCCACGCATGATCGAAGCCGAATTCCTCGGCCCGCTTCCACAACCGCTGAGCATCTGTCCACCGGTACTCCGGCAGGATCGTGATCCCGAATCGCATGCCCGCCAGACTAGTCCCGGCGTGGTGTTGGGAACGTCGCCAGGGAGCTGGTGCCGATGCTGCTGAGCCAGACCTTGCCGTCGCGCTCACGGACGCCGGTGGGCATGTGGAAGCTCGGGTGCTTGGCCCGGACGTCGTGCACGAGCGTGCCGGCGTCGTCGTACGCCTGGATCTCGATGATGTCGGCGGCCTTCGGCTTGAGCGCCTCGGGCAACGCCCAGACGGCCTTGCGCAGGAAGGGTTGTTTGGGCAGGAGGAAGTCGAGCAACGCGTTGCGGGGTGAGCCGACCGTCACCCAGATCAGGCCGTCGGAACCGCGGGAGATGTTGTCCGGCAGGCCGGGGATCGCCGCCACCTGCACGGGCTCGGCGTTCTCGACGGTCAGGTCCAGCGAGTAGAGGCCGTACGTCGCGGTCTCGGCCCAGAAGAGGGTACGGCGATCGCCGCTGAGTGCGACGCCGTTCGGAAAGGCCCGATCGGTCACCAGCCGGGTCACCTCGCCGTCCGGCGTCAGGCGGTAGACGCTGCCGGTCGCGGAGTGCTCGAGCAGGTCCGCCATCCACTCCTCGAAGCCGAAGCGCGTGGAGGAGTCGGTGAAGTAGATCGTGCCGTCCGGCAGGACGTCGGCGTTGTTGCAGAAGCGCATCGGCCGGCCGTCGATCTCGGACAGGAGCGTCGCGACGCGGCCGTCCTTGTCGAGCGTCAGCAGGCCACGGCTCGCATCACAGATCAGCACTTTGCCGTCCGGCAGCCACTCCAACCCGAGCGGTCGTCCGCCGGTGTCGGCGAGCGTCGAGATCGACCTGCCGTCGGCGCTGACGCGCAGGATCCGCCCGTCGACGAGCCCGGTCAGCACACTTCCGTCGTCGTCGATCAGCACGTCCTCAGGTCCCTGCCCTGGCAACGCGACCACGTCCACCTCGACCGGCGCCGGCTCCCGGGCCGGCGGCGCGGGCGGCGGAGTCCAGCGAACGGGCGCGATCGACGACTTCATGCCGCAGACCTTAGCGCGCTGCGCCCGCGCGGACACAAACAGCCACAGCCCGGACCGATCATCGATCGGTCCGGGCTGTGGCCAAGTACTGCTAGAAGATGACCTCGCCGCGGGCACGCCGCGCGCGGAGCTTCTCCAGGGCCTCCTCGAGAATCTCGGCCGCCTCCTGCTCGGAGCGCCGTTCCTTCACGTAGGCCAGGTGTGTCTTGTAGGGCTCGATCTTCGGCGGCGGGGGCGGGTTGTTCACATCGGTGCTGGTCGGAAGACCGCACCGTGGACAATCCCACGCCTCCGGGATGGCCGCCTCGACCGCGAACACGGTCGCCGTCTCGTGCCCGTTCGCACAGAAGAACACGATGCGCTGCCGGGGCGCGGTGTCGCCGCGCTCCGCCTCGCCCATCGGGCCGGCACCGACCCGGCTGCCACGAATCGCACTGCCACCACCAGCCACGGGAACCTACTCCCCTCAGCCGAGCTTGTAGAGCAGGCCGAGCGCGACGATGGACGCGAACCAGACCAGACCGATGCCGATCGTGATCCGGTCCAGGTTCCGCTCGGCGACCGAGGAGCCGCCGAGGCTGGACGACACACCGCCGCCGAACAGGTCGGACAGACCGCCACCGCGGCCTTTGTGCAGCAGCACCAGCAGCGTGAGGATAAGGCTGCAGATGATCACGACGATCGAGAAAGCGAGAATCACGAGGAGTAGCCTAACTGAAGGTCCAGGTAACGGCAGATACCGGCGAACTCGTCGGCCTGGAGGCTCGCGCCCCCGACCAGGCAGCCGTCGATATCTGGTTGGGCCATGATGCCACCTGCGCTGGCCATCTTCACCGATCCACCGTAAAGAATCCGTACCGAGTCGGCCACCGACGGTGAGATCGTCTCCTCGAGGCGGCCCCGGATCGCGGCGATGACCTCCTGCGCGTCCTCCGGAGTCGCGACCTCGCCGGTGCCGATCGCCCAGACCGGTTCGTAGGCGACGACGAGCTTGCGGACGTCGTCGGGCTTGAGGCCGGCCAGTGCTGCGTCGATCTGGTTGAGGCAGTGCGCGACGTGGCCTTCGGCCTTCCGCTCCTCCAGACCCTCGCCGATGCAGACGATCGGGGTCAGCCCGGCCTCCAGCGCCTTCGCGGTCTTCGCGTTGACCACCTCGTCGGTCTCGTTGTGGTACTGCCGGCGCTCCGAGTGACCGGTCAGCACGTACGTGCAGCCGAGCTTGGTCAGCATCGCCGCCGAGATGTCTCCGGTGTACGCACCGGCGTCGTACTGCGACACGTCCTGTGCGCCGTACCTAATCTTCATCCGGTCACCGTCGACCAGCGTCTGCACGCTGCGCAGATCGGTGAACGGCGGGAGCACCGTCACCTCGACGCGGTCGAAGTCGTGCTTCTTGTCCTGCAGCGTCCACGAGAGCTTCTGCAGCAGGTGCACGGCCTCGACGTGGTTGAGGTTCATCTTCCAGTTGCCCGCCATCAACGGCGTACGGGCAGCTGTGCTGTCCACCATCGTCAGTCCTCTTCCAGTACAGCGAGACCCGGGAGCTCCTTGCCCTCCAGGTATTCGAGCGACGCGCCGCCACCGGTGGAGATGTGACCGAACGCGTCGTCGGCGAAGCCTAGCTGGCGCACGGCCGCGGCAGAGTCACCGCCACCGACGACACTCAGCCCGTCCACCTCGGTCAACGCCTGTGCCACGGCCTTGGTTCCGCCGGCGAACGCCGCCATCTCGAAGACACCCATGGGACCGTTCCAGAAGACCGTCTTCGCCTCGGCGATCTCGGCCGCGAAGGCCTTGCCGGAGTCGGGGCCGATGTCCAGGCCGAGCTGGTCGGCCGGGATCGCGTCCGCGGCGACCACCGTGGCCGGCGAGTCGGCCTTGAACTCGGGCGCGACAACGATGTCGGTCGGCAGCACGATCTTGTCGGCGCCTTCCTTCAGGTAGCCGCGGACCACGTCGAGCTGATCCTCCTCGAGCAGGCTCTTGCCGACCTCGTGGCCCTGCGCCTTCAGGAACGTGAAGACCATGCCGCCGCCGATCAGCAGTTTGTCGGCCTTGGCCAGCAGGTTGTCGATCACCGCGAGCTTGTCGGACACCTTCGCGCCACCCAGGACGACGACGTACGGGCGGGCCGGGTCCTCGGTCAGCTTCTTCAGCACCTCGACCTCGGCGAGCACGAGGCCGCCGGCGGCGTGCGGCAGCTTGCGGGCCACGTCGTACACGCTGGCCTGCATGCGGTGCACGACACCGAAGCCGTCGCTGACGAAGAAGTCCGCGAGCGCCGCGAGCTCCTCGGCCAGGGACTCACGCTCGGCCTCGTCCTTGCTCTCCTCACGCGGGTCGAACCGCACGTTCTCGAGCAGCAGGACCTCGCCCTCGTCCAGCTCCTGTACGGCGGACTGCGCACTGTCGCCGGTCACATCCGCGGCGAAGTGCACGGTGATGCAGTCGGGCTGCAGGAGCTCGCCGAGCCGCTTGGCCACCGGGGCCAGCGTGAACTCGGGGTTCGGCTTGCCCTTCGGGCGGCCGAGGTGCGCGGTGACGATCACCTTCGCACCGGCCTTGGCCAGCTTCACCAGCGTCGGGACCGAGGCGCGGATGCGGCCGTCGTCGCCGATCACCTCGTCCTTGATCGGAACGTTCAGGTCGGAGCGGACCAGCACCCGCATCCCGGCCAGGTCCCCGAGGTCTTCGATGGTCTTCACAGTTCAGCTTCCTTCAAACCAACGTCCGGAGAGCCGAGGCGGAAGCACCACGGTTCTCCGGACGTGACGGGGTTGGGGATTGTCAGAGCGAGGCGCCGACGTGGTTGACCAGGTCGACCAGGCGGTTGGAGTAGCCCCACTCGTTGTCGTACCAGCCGACGACCTTGACCTGGTTGCCGATCACCTTGGTCAGGCCGGCGTCGAAGATGCAGGACGACGGGTCGGTGACGATGTCGGTGGAGACGATCTCGTCCTCGGTGTAGGTCAGGTAGCCCTTCAGCGAACCCTCGGCCGCGGCCGCCTTGTAGGCGTCCTTGACCTCGTCGACGGTGACCTCACGGCCCAGGGTGACGGTCAGGTCGGTGGCCGAGCCGGTCGGGACCGGGACGCGCAGCGCGTAACCGTCCAGCTTGCCCTTGAGCTCCGGCAGCACCAGGCCGATCGCCTTCGCGGCGCCGGTGGAGGTCGGCACGATGTTCAGCGCGGCGGCGCGGGCGCGGCGCAGGTCCTTGTGCGGACCGTCCTGCAGGTTCTGGTCCTGGGTGTAGGCGTGGATCGTCGTCATCAGGCCTTTTTCGATCGTGAACGCGTCGTTCAGGACCTTGGCCAGCGGGGCGATGCAGTTGGTGGTGCAGGACGCGTTCGAGATCACGGTGTGCTTCTCGGCGTCGTACAGCTGGTGGTTCACGCCCATGACGACGGTGAGGTCCTCGTTCTTCGCCGGGGCAGAGATGATGACCTTCTTGGCGCCGTTGTCGGCGTGCGTCTTGGCCTTGGTGGCGTCGGTGAAGAAGCCGGTCGACTCGATCACCACGTCGGCGCCGACGTCGGACCACTTCAGGTTGGCCGGGTCGCGCTCGGCGAACGCCTTGAAGCTGTGACCCGAGACGGTGATGTCGTCGTCGGTCGCGGAGACCTCGCCGGGGAAGCGGCCCAGGATCGAGTCGTACTTCAGCAGGTGAGCGAGGGTCTGGTTGTCGGTCAGGTCGTTGACGGCGACGACCTCGATGTCGGCACCGGACGCCTGGACGGCGCGGAAGAAGTTACGGCCGATCCGGCCGAAGCCGTTGATACCTACGCGTACGGTCACGGGACTACGTCTCCTCAGATCTAGCTTTCGAGCACTGCCGCTACAGCCCGAACATTAGCCCAACCGCCCACTCGACCAACTGGTAGTGTCCACATCAGACCACCGGTGCACCAACGGCTGTGCCAGACCAGACCACCGGCTGGTCCGCATCGCTCCCGCGTCCACTACCCCACCCATCCGCGTTCCGGACTGCCCAGGCGTGCGTACAGCGGCCTCCGGACACTCCCCGAAGACCGCCGCACGGTGAGACTGGTCCGCTAGCCGAGCCCGAGGGCCGGCTTCGCGGCGGGCGAGCCGACGATGCCTTTCCTGGCACCGTCACCACCCTTGGCGGGCTCGGTGGCACCTCCCAGTGGTGCCTGCCCGCTATTCAGCAGATCGCGCACGAAGGCCACGTCACCGGCCGTCCCGACGCCGACCGCGCCTGCTAGCTGCGACAGCTTCCCGGGCGCATCCCGAACCTCGTTGTCCGGCCAAGCTGACCCGGCCTCGGCCGACCCAGCCGCAACCATCTGGCCTTCCTGATTCCCTTCCTTCTTCTTCTTGTCCGCGGCGTTTCTGTTGTCCATCTTGAGCTGGTTCTCGGTTTTGACGCGCTCGAGATCGTTCTTGGTCTTGTCTTCTTCTTCTTGAGTACCCATCGACCCCTCGGTTTCTCGTCGTCACGGAAACCCCCGTCCGTGCAATCCAAGCAGCGAGGCGATGCCGTCATGGACGGCAGTCGATAACGATCTGGTCAGGCGGGGTCGAGCATCTCCGGGGTCAGGTTGGCCTCGGTGTTGGGGATGTTGAGGTCGGAAGCGCGCTTGTCGGCCATCGCGAGCAGGCGGCGGATCCGGCCGGCCACCGCGTCCTTGGTGAGGGCCGGCTCGTGCAGCTGGCCGAGCTCTTCGAGGCTGGCCTGCTTGTGCTCCAGCCGCAGCTTGCCCGCGACCTGCAGGTGATCGGGTACGTCGTCGCCGAGGATCTCCAGCGCCCGCTCGACCCGCGCACCCGCCGCTACCGCCGCGCGGGCGGAACGGCGCAGGTTCGCGTCGTCGAAGTTGGCCAGCCGGTTCGCGGTCGCGCGCACCTCGCGGCGCATCCGGCGTTCCTCCCAGGCCAGCACGGACTCGTGCGCACCGAGCCGGGTCAGCAGCGCGCCGATCGCGTCACCGTCGCGGATCACCACGCGGTCCACGTTGCGGACCTCACGGGCCTTCGAACCGATACCGAGGCGCCTCGCGGCGCCTACGAGAGCCAGCGCGGCCTCTGGGCCGGGGCAGGTCACCTCGAGCGAGGAGGACCGGCCGGGCTCGGTCAACGAGCCGTGTGCCAGGAAAGCCCCACGCCACGCGGCCACCGCGTCGCACGAAGCCCCGGACACCACCGCCGGCGGCAGCCCACGGACGGGCCGGCCGCGGTTGTCCACCAGCCCGGTCTGTCGCGCGAGCGCATCACCGTCACGAACCACGCGAACGACGTACTTGGTCTGCTTCCGGATTCCGGACGGGGAGATCACGACGACGTCCGACGGGTGCCCGAAGATCTCGGCGATGTCCTTGCGCAACCGCCGGGCCGCGGCGCCGCTGTCGAGCTCGGCCTCCACGACGATCCGGCCCGACACCAGATGCAGACCACCCGCGAACCGCAACACGGAAGACACCTCGGCCTTGCGGCAACAGGGTTTCGTGACCTGAATACTGGTCAGCTCGGACTTCACCTGTGCTGTCATCGCCATAGAGAGCATCCTCCCACCGGTGTCAAAGACCCTCGGGCTCGTCCCATCCTTTCGCTACCCGATTCCGAGGCCGGGCAGTCGACAGGACAGTAGGTCAACTGCCTGTCTCGGTATCTGTTACGGGTTGGTGCAACCTTCCGGCGGGTGGGGCGCGTTCCTTCGGCGAACCTGTGAGGAGGGGCATGAGAGCGCAGGACGAACAAGAGTTCACCGAGTTCGCGGCCACCACGATCCGGCGGCTGCGGCGTACGGCGTACTTGATGTGCGGGGACTGGCATCGCGCTGAGGACGCCGCGCAGGACGCGTTGGTGAGCGTCTACCGGCGCTGGAACCGCATCCAGCGCGCCGAAGGGCTCAACGCCTACGCACAGCGTTGCGTGGTCAACGCCGTACTCGACCAGTCGAGGAAGCCGTGGCGACGGCGTGAGCATCTGAACGACGCCGACGACACCGCCTGGGTCACACCGGACGCGGTGCGACCGGTCGACGACCGGCTGCTGGTCACGCAGGCGCTGGCTTTGCTGTCGCCTAGCCAGCGGGCGTGCGTCGTACTGCGGCACTACGCCGACCTCAGCATCGAAGAGACCGCGGACATCCTCCGGATCAGCCCCGGTGGCGTGAAGAGCCAGACGTCCCGCGGGCTGACCCGCCTTCGCGAACTACTCGAACACGCCGAAAGGAGCGCCCAGTGAGCACCGATATCGAACGCCTCCTGGCCGAGGCCGCAGACGACACCGACCAGCCGATGCACTCCACCGTCGACGACCTGCTGATCAAGGCCCGGCGCTCCGTCCGCCACCGCCGCATCGCCACCGTCACCACCGCCGCCCTCACCACTGCAGTCGTCATCGGCGGCATCGCCACCTGGTCAGGCACGCAGACCCGCGGCGAAGGCCCAGCGAGTACGACGAAGCAGACCATCACTGTGGACAACCGAGGCTTGATCGTCGACAACGAGTCCGGCCTCACGGTCGGCCCGCCGCCGGCAGTGAGCCCGTTGTCCGACGCCGAGGTGCTGGCCCGCTGCAAGCAGTACGACCGGGAGTACGTCGAGTTCCTCACCGAACGCAACGCCAACACCTACGACAAGGCCGGCACGATCAACGCGCGCTGGCAGGTCGTCGTGAAGAGCGGGGACAAGAACCTGCTGGAGGCCATGTTCCTGTCCCCGGACAAGTCGATCGTCTCGACCTGCACTATGGACAGCAAGGGAAAGCCTGCAACCAATGGGCGCATCAGCACCGCCGTGCTACCGGACGTGCAAGGCAAGTCCGATGCCGGTCCCGGCGGCGGTCCGCTGCACCCACCAACCGGCTCGCAGGAGGTGCCTGCAGCCGAGACCGCCGGTCTCCGGGTCCCCACCGACGTGACCCACGTGCTGGTGAACATCGCCGGTGAATCCACTCCTCGGCAGGCTCTGCTCGGTGCGGAGGGGTTCTACACCCTCGGGTACGCGGGCGGGCACCAAGAGCTTCGGGTCGAGCGGATCCGGGGGTACGACGCCACCGGCAAGAAGACGTTCGAGCTCATCCAGACCTCACCCACACCGCCGAAGACCCCCAAGCCTGTCGACCCGAGCGTGACGATCAAGACTGTCGATCCGATCACACCCGAGGTGGTGCTGAGCAAGGATCCCGCGACTGGGAAGGCGCTCGCTGCGGCGACGCCGGTAAGTCCGTTGAGTGATGAGCAGGTCCGTGATCGGTGCGCGTTGTGGGAGCACGAGATCAACACCAACCCGGTGTACGGGCAGAGCGGTGCGGTCAAGGATCCGCGGGACAAGGCCGCCGGACCGATCACGCAGTCATGGTCCGTGGCGCTGAAGACCGGTACCGGGGACAAGTTGACCGCGCTGCTCGTCTCGCCGGATCGCAAGGTGCTCGTCTGGTGCCACATGACGACGCCGACCACCAAGGGCGGCGAGAACGACTTCACCCGGACCGCGGTGAAGGCGGACGGCACCTTCGGCGACGCCTTCCACTTCGGGATGGTGCCCGAGGGCGTCGCGCAAATCGTGGTCGACCTGCCGAAATTCGGACCCACGAAGGCCCTGATCTCCAACGGCTTCTACATCTGGGGCGTCACCGGCGGCAACGACGACATCCAGAACGTCCGCATCCGCGGCTTCGACGCCCAGGGCAAACAGGTCTACAACACAAAACAACAACTCGACGCCAGCTAACCAAGCAACCAGGAGATTTGGAGTGGCTGGGTGCCTGGCTGGATCGGCGCGCAGCGGCCATTGGATGTGAAGGGTGACGGCCGGCGGCTGGCGGGGCGGTTCTGCAGGCCATCGCAATCACGGGCCTGGGTGGTGGTCAGGCGTGAGCTCCACGCTGGACGAGGATTGTGATGGCCTGGGCGTCGGTGCCTGCTAGCGCGCCAGCAGGCGGACCGGCCAGACCGGCCACGCTTTGTTCTTGTTTGGGTCTTCAGGACTTCTGAATAGCCCTCTTCTGGATAGCGCGCTCAGGCGAAGATTTCGCGGTAGACCTTGGCCAGTTTGTCGGGGGCGTGGTGGAGGTGGCGGTCGTCGTCGGCGATGTCGGCGATGACCACCTCCGCTCCGAGGGATTCCGCCGTACGGCGGAGAGACGCGGGGTCGGGGACGTGGTCGACGTCGGCGAGGACCACGTCGATGCGCAGGTCGGGGGCGTGGGCGGCGAGGACCTCGAGGTGGGTCTCGGGTGAGAATCCGTCCGTCTCGCCCTTCTGCTCCCCCAGGTTCAGTGTCAGCAGGCGACGGGCGCTGGTCTGCTCCAGCCCACGGCACAACGCCGGGACGAGCAGGTTCGGAATCACGGACGTGAACCATGAGCCCGGGCCGACCACGACCCAGTCCGCCTCCGCGATGGCGACCAGTGCCTCGGGGCAGGCCGGCGGATCGGCCGGGTCGAGGGCGACATCGACAACCTGCCCGTCGGTCGTCGCCACCTCGGCCTGGCCGCGGATCTCGGTGATCTGCTCCGGGTGATCGGGGACCAGACCGAGCACTCGCGCGGTGATGTCCAGCGGCACCGAGGACATCGGCAGCACGCGGCCCTGCGCTCCGAGCAGACGCGCCACCCAGTCGAGCCCGTCAACCGCCTCACCGAGCAGCTCCCACAACGCGACGATCAGCAGGTTGCCGACCGCGTGGTCGTGGAGCTCGCCGTTGCTGCGGAAGCGGTGTTGCAGCACGTCGGCCCACGTCCTGCCCCACTCGTCGTCGCGGCAGAGCGCGGCCAGCGCCATCCGCAGATCACCAGGTGGCAGCACGCCGAGCTCGCGGCGCAGCCGCCCGGACGACCCACCGTTGTCCGCGACGGTGACAACGGCCGTCAGGTGGTCGGTGACGTGACGAAGTGCGGACAGGGAGGCGGCCAAGCCGTGTCCCCCACCTAAGGCGACGACCCGAGGTGCTCGGGTCACTCGCGCCCCAGATCCCGATGTACCACCAACGTCGGTGAACCCTTCTCGCGCAGCCTTCGGGCGATCTCCTCGGCCATCGCGACGCTGCGGTGCTTTCCCCCGGTGCAGCCGATCGCGACGGTGACGAAGCGCTTGCCCTCGTTCAGGTAGCCGGTCCGCAAAGTGTCCAGCACGTCCACGTAGTTCTGCAGGAACTGCTGGGCCAACGGATGACTGAGCACGAAGTCTGACACAGGCTTGTCCTGGCCGGTCATCGGGCGCAGGTCGGGCTGCCAGTACGGGTTCGGAATGAAACGCATGTCGGCGACCACGTCCGCGTCGACCGGGATGCCGTACTTGAACCCGAACGACACCACGGTCGCCCGCAGCTCGGCGTTCTCCTCGTCGCCGAACGCGTTCACGATCTTGGCGGCGAGTTGGTGGATGTTCATGTTCGAGGTGTCGATGACCAGGTCCGCGCCGGCCCGGATGTCGCCGAGCAGCTCGCGCTCGCGCTGGATGCCGGTCAGCAGCCGGCCCTCGCCCTGCAGCGGGTGCGGCCGGCGGACGCTCTCCTGCCGGCGCACGATCACGTCGTCGGACGCCTCGAGGAACAGGGTCAGCGGCCGGTACCCCTTCAGCCGCAGGTCGTGGATCGCGGAGCTGAGCTCGTCGAAGAACAACCCGGTCCGAACGTCGACCACGATCGCGAGCCGCGGTGACGCGCCGGTACCGACGACCTGCTCGACGATCGTGGTGAGGAACATCGGTGGCAGGTTGTCGACCACGAACCAGCCGAGGTCTTCCAGTACGTCGGCGACGGAGCTTCGTCCCGCGCCGGACATCCCGGACACGATGATGAGGTTGCCGCCCGTTTCGTCCATCAGTTCTCAGATCTCCCTGGGTCCCCGTCGGCCGCCTCGACCGGGGCGACCGTCTCAACCGAACGTGGTCCGGCCGTCGCCGGTACGTCGTCGCCCAGTATCTCGCCTGTTGCGGTATTCACCGACGGCGCACGGCCGGTTTCCGCCTGCGTTGCCGCAGCGTTCACCGCCAGTACGACGGACTCGGCCAGCCGCGGCCCGAATCCGGGCAGCTCCGTCACCTCGTCGATCGTGGCCGAGCGCAACTTCTTCAGCGACCCGAAATGCCGCAGCAGCGTCTTCCGGCGCACCTCGCCGAGCCCCGGAACGTCGTCGAGCACGCTCTCGACCATCGTCTTCGACCGCCGGCTGCGGTGGTGGGTGATGGCGAACCGGTGGGCCTCGTCGCGCAGCCGCTGCAGCAGGTACAGCCCCTCGGACGTGCGGGAGAAGATGACCGGATCCTCTTCGTCCGGCAGCCAGACCTCCTCGAGGCGCTTGGCCAGACCACAGACCGGGATGTCGCCGAGGCCGAGCTCGTCCATCGCCTGGCGCGCGGCCGCGACCTGCGGCGGACCACCGTCGACGACGACCAGTCCCGGCACGTAGGAGAACTTGCGGGCGCGGCCCGTCTCCGGATCGATCAGCGCGCCCGACGGGTCCTCGTCGCCGTTCAGGGTGGCCCGCTCGTCCAGCATCCGCCGGAAGCGTCGCGTCAGCACTTCGGCGATCGAGGCGACGTCGTTCTGTCCGTCGACGCCCTTGATCACGAATTTGCGGTACTCGCTCTTGCGCGGCAGGCCGTCCTCGAAGACGACCATCGAGGCGACCACCTCGGTGCCTTGCAGGTTCGAGATGTCGTAGCACTCCATCCGCAGCGGCGCCTCGGGCAGCTCGAGCGCGGTCTGGATCTCCTCGAGCGCGAGGTTGCGCGTGGTCAGATCGCTGGCCCGCTTGGTCTTGTGCATGGTGAGGGTCTGCAGCGCGTTCCGCTCGACGGTCTCCATCAGCGCCTTCTTGTCGCCGCGCTGCGGGACCCGGATGAAGACCTTCGAACCACGCAGGCCGGACAGCCACTCGGTCAGCGCTTCGGCGTCCTCGGGCTCGGTCGGGACCAGGATCTCGCGCGGGATCGCGTCCGCGGAGTCATCGGCGTACATCTGCTGGATGAACCGGGAGACGAGGTCGCCGGTGGTCGCCGTGCCGTCGGCCTTGTCGGCAATGAAGCCGCGCTCACCGCGGATCCGGCCGCCGCGGACGTAGAAGATCTGGACGGCGACCTCGAGCGGGTCCTCGCTGAGCGCGATCACGTCGGTGTCGGTGCCGTCGCCGAGGACGACCGCGTTCTTGGCCAGTGCCTTCTCCAGGGCGGCGAGGTCGTCGCGGATCTTCGCGGCCCGCTCGTACTCGAGCTCGGCCGCGGCGGCCTTCATCTCGCGCTCCAGCCGGCGCACGTACGTCGCGGTCTGGCCGGACAGGAACGCCGCGAAGTCGTCGACGATCTTGCGGTGCTCCTCCTGGCTGACCTGGCCGGTGCAGGGGGCGGCGCATTTGCCGATGTACCCGAGCAGGCACGGCCGGCCGATCTGGCGATGCCGGTTGAAGACGCCCTTGCTGCACGACCGCATCGGGAACACGCGCAGGAGCAGGTCGACGGTCTCCCGGATCGCCCAGGCGTGACTGTACGGACCGAAGTACTTCACGCCCTTCTTCTTCTGACCCCGGCCGACCATCACCCGCGGGTAGTCCTCGTTGAGGGTGATGGCGAGCCACGGATACGACTTGTCGTCGCGGTACTTCACGTTGAAGCGCGGGTCGTACTCCTTGATCCAGGAGTACTCCAGCTGCAGCGACTCGACCTCGCTGGCGACCACCGTCCACTCGACCTTCGAGGCCGTCGTCACCATCGCCTGCGTCCGCGGGTGCAGGTTGACCAGGTCCTGGAAGTACGACGACAACCGGGCGCGCAGGTTCTTCGCCTTGCCGACGTAGATCACCCGCCCGGCGGAGTCGCTGAAGCGATAGACACCGGGAGAGTCGGGGATCGACCCGGGGGCGGGACGATAAGAGGACGGATCAGCCACCCAACCACCCTAGTTCGGGGTGCCGACAAATCCGGAATCCGGCCAAAGTTTCTATTGCTAGTTCAATGACACACTTGAAGGCATGACCCTTGAAGAGCTGGACCGAGTGATCCGTGCGTACGACGGAATCCGGGTGCTGGAAGCACAGGACGATGTCTTCTACCTCTACGACCCGGCCGGCGACCTGCCGCCGGAGCGGCAGCAGCCGTTCGCCACGATAGTCACTGGCGACCACTACGAGAAGGTCTCGCGCCTCGACGAGCCCGGGGCCTGGCGGCTGAACCTCGGGCTGACCAAGGCGACGTACACCTCGCTGTTCGGTCCGGTGCCGACCGAGCGCGACACCGAGTGGGTGCTGGACTCCGGCCATGACTACTCCGCCCGAGACACGTTGATGCCTCACCCGTTCTACGCCTCCCAGCACTGGGTCGCCATCGTCTCCCCCACCTCGCTCGTGCCGCTGCAGCCGCTGCTGACCGAGGCGTACGAGTTCGCCGTCCGCAAGTACTCGAATCAGCACGCCCGGCACAGTGCCGGTGTGGTGGAGAGCTGAAACGTTGCGGTCGCGTTGCGGATTACCTCATAAATCGAAGGTGACCCTCGATTGGGATGCGCGCGGGCTTTAGCGTGTGTCCCAGGGTAGATGTGCAGGATCTTTGCGTGAGGCAACAATGCCTGCGCTGACTCGAGGGAGTTCCGCCCATGTCCCCACTCGTTGGTCGATCACGCGCTGTTCTCGGTCTACTCGCCGCGTCCGCACTTGCCGTTACCGGTGTTGCCGGCACCGCAGCCGGCAGCGACGGATCCACCGTCTCCATCCACGGCGCCGGTACGCCGACTGCGATTCCTGACAGCTACATCGTCGTACTGGCCGGGCAACGCTCGCAGGCCGAGACGCGAGCCACCAACGCGAGCCTCGCGAGTAGCTACGACGTCAAAGTGCGCGATCAGTACGACGCCTCCCTCAAGGGCTTCTCCGCGACCATGACCGCGGACCAGGCCAAGAAGGTTGCCGCCGACAACCGAGTCGCCTACGTACAGCAGAACCAGAAGCTCACCGTCGCGCAGGACGACCCGCCGTGGGGTCTGGACCGGACCGACCAGCGTGATCTGCCGCTGGACAAGAAGTACGAGGCCGCCACGACCGCCGAGAACGTGAACGTCTACGTGATCGACACCGGGATCTACGCGGCTCACAAGGACTTCGGCGGCCGCGCGTCGGTCGGCACGGACACTGTCGGCGACGGCCAGAACGGCGTGGACTGCATGGGACACGGCAGCCACGTGGCGGGCACGATCGCGGGATCGACGTACGGCATGGCCAAGGGCGCCAAGATCATCGCGGTTCGCGTCCTCGACTGCACGGGCTCCGGCTCGACCGAGTCCGTGGTGGCCGGGATCGAGTGGGTGACCAAGAACGCGAAGAAGCCCGCAGTCGCGAACATGAGCCTTGGCGGCGGTGCGGACACCGCACTCGATGCGGCGGTGAAGGCCTCGGTCGACTCCGGCGTCACGTACGCCGTTGCTGCCGGCAACGAAAGCGGGGACGCCTGCCTGGGCTCGCCCGCCAACGAGCCGTCGGCGATCACCGTCGGCGCGACCGACGACGAGGACAAGCGGGCGACGTTCTCGAACTGGGGCAAGTGCGTCGACCTCTTCGCGCCGGGCGTCGACATCACCTCGGTCGGCATCACCGACCCGGACGCGACGGCCAAGATGAGCGGTACGTCGATGGCCACGCCGCATGTCGCGGGTGGGATCGCGCTCTACCTGGCCGATCACCCGGACGCCAAGCCGGCCGACGTCGCGGCGGCCCTGGTCGGGTCGTCGACCTCGGACAAGGTCGGCGACCCGGGCACCGACTCGCCGAACAAACTGCTCTACGTCGGCAAGGTCGACCCAGCCACCACCCACTAGCCGGATTTGCCTGGCTGACCCACGAATTTCGCTGGCTGACCCACGAATTTCGCTGGCTGACCCATGAGCTCAGGGGTTCCTGACCCGGGTTCTGGGTCAGGAACCCCGCATTTGGTGGGTCAGCCAGCGAAATTGTGTGGGGTCGGTTGGGTGGGTCAGGCGGACTGGACGATGTTCGTACCCTCGACCGCCACGCTCACCGCGGGAAGCGGCGACTGCGCCGGTCCGCTGACCGGGCTGCCGTCGGCGATGCTGAAGTGGCTCTGGTGGAACGGGCAGATGATCTGACCGCCCTCCACGGATCCGACCGGGTTGCCCTGGTGCGTGCAGATCGCGGAGAAGCCCTTGTACTGCCCCGCGGTCGGCTGGGTCACCACGACCTTGGCGTCGCTGAACACCTTCCCGCCGCCGACCGGTACGTCGGACACCGGCCCGAGCACCTTGCCGCCGCTCGCGGGCGGGGCCGTCGACGAAGGAGCCGTCGAGGACGGTGCGCTCGAGGAAGGCCCGGAGCTGCTCGGGTTACCCGTTGTGGTCGGCGAGGAGCCGGAGCCGGTGCTCCCCCCCGCGTCGTCGCTGCCACCGCAGGCGGCGAGGATCGGGGCGCTGGCACCCACCAGGGCAGCGATCGCCGCGCAGCGGAGCACGGACCGCCGGTCACGCATCCCTTCGGGCGTAGGAGCGGGAGCGGTGGGAGCGGGTGCCGCTGGTGACCCTGCTTCCAACATGGTGTCATCGCTCATGAATCTGGACCTCCAGGAGCTTGCCGGTCAAAGTAGTTGAACGCTATGCATCTTTGTAGCCGACCCTGCCAAACCGGGGCGGATACCGAGTCAAACGGGCGGATGACCGGTTCGGTTCAACAGTCTTCGGATTCAACCGCTGTTTGAGAGTTTGCTGTGAATCAGCTGGTAGTCCGGGTGACCGTCTCGACCACTCGGGCGGCCAGATCCAGGACCGCCCGCCGGGTCTCGGCCTGCAGTTCCTCGGAGTGCAGCGGCCAGGAGCGCGCGACGTGGGCGTCGTACGGCAGCACGATCGGATCGAGGCCGCGCTGACGGAACGCGTCGGCGAGCCAGCCGACCGAGCCCGGGTCGTGGTTCTCGACCAGGTTGATGACCACGACGCCCCGGGTCAGCAGCACGTCCTGACCTTCTGGAGTCAGCTGATCCAGCTGGGACAGGCAGTAGGTGGCGACATGTTGCACGGACGGGACCACCAGGACCGTGCAATGGCCGGACGACGCCAGCTCGGTGCTGATCTCGTCGTACATGGTGCCCGGGCAGTCGACCAGGGCCAGACCGACGTCTCGGGCTCCTTGGCCCTGCACTTCGGCGAGCGTCGTACGGACTGCGTCGGCGTTGCCCTCACTGCGGACCAGGGTGACGCCTTCGATCGCTCCAGCGCCGAAAGACAGCTCCAGGCGTCGCGACAGCTCGGCACCGCTGGGATCGGCGTCCACTGCGACGACCCGGTCCGAGCGTTGTGCAGTGAGCATCGTGGACAGGAGTGCGGTGACAGTCGACGTACCGCCGTTCGTGACCGGGCTGAGGACGCCGATGCGACGCATGATCGCGATCGGGCGGCGGATGGTCGCGATGTTGTCGACGTCGCGCTGCATCCGGCCGGAGGCACCCACCAGGAACGCGGCTTCGGACGCGATCCGCCGGAATCGGCGGAAGACCGAGTCACCCTCCTGCTCCGGGGGCATCGGCGTACCGATCTGGTCCGACTGCGGCATCGGCGGGGGTCCCCAGCCCGCATCCGGCCCGGCCGGCGGCGGGCCTGGCTGGTACGGCGCTTGGCCGGGATGCTGCTGGTGGGGCGGGTACTGCGGTTCCTGGTACTGCGGTTCCTGGTACTGCGGCTGCGGGTAGGGCGGGTATTGAGGGTCTTGGTACTGGGGAGCTTGGTAGTGGGGCTCCGGGTACGGCGGCGGCTCGTACGGTGCCTGCTGCTCGTACGGCGGGTAGGGCTGGTAAGGCGGCGGGTACTGCTCGTACGGCGGCGGCTGGTACGGCGGATACCCCTGCTGCTGCGGGTACGGCGGCTGGGGTGGGTAGTACTGCTGCTGTTCCGGGTACGGCGCCTGCTGCGGAGGCGGCGGCAAGTACTCGGGCTGCTGCTCTACCGGACCAGGTGGCGCGACGACGCCCGCATCGGGTGGAGCCGGTGCGGGTGGGGTGTCGGGGTGGGCCGGCTCTTCGGCTGGTGACTGCTCCGCCGACATCCGGCGCAGCATATCCCCTTGCCAGTCAGCTGATTCAGTCATTCCATCCGGTCGTCAGAACTTGTGCAGCAAGTCGGTGTAGACGCCGAACACACCCAGCGCCAGTGGGACCGTCACGATGATCGCGACGACCTCCACAGTATCGAGCACCTGTGTGAGCCGCGCACGGACATGCTCTGCCGGTGCGAAACCGAGACCGAACACGCAGAACATCGCAACCAGCACCAGCAGACCCAGCGCGATGAACGCACCACCCTGACCGTTCAGCGCCGCGATCAGCACGCAGCCGGAGACGATCGTGAACGCGGCCGCGAAGAGTACGGCGACCTCGGTCACCAGCGGGTACAGCCGGGACCGCGAGGCCAGGAGGAACGCCAGCACCAGCGCCAGCGCGACCGACCAGCCGGAGCCCTCCTGCAGCAACTGGATGCCCGCCACGGCCGAAGAGATCGCGATCGGGACAGTCGCCAGCGCCAGACCCAAGTGAGCAGCGTTCAGGGCGCTCTGCACATCGCCCCGCATGATCTCCTGGCCGGACGCACGCTTGTCGTCCAGACCGGACAGCCCGGACAGCGCCAGTGCCATCCGCGGCAGCAGACCGAGCAGGAGTACGGCGAGCAGCGCGGCGAGCGCGCCGATCCGCTCCCAGGCGAGACCGGTGCCGACGCCCACCATCCACACCGCGACGAACAGGATGGCGGTCGCGGCCGCGACCACACCACCACCGGCGACCCCGGCAGCGGCGTAGAACAGCGGCCCAGACGCCAGACAGAGCGCACCTAGCGTGATGACCAGCCCTATCTCCCAGCCGGCGTCGAGAGCCCAGAAGCCTACGGTCAACGCGAGCAGGATCGCCGCGACCGTGACGAGCGGGATCGCGACCAGCTTGTTGCCGGACCGGCCGAGGGCGATGCCGACGAACGCGCAGATCGCTGCGACCACGAGCAGGATCGCCGCGGTCAGGGCGTTCGGCGCGGCAACGAGCAGGGAGATCGCGCCGGCGACGATCGAGAACACCAGCCCGGTCCCGGCGATGATCCGCCGATGCTCCGGCTTGAACGTCGTACCGCGGCGTTTGAGGTCCTCGACCGCTTCCTCGGTGACGTCGTACACGGTCGGGGGTGGCGGCAGCTCACCTTCGGCAGCCAGCCGGAGCACAGCGCCGTCGATGATCTGCGCCGACGCCAGCGTGCCTTCCGGCGGCACGAGGACACCGGTCGCGGTGGTGAGGAAGCGGCGCTGCGGAGTCTGCTGCAGTGGTTCGCCCAGCATCCGCAGGAGGTCCGGCAGCAGCACGCCGAGCGGCTCGTCGGCGGGCAGGACCGCATCCAGCCGCCGGCGTTGACCGATCACCGTCACCCGGCTGTACACACTCATTTGCCTGCGCTCCCGACCACGTTGCCGGCCCACGGGTCGGAGGTCCGAGTCTGAGGCGGCACCAGCTTCTCCATCACCTTGGCGTACGTCTCCCAGTCCTTCGGGTCGCGACCGGCACCGACCGGGTACCAGAACGCGGGCTCGTGCGCCGGCCCGATGGCCAGCGCACCGGTGACGCCGTCGACCTTCAGCATCTCCTCGACCGTCGACCGGCCCATCGCCTCGTGGCCGACGCCGATGCCGATCGGGCACGCCATGCCGACGAATCGCGGCTGGTAGGTCCCGTCGGCGGCGCCGTACGCGCCCATCACCATGGCGGAGATCAGCTCGTAGTTGTCGGCGACCGAGTCGATCAGCTCACCGAGCTCGTGCGCCGACGGGAAATCCATCCCCGGCTGCGCCACCGCGAGCGTCACGGTCTCGTCCAGCCCGGACCGGGTCCGCCGGGCCTCGAGCGTGCCGACGGCCGGCTTGAACTCAGGACCAGGCTGCCCGGACACCACCAGCCAGGTCGGGTCCGGTGCGCGATCGCGACAGTACTCCGTCAGCGCCTCCGGGCTCCACGGCTGCGTCACCGGCTCGGAGGTCGACCATCCGGCCGGACCGCTGCCAGTGGTTGCCGTGAACAACAATTCGGCGACCTTGCCGAGCGTCAGCGACGCGACCGGCTTGTGCCGGACCCGCACGGTCAGCTGCAGCTGGGCGAACGGCTCTTCCGGTACGACGTAGTCCGGGTGCAGGTCGGAGGTCTGCTCCCCCGGCTTGGCCGTCGACCGGGCCAGGAACTGGTCGCCGTTCCACTTGAGCCGGATGCCGCTCAGGCCGTCGAAGTACTCGTCGTCTCCGGCGGTCACCACCCACCGCGAGTACAGGCCGGTGAACAACATCGACCGGACCGGCCAGGTCAGCCGGGACGTCGGTGGCGTGACCAGTTGGACGTCGCGGGACGCGAACTTCGCCGAAGCGAGCGCGTCCGACAACCAGGAGGACATGCCGATGACCGGACGGTCCTGCATAACCACTGCGACCGATTCGGTGATCAGGTCGACTCCGGGGCTGAACTCCAGACTGTTCGGCATCTCAGTTGGTCCCCTTGCTCGTACTCGCGACCGTCGGCCCGACACCTGCGGACGACCACACCCGTCCGCCGAGCCGACCGACCAGGCTGTCGGCGAACTTCTCCGCCAGCTCTCGTGCGCCGTCGCGCGAGGCCGCCCGGATCTCCACCCACCACGCCGGGGTCTCGACCGTACCGACAGTGGCACCGAGCATCCGCTCGACCTCGCCAGGCACCTGCACCAGCAATGGCAGCTCGATCGACACCAGCGGGTCGTCGTCCTCGTCGCAGAGCTGGACCACCGCGCCGTCGCCGACCGCGCGGACGCCCAGGTCTGCTCCTGCGGCCGCGAGTCCGGCGAGGACGTCCTCGTTGGACGGTCGGCCGTCCACCAGGGCCACAAGGTCGTAGGTCATGTCGTTCCTCCGCTAGTACCGGCCCCATTGCTAACGCTGTTGCTGACAGTGCTGCTGGCGGGCTGCACCGCGTCTGCCAGCGCCATCTGGACGAGCTGTGGCCCGTCGCCTCGTCGTACGAACAGACCGCGACCGGGTGGATAGTCGCCCGGGTATGCGCCGGTGAAGAGCTGGCCCTCGGCCCGGTCGCCCGACAACACCAGGCCGGCCGTGCCGGACTCGAGCACCGCGGCGATGAACGGCTCGTACATCTGCCGGGACGCACCCGATGCCCGCCGGGTCACGATGAAGTGCAGCTTGATGTCACGGCCCGACGCGATGTACGGCAGGAACGGGTCCATCGGCGACTGCCCGCCACTGGTCAGCAGGTCGTAGTCGTCCGCGAGTACGACGATCCGCGGACCACCCTGCCCAGCCTCGGGGATCTGGCCGGTGTCATCCGGCATCCGCTTCGCGAGCTCCTCGGAGACACCCGCCGCGAGACCTGCCGCCATCCGGCCGGTCGGAGCGTAGCCACCGACGTACGCCTCGGGGATGTACTCGCGGAGCCCTCGGCGCGGATCCATCACCGCGAAGACGAGCTGGTCCGACTTGTGGCGCTCGATCAGCTGCTGGACGATCAGCCGGACGATGTTGGTCTTGCCGGACCCGCTGTCGCCGAACACAACCAGACTGCTGTCGCGACCGGACAGGTCCAGGTAGACCGGCGCCAGTGCCCGCTCGTCCACTCCGATCGGCACGACGGCCGGCTGGCGGACCTCGTCCGGGACGTCGGCCCGCGGCAGTTGCAGCGGGAGGATCCGGATCTGCGGCGCCTGCGGACCCTGCCAGGTCGACCGGGCTGACACGGCCTGTGCCTCCAGCACCTCGGACAGGCCCTCGTCCGACGCGACACCGTCGACCCGCGGCAATGCGACCTGGACGAACAGCTTGCTGCCCGGCACCAGCATCCGGCCCGGGCCGGCCTTGCGCAGGACCTCCTGCAGCCGCCGGTCGATGCCCGAGTCGGACGGGTCGTTCAGCCGCAGCTCGAGCATGGTGCCGAACAGCGCCTGGTTCTGCATCCGTACGTCGTTCCAGCGCATCATCGACGTCACCACGTGCACGCCGTAGCTGCTGCCGCGCTGCAGGATGTCGGACAACGGCTCGTCCAGCTCGTCGAACGTGGTCCGGACCGCGCCGAAGTTGTCGATCACCAGGACGACGTCCGCCGTCGGCAGCTCCGGGATCCGGCCGGAGGCGTGCTCCTGGCGGAGTGCCTCCATCGTGTCGATGGCGTGGTTGCGGAAGGCCCGCTCACGCTGGTCGAGCATGGTCCGGATCTCCTCGACCGTACGGCGAATCCGCTCCCGGTCCGTGCGCAGCGCGACACCACCGACATGCGGTAGCTCCGCGAGCGCCTGCATGCCTCCGCCGGCCAGATCGAGCGCGTAGATCGCGACCTCGGCCGGAGTGTGCGTGTGAGCCAGAGACGTCACCACAGTCCGCAGTGCGGTCGTCTTACCGGACTGGGGGCCGCCGACGATCGCCACATGTCCACCGGCCCGAGTCAGGTCCAGCCGGTAGACCTCCTGGCGCTGGTGGCCCGGGTCGTCGATCACACCGAACGGCGGCATCATCTGCGGCGACCGGACCGCGAGCTGCATCCCGCGACCGTCTACGTAGTCAGCTCGACCGCCCAGGCCGTCCAGCGTGCACGCGACCGGCAGCGGGGGCAGCCAGATCTTCAGCACCGAGTTGGCCGCGGTGCGCACCTGGTCGACGAACACGTTGAGCACTGTCGGCCCCGTCGTACGCTCCGTCGCCGTGGGCTCGACCGGCTGACCCAGCAGCTCTTCCTTGTCCTGCTGGTACGGCGGGAGCTCGTGCGGCGCGACAGCCTCGCCATCGGCCTCGTCGTCGACCACGTCCATCGTCGGAGCGACGTACGGACCAGAGACGTAGGCAGCCTTGAAGCGCTGGTACACGCTCGTATCGACCTTCAGGTAGCCGAAACCGGGCAGCGGCGGCAGGTGGAACGCATCGTTCGTGTCGAGGACAGTGCGGCTCTCGTCCTCCGAGAACGTGCGCAGACCGAGCCGGTACGACAGGTAGGTGTCGAGACCGCGCAGTGCGCCCGACTCGATCCGCTGACTCGACAGCAGCAGGTGCACACCGATGGACCGGCCGATGCGGCCGATCGACAGGAACAGGTCGATGAAGTCCGGCCGCTGGTTCAACAGCTCGCCGAACTCGTCGATGATCACGAACAGGTGCGGCAGCGCCGGCATCTCCGGTCGCTGCGACCGGTAGAGCCGGTAGTCGGTGATGTTCGCGATGTTGCCCGCGTCCTTGAGCACCTGCTGGCGGCGCTGCACCTCACCGGCCAGGCTCGCGTACGCGCGCTCGATCATGCTCGCGTCGTCCTGCAGGTTCGTGATGATGCCGGCCACGTGCGGCACGTTCTCGAACGGCGCGAACGTCGCACCACCCTTGAAGTCGACCAGGACCAGCGCGAGGTCCTCCGGCGTGTGCGTCGCGAGCAGGGCCAGCACCATTGTCCGCAGCACTTCGGACTTACCCGAACCGGTCGCGCCGATGATCAGGCCGTGCGGGCCCATCCCGAGCTGAGCCGATTCCTTCAGGTCGACGAGCGTCGTACCGCCGTTGTCGTCGACACCGAGCGGGACGCGCAGGAACATCCGGTCCGGGCGCGGCTGCCACAGCTGCTTGAAGTCGAGCTTCGCGACATCGGTGATGTTGAGCAGGCCCATGAAATCGACGTTCTCGAGCTGGGCGTCCTCTTCCATGGACTCGGCCGACAGCCGCAGCGGTGCGAGCTCGCGGGTGATGCCTTCGGCCAGCGCCGCATCCAGGTGGTCGACCTGACCGTTCGCGACCATCGGGTACGGACCGCGCAGGTCCTCGACCTGGACCTCGTCGCCGAACACCGTGATCCGCATCGTCACCGAACTGGGCTCTTGGATGCGATCCGCGACCAGGTGCAGGACGGTGACGCCGAGCTCACCGGGAAGGAGCGAGTCGTCGGCCTGCGGACGGACCTCCGCCGCGACATCGCCGTACGTGTCGTGCAAGACGAGGAGGCGCTGGGTCAGCCGGCGGCGGTCGTTGAAGTCGACCGAACCGCGGCGCGACTCGGTCGCCCACTGGACCCGCTCGGACAGATCCTGCGCGAGCAGCGCCTGCAGCTTGGTCGGGCTCTGCGCGATCCGCCGGAACGGCGTCGGGCCGATCTTGCGGTCCGCATCCTGCACGTGCGGCAGCCACGACATCCACTGCCACTCGGGCAGTGCATCGGGCGGGTACGACGCGGCGATCACGACATCCTCGGGCGCGTGCCACACCGCGGACTGCACGATCAGTGACCGCGCCACCCGGACGACACCCTCACGGTCGCCGACGATGCTCACATTGCCGACGTGATCCAGCGGGACCGTCAGCGGCATGTCCGGGATCAGCGTGAATCGCCGGACCAGCGCATTCGCCTCGGCCATCATGAACTGGTCCGGCGGCTCCATCGCCGAACCGGACTGGCCCACCACAGCCGGTACGACGGGCACCCGGCCGCTCCCGCAGCGCGGCTGCAGGAAGTCACTGTCGGTCCGGCGTCGCTCCCACAACCGGGAGACGTCGCTCACACAGTCGAGCAGGGCATCCGGAGGCGGGTTCAGCTCGAGCGCCTCACTGCGAGCCTTCCGCTCCTGGACCGAGAACTCTTCGCGAAGCCGCTCGAGGTAGTCCAGATACCGGGTGCGCTGGTCCTTGCGCTGCTTGCCACCGCGGCCGCGCCCGGCCAGCATGCCGCCGGCCATCCCGAGCACACTGACGACTGCCATCACGATCCCGACCATCAGCATCGGCCCGGACCGGCCCATCGTCATCATCAGCATCGAGCCGGCACCGGTCAGCATCGGGACCGCCTGCATGACCGTCGCGCCGCCACCGGCTCCCCCACCGGCACCACCGAGAGTCGGAGCGGGTTCGATCACTCGCTGCTGCTGCACGCCCGGGGCAGATGTGCGCCGCGCCGGGCGGTGCACGATCCGGCTTGCCACTAAGGTTTCCTCCGCTGAGCAGCCCGCGCCGCCGCGGGGGGAATCTCGTACTTCGTTTCGAACGGATGCCCGGCACACTTTAGTGGTGGGAAAGGTCAAAAGATGACAGGCACTCGGGACGTTTCAGCCGTGGTCGAAGTGATTGCGGATCTCGCGCCGATCTGGTTACCGGGCTGCGTGGTGGACACCGCGGAGCGCACGGTCGAGGTCGGCTGGGGCCGTGGCGCGCTCCAGATGTCTGCTGTGGTGAGCGTCGCGGAGATCGTCGATCGTTGCCTTCAGCTACCACAGGACCGCTGGCCGGACCAGATCGAGAAGTGGCTACGGGCCGTCGTGGCCGAAGGCGAGCTCGCGACCGAGGAGCACCGGTACGGCGACGTCGCCGTACGGCAACGTGCTCTGTTGGTCCAGCGCGGCTGGTCGGCGCGGACGGCCGGGCCGGTCGCGGACGCGCTGATCCCGTTCGGCGACCACTTCGAGGTCGTGGTCTTCATCGAGACCGGTGACCAGCTCCGGCGGTTGACCGTCGTACGGCGGGCGATGCTGGGGCTCGGCGACGCCGGTGTGCCGTCACCGGTGCAGTTGAGCCTGGCGCAGATCGAGGGTCTCGAGCCGGTCGAGCTGGACGGGTTCTCCGTGCTGCGACGTGACGGAGTCCGGCTGGTGTCGATGGCGGTCGTTGACCGGGACAACATGTTGCCCCAGGCATCTATCGGGCCGGGGGTGCTGCTGGGTGTGCCTCGATTGAGCGCGGTCGCCTACTGTCCAGCGGATGCGGGGCAGGAGCGAGCGGACGCGTTGGCTCGCTACGTCGCCGAAACGTACCGGGATGCGCCGGATCAGTGCTGCCCGGATCTCTTCTGGCTGCACAGTGATCGGATGGTCCAGGTCCCGGTCACGCTGGCGACGCCGCCTACCGCCGTACTGCCTGCGGCTTTGAAGCCGCAACCACGACGGACGTGGTTGCGGCAGCTGTTCGGTAGCCTCTTCGGCCGGTGACTACCTGCTCGGTGACGGGCTGACCGGGCCGGAGGTGGTCTGCGTCGGTGCGGGCTGTTTCTCCTTGGCTGACGATGCCTTGAAGTACGACACTCCCGCACAGCCGGCGCACGCGATGGCGCCGATCATCACGCTGGCGAAGACCTTCCCGGTCTGCTCCGACACCGTGTTCCGGACCCGATCGGCCCCGAACAACCAGGCTTCCCGCAGCCGCCTGCGCCGTACGGCCACCGACTCGATGACCTGCGTCCCGTAGTTGCTACCTGACATCAAAGTTCCCATCGTGCGGCGCGGGGGCAGACTTGGCGTCGAGCAAGTGGTCGGCCTCGTCGACAAGCCACCTGACGTCCGCCGCCGGCAGATGCGCGCTCCCGCCGTGCTTCTCCATCCGAGCACCGACGATCCGGTACAGGGCCTTCGCGTCCGCGTTCGCGTAGCCATCGATCGAGAGGCCCTTGTCGCGGGCAGTCCGCAGGGCGGCGTGGGCGGCGGCGATGCCCGCACCCGGCGCCCCACGACCGGCGCCCGTGTGGTGCGCGGTCCCGAGCAACCTCATGTACAGGTTGTTCTCGTCGAAGGCGAAGTCTGCCGCCGCGAGTAGCTTGCCGTCGCGCATACTGACCGCGATCCGCCGTTCCCCCGCACCGGATGCATCGTCGAACACCTGCTCGAGATACTTCCGGCCGCGGTTGACGGTGGAGTTCTTGCTCTCGGTCCGCGCGATCTCGTGGGCCTGCTGCTTCAGATCCCGGAGCAGTGCGCCGTCGGTCCTGGGATCCAGCACCCGCACCTCGCCGCCCGCCTCCTCGAAGCGCTTGACGAAGTTGGACACGGCCTCAGCGGCGCGCTGCGGTACTTCCACGTCCTTCAGCCCGGGAACCCGGCCGTGGTCGGACAGCTCGATGTGCCACGTGTCCGTTTCCTTGTCGAACCACCGACGTTCGACCCGGACACGGTTCTCCGGCGGATGGACGATCCGGTCCTGGTGCGTGCCGAACGAAATGTCCTTCGCGTGCCTGGAGTCCAGGTGGAACTGGACGTTCCCACCCGGCTCATAGGTCTTGCTCCACTCCGTGAAGCCACGCTCCGGAACGGTCCGGCCCACCTGATAGCGGTCGAGGAGTTTCTCCAGGTCGGCACCGTTGACGTACTCACCACGCCGTACCGGGCCGTGGACGTCAGGCAGCTTGTTCATCCCTGAGGTCGCGGTCCGCATCTCCAGCTCCATATCTGCCAGCGCGGACTCGTCGCGCCCGTGCAGGGCGTCGTTGATATCCATCTGGCGTTGGGGGCTGGCCACGCGATCGATCGCCAGCAACTCCGGATCGGAGAGTTCGCCGGCATCCGGGCGGTCTCTGCGCCACTCCTCCAGCAGCCGCTTCTCGTGCTTGCTGGACTTCACGGTGTCGCGGAAGTCGCGCTCGACCTCCCGGCCCGCTCGGTACTCGGGGTCGCCGAGCTCGTGCGTGAACTTGCGCACGGCGTCCGGACGACCCGCTCCCAGCTCGCTCCGCGAACGCCGCGGCATCGAAGGCCGTTCGCTCGGCCGCACCGGCTCCGGCGCCTGAGGCTCATGCGCCTGAGGCTGATACGGCTGAGGCTCGTGCGGCGGCCGATACGGCGGCTGCTGCGGCTGGCGTGGATCCGGCCGATACGGCGGCTGCTCCGGCTGACGGTAGTCCGGCTGGCGCGGTGGTTGCTCAGCCGGCCGGTGCGGTGGCTGCTGCGGGTGTTGATACGGCGGCTGCTGCCGCGGCTGCCGTGGATCCGGCCGATACGGCGGCTGCTCCGGCTGACGGTAGTCCGGCTGACGTGGTGGTTGCTCAGCCGGCCGGTGCGGTGGCTGCTGCGGGTGCTGGTACGGCGGCTGCTGAGGCTGCCGTGGATCCGGCCGGTACTGCGGCTGACGGTAGTCCGGCTGGCGCGGTGGTTGCTCAGCCGGCCGGTGCGGTGGCTGCTGCGGGTGTTGATACGGCGGCTGCTGCCGCGGGTCGGGCCGATACGGGGGTTGC
Organism: Kribbella sp. NPDC055071; assembly: GCF_053608045.1. NCBI lineage: Bacteria > Bacillati > Actinomycetota > Actinomycetes > Propionibacteriales > Kribbellaceae > Kribbella > Kribbella sp. NPDC055071. Next base: position 123,595 of record NZ_JBSGUS010000021.1, read on the forward strand.
TGGGGCTGGCGCGGGTCCTGACGGTACTGCGGCTGGCGAGGCGCCTGATCGGCGTCCCGCACGACGTCCCGCGGAATCCGCTGCGTGGCATCGGCGTCCCGGATCACCTCGCGCGGGATCGGCCGTGTCGCATCCGGATCCACCGGCCGACGCGGCTGATCCCAGCCGTGTGAATCTGAACCCTCGGTGTGAGGGGTGTCCGAGCGTTCCAAGGGCTGGCCGTGGCGGCGTTGGGAGGCCGGGGCGGTCTCGGGCTTGCGGGGAACGCCTTCCCAGCGGCCACCCGGTTCGCGGACGCTGAACTCCAGCCGGTCAAGGTGGCTCGCGACCGGGATCTGGTTCGCGTGCTTGATCATGTCTTTCTCGATGGCCGCACGCTGCTCAGGGCTACCGTCCGGGTGCTGGCGGGCGTTGTGCGACTTCTGCGCCTCCAGCCACTTCACCGCGCCTTCCTTGTCGACGAACGCAGTCAAGCGGTGTCCACCGCCGTCGGCGAAATGCACGCCGACGTTGGCGTGCGTACCCGGCGGACGGCCCTTCAGCGCGTCCCGGACCTTCTGCAACGCCTCCTGGTCGAACCGGAAGCTGGGTGGCTCACCTTCGGGACGCAGCGCCTTGTACTCCTTCGGCACATCCTCCAGCCCCATCCACTCCAGGGTGGTGTCCGCCGACTCGCCGCCCTTCAACGCGTTACCCGACGCGAGCCGCCCCGGCTCGCCGTTCAGGATCTCGCAGGCCGCGCGGGACGTGTCCGCGCAGTTCCAGTCGTAGTGGCCCGCAGGTTCGTGGTCCGGGTTGATCTTGTGGACCCACTCCTCCGGGTTCTCGTGCGGCTTCGGGCCGATGCTGTCCTGGAGGTCGGCCTTGCGGGGGTCCAGCGGGTCCGGCTTGATGTGCATGAACGGATCGACGTCCGCGCGCAGCTTGTTCGGCTCCGGACGCAGGTAGTCCGGCTTCAACCGGTCGATCTCCACCTGCCGGGTCCGCGGGTCGTTCCACGTGGGGTCGTTGCCGCCGTCGGGTCCCTTCGGACCGAACTCGCGCTCGGGCGCACCGGCCCGGTCGACCGTGTGCGGGTCGTGCGCCGGTGGACGGGTCGGGTCGTAGTTCGGGTCGTGCCAGGACGGCTGGTTCGGGGTGCCGTCGTGCCAGGCCGGCCTGGGGTCTGCCTGGCTGTTCGCGTGCTCCCCGGTACGGCTGGGGTCCGTGTAGTCCGGCTCGTCCGGCCGGTCACCACGGTCCCGCGGTCCGGCCGGCGGCTCGGAGCGTCCTTGGTGAGCGAACTGGTCGGCCGGCTCCGGCGTGCGCTCGCTCGGCTGGTGCTCGCCGCGAGGTGCCTCCGGCGTACGACGACCAACCGGCTCGACGCCGTCCAGGCGCTCCCCGATCGACGGCTCCTTGCCCGCCATCCGGTCGGGGATCGACTGCCGCGGCACGGGCCGGACCGGGTCGCCGGCCAGCCGCTCCGGGATCGTCGGCTCCTTGCCTGCCATGCGGTCAGGAATCGGCTGCCGGGCGGCCGGCGGCTCGGAGGTGCGCGGCGCCGCTGGGTGATCCGGTACGCCGGGATGCACCGGCGGCGCCATCACCGGCGGCGGAGCAACCACCGGCGGCTCAGCTGCACGCGCCGGCTCAGGCGCATGCGGCTCAGGAGTGCGTGTCGGCTCCGGCGGACGCGTGCCGACGGGCTCCGGCGTATGCGTCGGTTCGGGAGTGTGGGTCGGCTCGGGGGTGTGTGTCGGCTTGGGAGTCCGGGAGCCCGCTGGTTCCGGCGTATGCGTCGGCTCCGGATTGTGCGTCGGCTCCAGTGTGTGTGTCTGCGGAGTGTGTGCGGTAGCCGGATCCGGTGTCCGCGTCGGCTCAGGCGTATGGGTCGGTTCCGGAGTGTGGGTCGGTTCCGGAGTGTGGGTCGGTTCCGGAGTGTGGGTCGGTTCCGGAGTGTGGGTCGGTTCCGGAGTGTGGGTCGGTTCCGGAGTGTGCGTCTGCGGGGTGTGTGCGGCGGCCGGTTCGGGCGTGTGTGTCGGTTCCGGGGTGTGGGCGGCTGCTGGTTCCGGCGTGTGGGTGACCGGGTTTGTGGTGGGCTCCGGGGTGTGCGGGCTGCCCGGCGATTGCGACGCCGGCGTGGCAGGCGTCGAACCCGGATCGGTCTGCGACCCCGGCGACGTAGCCGGCTCGTGGGTCGCAGGTGTTGTACCTGGCTCGTGAGCTGCAGGCGTTGTACCCGGGTCGTGGGTGGCCGGCGTTGTGCCTGGGTCATGCGAACCCGGCGTCGTACCCGGGTCATGCGAAGCCGGCGTGGTGCCCGGGTCGTGGGTGGTGGGCGTCGTGCTGGGGTCTGCATGGGCAGCGGGTGACGCGGGCGTTTCGTCGCCGGTGTGGGTGGTGGGGGTGTCTCCCCCGGTGTTGACGTGCGGCGTGTCTGCGCTGCCGGTGTCGACGTGGGGGGTGGACGACCTGCTCGTGGGGGCGTCGACGTGGGTCGCGACGTCGCCGACCTCGGGGATGTCTCCGGCCGGGACGTGCGGGGTGTCGACCTTCCAGGGCTTGAAGTTGTGGCCGACGATCGGGATCTTCGCCAGGCCGTCGACGACCGACTGGACCTTCGGGATCTTTGTCGCCAGACCGAGCGCGCCGTCATGCAGACCGGCCTTGAGCGCGCCGAGCTTGTCCACGACGTTGGCGACCTTGACGACCGCGCCGCTCATCATGCCGAGCTTGCCGGCCATGCCCGCGCTCTTGATCGCGCCGCCGGCGCCGAACGTACCGACCGTGGCAACGACGTTCGTGAGCAGCATGCCGAGCGCCTTGCCCGGATTCTTCGCCCACTCGTCCCAGGCGACCAGACCCTTGAGCATCGCGACGCCCTGCTCGCCGAGGTCCTTGACGAACTGCGGCCGGGTGTCCATCCCGGTCACCTTGTCGAAACCCCACCAGGCCAACTGGATCGGCGCGGTCACGAGATTGACGGCCAGCGTGCCCAAGCCCTTCCACGCCGCTCCAGCCTTGTCCCAGCCCGGGATGTCGTAGCCGAAGGTGTCCTTCGCCCATTGCTTAACCGACGGGATCATGCCCAGCAGCGGCAGCACCGGGATCAGGGTCAACAACCCCTCGACCGTCTCACCGATGGCAGTGGCCACGCCGATCAGCAGGTTCTTGCCGAAGTCCAGGCAGTCCTCGTACCAGGGCTTGTCGAGCTCCTCCGTCGTACCCCACGGCTCCGGCGGCGGGTCGCCTTCCTGCTGCGCCTGCGGCGGCGGCTGCTCGCCCTCACGCAGACCGGTCTTCGGATCCCAGGGCTTGCCGCCTTGCAGGGCGACGATCGCGTTGGCGCACCGGAAGCAGAGGTCCGGCAGCTCCTCCTTGATGATCCGGTGAACGTCGTTGACCATCTGGTTGTTCTTGTTCACCATCCCCTCGTCCTTTTGCCAGTCAGGGTTGGCGTCCTTCTTCTTCAACCAGTCGTACGCGTCGCGCCGGATGGTCTCGAGCGTGTTCAGCCGGCCGTGGACCTCGCCGGCCAGGTTCCGCAGGTGCACGGCCATCGCCGGCAGGCTCGGACCGAACTTCCCGAAGTTGTCCTGGATCTTGAAGGTCGAGTTGACCAGGAGCTCGCGCTCCGGCGCCTCGTAGCACCCGTTCAGGCCCTGGAACGTCTTGTGCACGTTGTTGCCGAGATCGGTGAACTGCTGCCCGAGGTCACTCAGCGGCTGGACGTTCTTCTCGAGCGCGTCGACCACGTTCTTGATGGCCGCGATCGGGATGCCTTCGGGTTGGATCATGTCAGTTCAGTCCTCGGTCACGCTGGGCAGCAACTGGTCGGGGAGGTCGAGAGTGGCGTCAGGCGTGCGATCGGGCCGCGGCGACCGCGTCGCCGAGCGACGTCGTACTCGGCGAGAACGCCGTGATCCCGCCGTCGGCCACCAAGAACACCTGGTTGGCGTATCCAGGCGGGACGAAGAGCAAGAACTCCTCCGCCGGCCGCACCTCCCAGGCCTCCAGGTCGCCGGCCGTCACGCCGTACTCCGGCGCCACCGCCTTGCTGTTCAGCCAGCCGATCAGCTGGTCCCGCGCCGCCACCACGGCCGGATCCTGCGGTACGGCGCTCTCGGCGGCCGGATCGTGGTTCGTCATACGGCCTTGTACCCGCCCGGCTTCTCACCCGGCATCAGGCCACGGCTGGCGGCACGCTGAGCGTTCATCGCCATCTCTTGCTGGCCGTTCATGTACGCCTTGACCGCCTCGGACGCACCCGTGAGCGACGCGGTGATCTGCTTGGCGGCCGCCTCGATCGTCGGCGCCCAGTGCTGTGAGTACTCACCGATCGCGGCCCCGACGACTTTGAACGCGTCGTAGTCCAGGCCGTTCATGATGTTGGTCAAGTCGTCGCCGTACGCCTTGGACAGGCCGTCGAGCGGCGTCGCGGCGTTCCCGGTGTTCGTCAGCACGGTGTTCACGCCGTCGACGTCGATCTTCCAGTTCACAGTCTGTGCTCCCTCGAGTCCCCGTACCTGACCTCTTCAGCGCGCGGTCGCGGACGCAACCCGCACAGGGGGTACGTCCGAACCGGACGGCGAGCGACCGGCCGTCAGCCCTCGGCGCTGCGGGCCTTCTGCATGGCCAGGGCGTTCGTGTCGTTCGCGATGCCGTCGTTGCCCTTCATGACGTCCTTCAGCGAGCCGATGATCGCCAGGGTCGAGTCGGCCGCCTTGTTGAAGCGGTCCTCGATGCCCTTGTACTCGTCGGACACGCCGGTCGCACTGAAGTTCGTGAGCGCGGCCGCGACGTTCTTGCGGTGATCCGCGATCAGCGACTCGATCTGCGACGACAGGGCGGCGATGCTCGCCTGGACCTCACCGGAAGCCGCCGAGTCGTACGAATTGAAGTTGCCCATGGTTCTCCCTCGCTCAGTGCTTGCCGACGCTCAGTGCTTGCCGAACTTGGCGGAGTTGAAGTCCGCCGCGCCCTGGGCCTTCTTGGCGTTCTGGGCCAGATCCTGGTCGCCTTGGCGGTACGCCTGGTCCATGCCCGACTGGGCCTGGTTGATCGAACCCATGCCGGCGTTCAGGTCGGCGGCGATCTTGTCCACCTGGGCCTTGAACGAGTCGAACATCTGCTTGCCCGAGCCGGCCATCTTGCCTTCCAGCGGAGCGGCCGCCTTGACCAGCTGCTGCACCAGGGCACCGAGGTTCTGGTTGTTCCCGGACGTCTTCTTGGCGAGATCGCTGAGCGTGTCCTGCCCCATCTTCCAACGCGTGCCCACAGTGTCTCCTCTGCTCGATGTCGCGCCGCACCACAACCATAGACGGACCTCTGGGTCACGTGGTTCCGTCGTACGACGACCGTAGAGGTAGCCGAAACGGTGGATCAGGGCAAGCATTTCCATCCTGGTGGAAACCTTCGCCCAGCGACACGCGGATCCGGCGAAATCACCGTCGGCCGTAACGCAGTCGTGGGGTGCCGGCCATCGCCGACACCCCACGGTCTCCCGCAAACACCTACGCTACAACGGATTCAGCTCGCGACGCGCTTCCGCGCCGGCGCCTTCTGTGCCGCGGCAGTCTTCTTCACGGCCGTCTTCTTCGCGGCGCCCGTGGTGGTAGCACTCGTCTTCGCAGCACTCGCCTTCTTGGCGGGCGCCGACCTCTTCGCCGCTGCCGTCTTCGTGGCAGCAGCCTTCGTGGCCGCGGCCTTCTTCGCGGGTGCGGTCTTCGCCGCGACGGCCTGCTGCTTCGCACTCGGCTTGGCCGCGCGCCCGGCGAGGATCTCGGCCAGGAACTCACCCGTGTACGACGCCGGGTTCGCCGCGACCTCCTCCGGTGTACCTTCCGCGACCAACGTGCCGCCCCGACGGCCACCGTCCGGTCCGAGGTCGATGATCCAGTCCGCGGTCTTGATGACGTCCAGGTTGTGCTCGATCACCAGCACCGAGTTGCCCTTGTCCACCAGGCCGCCGAGCACACCGAGCAGCTTGCTGATGTCCTCGAAGTGCAGACCGGTCGTCGGCTCGTCGAGCACGTAGACCGTCCGCCCGGTCGAACGCCGCTGCAGCTCGGACGCGAGCTTGACCCGCTGCGCCTCACCACCGGACAGCGTCGGCGCGGGCTGACCGAGCCGCACGTACCCGAGACCGACCTCGACCAGGGTCGTCAGGTGCCGGGAGATCCCCGGGATCGCCGCGAAGAACTCCGACGCCTCCTCGATCGGCATGTCGAGAACATCCGCGACCGTCTTGCCCTTGTAGTGCACCTCGAGCGTCTCGCGGTTGTACCGCGCGCCGTGACACACCTCGCACGGCACATAGACATCGGGGAGGAAGTTCATCTCGATCTTCAGCGTGCCGTCACCCGAGCAGGCCTCACAGCGGCCGCCCTTGACGTTGAACGAGAACCGGCCCTGCTGGTACCCGCGGACCTTCGCCTCCGGGGTCTCCGCGAACAGCTTGCGGACGTGGTCCCAGACGCCGGTGTACGTCGCCGGGTTGGACCTCGGCGTCCGTCCGATCGGTGACTGGTCGACGTGGATGACCTTGTCGACCAGCTCCATGCCGGAAATCTTCGTGTGCCGGCCAGGCACGGCCCGAGCGCCGTAGATCTGCCGAGCCAGCGACGTGTAGAGAATGTCGTTGACCAGCGTCGACTTGCCCGAGCCCGACACCCCGGTGACCGCGACGAACACCCCGAGCGGGATGGTCACGTCGATGTCGCGGAGGTTGTTCTGGCGGGCGCCGTACACGGTCAGCTCGCGGCCCTCGGTCAGCGGACGCCGAACCGCCGGGATCGGGATCTCCCTACGCCCGGAGATGTAGGCGCCGGTGATCGAATCCGGGTGGTTGCGCAGGTCCTCGACGGTGCCGGACACCACGACCTGACCACCGTGCTCCCCCGCACCCGGCCCGATGTCGACCACCCAGTCGGCATGATCGATCGTGTCCTCGTCGTGCTCGACGACGATGAGCGTGTTGCCCAGCTCCTTCAGCCGGACCAGCGTGTCGATCAGGCGCCGGTTGTCCCGCTGGTGCAGGCCGATCGACGGCTCGTCGAGCACATATAGAACGCCGACCAGGCCTGAACCGATCTGCGTCGCGAGCCGGATCCGCTGTGCCTCGCCACCGGAGAGTGAACCCGCCGGCCGGTTCAGCGCCAGGTAGTCCAGACCGACGTCGAGCAGGAACCGCAGCCGCTCGCCGATCTCCTTGACCACCCGCTCCGCGATCTGCTTCTCCCGCGGCGAGAGCTCCATCCGGACCAGGAAGTCGTGCACCTCGTCGATCGACATTGCGCTGATCTCGGCGATGTTCTTGCCGCCGAGCGTGACCGCCAGCGAGATCGGCTTCAGCCGGGCGCCGTTGCAGGCCAGGCACGGGACCTCGCGCATGTACTCCTCGAAGCGCTCCCGGCCGGTCTCGCTCGACGCCTCCGCGTGCCGGCGCTCGACGTACGGAATCACGCCCTCGAAGGTCGTGTAGTACGAACGCTCGCGACCGTACCTGTTCTGGTACGAGACGTGGACCTGCTTGTCGTGACCGGTCAACAGCGACTTCTTCGCCTTGGCCGGCAGCTCACCGAACGGCGTGCTCGTCTTGATCTTGAGGTCCTTCGCCAGCGCCGACAGCAGCCGCTCGAAGTACTGCGAGACGTTCTGCCCGGACCACGGCTGGATCGCGCCCTCGTCGAGTGACTTCGACGGGTCCGGGATCAGCAGCTCCGGGTCGACCTCCATCCGGGTGCCGAGCCCGGTGCAGACCGGGCAAGCGCCGTACGGCGAGTTGAACGAGAACGACCGTGGCTCCAGCTCGTCGATCGCCAGGGGGTGATCGTTCGGACACGCGAGCTTCTCGGAGAACCGGCGCTCGCGGTGCGGGTCGTTGTCCGGCAGGTCGACGAAGTCGAGCACGACCAGACCGCTGGCCAGGCCGAGCGCGGTCTCGACCGAGTCGGTCAGCCGCTGCTTGGCCGAGCCCTTCACCGCGAGCCGGTCGACGATCACATCGATGTCGTGCTTCTTCTGCTTGTCCAGCTTCGGCGGCTCGGTCAGCTGGATCGTCTCGCCGTCCACGCGGGCGCGGGAGAAACCCTGACCGGTCAGCTGGCGGAACAGATCGACATACTCACCCTTGCGTCCGCGGACGACCGGGGCCAGCACCTGGAAGCGGGTGCCCTCGTCGAGCTCCAGCACGCGGTCGACGATCTGCTGCGGCGTCTGCCGCGCGATCGGCTCACCACACTCCGGGCAGTGCGGACGACCGGCGCGGGCGAACAGCAGCCGGAGGTAGTCGTAGACCTCGGTGATCGTGCCGACCGTGGACCGTGGGTTCCGTGAGGTGGACTTCTGGTCGATCGAGACAGCCGGTGACAGGCCCTCGATGAAATCGACGTCAGGTTTGTCCATCTGACCCAGGAACTGCCGCGCATACGCCGACAGCGACTCGACGTAGCGCCGCTGGCCCTCGGCGAAGATCGTGTCGAAGGCCAGGCTGGACTTCCCGGACCCGGACAGGCCGGTGAAGACGATCATGGCGTCCCGTGGCAGGTCGACCGAGACGTCTTTCAGGTTGTGCTCACGCGCTCCACGCACGATCAGACGGTCAGACACAAGCTCACTCTCAGCCGTTCTCGAGGATATCCGGGGCACGCCCGCTGACATGCTCCGTCATGCTAACGAGGCCCACCGACAAAAACTTCCGCCGCCGGAACCCGGCGACCAGTTCGAAAGTATATTCGATCACCGCGGGTGGTTCGCGCACCCGGGCACCATCAGTGCAAGGATCGCTCTATCACCGACATCCAGGGAGAAGGCGCATGCCGGAGTACCACGGGAACGTCAAGGTCGGCGGACCCGCGCAGACGCACGAGCTCGCGCAACTGATGATCACCAAGGTCGCGGTCGGGCCGATGAACAACAACGCCTACCTGCTGCGGTGCCGGCAGACCGACGAGCAGGTCCTGATCGACGCGGCCAACGATGCCGGCACCCTGCTCACGCTGATCGGCGACGGCGGGCTCGCCCGGGTCATCACCACGCACCGCCACCAGGACCACTGGGAGGCGCTCGCCGAGGTGGTCGCCCGGACCAGCGCCACCACGGTCGCCGGGCGGCATGACGCCGAGGGCATCGGCGTACCGACCGATCAGCTGGTCGACGACGGCGACCACATCTCCGTCGGCAACTCCAGCCTGCGCGTCATCCACCTGGTCGGGCACACACCCGGATCGATCGCTCTTGTGTACGACGACCCGGACGGTCCGCCCCACCTCTTCACCGGCGACTCGCTCTTCCCCGGCGGCGTCGGCAACACCCAGGGCGACGCCGAGCGGTTCAAGTCACTGATCAACGACGTCGACACCAAGCTCTTCGGCACGCTCCCCGACGAGACCTGGGTCTACCCGGGCCACGGCGACGACACCACCCTCGGCACCGAGCGGCCGAAGGTCCCCGAGTGGCGCGAGCGCGGCTGGTAGGACCGCTATCGATCGGTCAGTTCGGTCGGATGGGCTATCACGTCGACGAGCGCGTTGTTGCGGATGGCCGTGATCTCGGTGCGGCGGCCGATGGCGTCGGCGAAGAGTTGGCGCTGGAGGGACTGGGCGTCCCGAAGCGTGGTGCCGTCGACGGCCAGGACGAGGTCGCCCTTGCGCAGGCCGGCCTCGGAGGCGGGGCTGCCCGAGATCACCTCCACCACTCGGAGGGCCGTGCGCTGGTCGAAGCGTTCGGCCAGCCCGGGCCGCAGTGGCGCGGGAGTCGTGACAAGGCCGAGGTACGCGCGGCGCACTCGGCCGTCATGCAGTAGCGAGTAGATGATGCGGCGCGTCGTCGGGTTGATCGGGACCGCCAGTCCGAGCCCGATGCCCGCCACCGCGGTGTTGATCCCGATGACCCGCCCGTTTCCGTCGGCGAGTGCCCCGCCGGAGTTGCCCGGATTCAGGGCCGCGTCGGTCTGGATGACGTCCTCGATGATCCGCTGCGCCGAGCCGCTGCGGACCGGCAGCGATCGCCCGAGCGCGCTCACCACACCGGCGGTCACGCTCCCGGCCAGACCCAAGGGGTTGCCCACGGCAACGACCAGGTTCCCCACCTTGAGCTGATCGGCGTCGCCGTACTCCGGTGGGTCCGGGATCTCCCGGTCGGCTCGCACCACGGCGAGATCCGACAGCCGGTCGACCCCGACCACGCGGGCCTGCGCCGCCGTACCGTCCGCGAACTCCGCGGCCGCCTGCTCGCCGTCGCCGACCACGTGCGCGTTCGTCAGCAGGTGCCCGTCACCGGTCAGCACCACCGCCGAACCCGACGAGTCACCGCGCCGGCTGTGGATCCGCAGGCTCGCCACCCGCGGGATCAGATGCTCCGCCACTCCGGAGACCACCCGGGAGTAGGCATCCAGTACGTCGTCGCCCGCCAACTCGTCGGCCATGTCCACGCACCTCCCTCATTCGTGCTGATTACAGCATTACACCGCAAGCAAATCGCTGCCAGCGAGTGAGGCGAGCCACAATCCTGACCGATCGGTTGAAAACTGGCCGATCGGTCAGGATGATGGTTGACATGGCAGTCACGACCCCCGCCCGGGAGCGGACCAGGCACGAGATCGTGCGGCAGGCGATGGACCTGTTCCAGAACAACGGGTACAACGCGACGTCCCTGCAGGACATCGCGACCGCCGCCGGTTGCTCGAAGGCGACGGTGCTCTACCACTTCAGCGGGAAGCCCGCCGTGCTGGCGGCCGTCCTCGAGCCGGCCGCCGCGGACCTGGCGGCGATCGTCGAGGCCGCGGCGAAGTTGCCCGTGGACAAGGCCCAGGACTTCGCGATCGAGCACTTCATCGATCTCGCGGTCGTGCATCGCGGCGTCATCGACGTACTGCAGGACGTCATCCCCGTGATCGTGGAGGTACCGGAGATCGCCGGGCTGGTGGCCGACGGCATCCGGATGACCGAGTACATGGCCGGCTCGGAGGATCCGATCGAGCGCCACCTGGCCAAGTTCGCCGTCAACGGACTGCTCGGCGAGTGCCGGCATCCCGGCGAACAGACCGACGAAGAACTGCGAAGACTCTGCGAGATCGCCCTCCGGCGACTGCTCAGACGCGGCTGATCTGACGTACCCCGGCCGCCGGCGCACCTGCCGGCGGACGGTTCCCCCTGCACGTACGCCGTACCGACCCGAACGGATGCACTCTCCGATGGCCAATCTGCTGTACCGGCTCGGCCGGTTCTCCTACCAACGCCGGCGTCTCGTCGTCGCCGTCTGGACGCTGTTCCTCGTCCTGCTCGGCGTCGGTGCGCTGACACTGGGCGGCAAGACCACCAACGCGTTCTCGATCCCAGGCACCGAGTCACAGCGCGCTCTGGACGCTCTGAAGCAGGAGCTTCCCGCGGCCAGCGGCGCCTCGGCGACAGTCGTCGTGAAGGCACCCGACGGCAAGACGCTCACCGATCCGAACGTGCAGGCGGCCGTCGGTGCGACCGTCGCCAAGGTCGCGAAGGTGCCGGAGGTGATCGCCGCGATCGACCCCTTCACCAGCAAGGCGATCAGCCCCGACGGCACGACCGGCCTGATCAGCGTCCAGTTCGACAAGCCCGCGGACGAGCTTTCGAAGGACAGCACCAAGGCGTACGACGGTCTGAGCGGCCTGAGCACGGGTGATCTGAAGATCGTCCCGGGCGGGCAGGTGGTCGGCGGCGTACCCGAGATCGGTGTCACCGAAGTGATTGGGGTCGCTGTCGCGGCCGTCGTACTGGTCATCACGTTCGGCTCGCTGGTCGCGGCCGGGATGACGTTGCTGACGGCGCTGCTCGGCGTACTGGCCGGGATGGCGGGGTTGTTCATCGTGACCGCGTTCACCGACGTGTCGTCGACTGCGCCGATCCTCGCTTTGATGCTGGGGCTTGCGGTCGGTATCGACTATTCGTTGTTCATCAGTTCGCGGCATCGGACCCAGCTTGCCGCGGGCATGGATCCGGAGGAGTCCGTCGGCAGGGCCACAGCGACGGCGGGATCGGCGGTGTTGTTCGCTGGTGCGACCGTGGTCATCGCGCTGGCCGGGCTGAGTGTGGTCGGTGTTCCGTTCCTGACCGCGATGGGCCTCGCGGCGGCGGCCACCGTGCTCACGGCGGTGCTTGTTGCGTTGACGCTGTTGCCGGCCCTCCTTGGGTTTGTCGGGAACCGGATCCTGCCTCGCAAGGTTCGCAAGGAGCCCGCGCAGGCTGAGCCGACGGAAGGGTTCGGCTTCCGCTGGGGACGGTTCGTGACGCGGTTCCGGGTTCCGATTGTTGCCATCGGCATCATCGGGCTCGGGGTCCTGGCGATTCCGGTCAAGGACATGCAGCTCGCGCTTCCGGATGGCGCGTCGGCCGCGGCGGGTACGAACCAGCGGGTGGCCTATGACCTGACTGCGCAGGCTTTCGGGCCTGGCGCGAACGGCCCGCTCATCGTGGTGGTGAAGAGCCCTGATGCGGCGACGTCTGACGCGGTGGTCAAGCAGGTGCTGGCGAAGGCGTCCGGGCTCAAGGATGTTGTGGCCGCGCAGCCGGCGGCTGCGAGTGCGGACGGATCGACTCTACTGGCTCAGGTGATCCCGGCCAGTGGCCCTGCCAGCGAGCAGACGTCGGAGCTGGTGAAGAACCTGCGGACCGCGATCCAGCCGCTCGCGACTCAGGACGCGACGATCTCCGTCACCGGCAACACGGCGGTCGGCGTCGATGTCTCCAACAAGTTGTCCAGCGCGCTTCCGACGTACCTGCTGGTGGTCATCGGGCTGTCGTTCCTGCTGTTGCTGCTGGCATTCCGGTCGATCCTCGTGCCGTTGAAGGCGACGCTCGGCTTCGTGCTGACGATCGGCGCGACCTTCGGGATCACGGTCGGCGTGTTCCAGCAGGGCCACCTCGCGAGCCTGGTCGGGATCGACTCCCCCGGCCCGCTGGTCAGCTTCCTCCCGATCATCATGATGGGCATCCTGTTCGGCCTGGCGATGGACTACGAGGTCTTCATCGTGTCCCGCGTCCGCGAGGAGTTCGTCCACGGCAAGCACGCCCGCGAAGCCACCATCCAGGGCCTCGGCCACGGCGCCCGCGTCGTCACCGCCGCCGCCCTGATCATGGCGTCGGTCTTCGCCGGCTTCATCCTGGTCGACGACCCCATCATCAAGGCCATCGGCTTCGGCCTCACCGTCGGCGTCCTCATCGACGCCTTCGTGGTCCGGATGACCCTGGTCCCCGCCATCCTCAGCCTGCTAGGCGACCGAGCCTGGTGGTTCCCGAAGTGGCTCGACCGCATCACCCCCCGAGTAGACATCGAGGGCGAATCCCTTCGGGTTGAAACCCCGGAGCCCAAGGAACTCAGCAGCGTAAGCTGAAACCCCCGGTGGGGCACCAGCACCCGCTGGTGCCCCACCCAACAAACTCGACGCATCCCCCACCCGGTACGCCGCGTAACTCTCCGCCGAAATGCGGATTCGGCCGGCCAGCACCGAGCTCGGGACGACATAGATGCTTCCGTCTCCGAGAAGAATGAAGAACAGGTCGATCGAGTCCGGGTCGTAGGGCATCTTGCCGGCGGACTTGTCGAGGACATACGGACGCCGCCCGACGCCAACGTCCCAGTAGCCCCTTCGATTTCGCGAGGCGCAACTCTTCACCTGCACACGCTGAACGCCCTTGGACGTCGTCACCAGCAGGTCGTACTCCTGCGGTTCAGTCGGCAACGCAACCGGACATCCACGCAAAGAAAACCACGCCATCGCGACAGCCGCCGACGCGTAGCGCAGCATCTCCGGCCGGACCGGTTCGTCAAACACCGTCGTCGGCGTCCCCTGGGTGTGGGGCGACCTCAGGTGCGCGCAATCCAGACCCAACCTCACGGCATGCCCTTTGACCCGGACCCGCTCCGCCGCGGTGTCTACGAGGCCGAACGCGTTCAGAACATCGGCCCAGCAGCTCGCTGCTGCGACCGCAACGCGCAGTTGCTGATCCGACCACCGACGCTGTCCGGTGAAGTGTGATGTGTCCAGCTCAAGCCGGCGGGCATATCTTTTGATCACGTTGACCGAGGTGCCTTTCAGTCCCAGCGCGCGGGCAACCGCACGCCACGACAGGCTGGTTCGCACCGCCGCACGCAACTGATCGTCGTTCCAGGTCCTTCGATCCCCAGGTGTACTCATGCGATCAACATAAAGAGGGGCACCGACAGAATCGGTGCCCCTCTTGGGGTCGGGCTGACAGGATTTGAACCTGCGCTCTTTCGGCCCCCAGCCGAACGCGTTACCAAACTACGCCACAGCCCGTAGCCGACTCGCGAACGAGCCAGCGGGTAAACCATACCTCATCCGCGGCAGTGGTTCTTACCGGGTTCCTAGCGTTTCTTGTTCTTTTGGCGGGCTCGGATTTGGACGTGGACGGGGCTGCCGACGAAGCCGAAGTCTTCGCGGAGGCGGCGTTCGATGAAGCGTTGGTAGGACGGTTCGATCTGGCCCGAGGTGAAGATCGCGAACGTCGGGGGCATGGTCGTTGCCTGGGTCCCGAACAGGATCTTGGGCTGCTTGCCGGAGCGGACCGGGTGCGGGTGGGCCGCGACGAGCCGGCCGAGGAACGCATTCAGCTGGCCGGTCGGGACGCGGGTCTGCCAGCCGTCGAGCGCGGCCTCGATCGCCGGCACCAGCTTCTCCATGTGCCGGCCGGTCAGAGCGGAGATGTTGACCCGCGGCGCCCAGCGGAACTGGACCAGGTCGCGGTCGATCTCCTTCTCCAGGTAGTACCGGCGGTCCTCGTCGACGAGGTCCCACTTGTTGTACGCGATCACGAGCGCCTTACCGGCCTCCTCGACCGCGTTCATGATCCGCAGGTCCTGCTCGGTCATCGGCCCGGACGCGTCGATCACGACCACGACGACCTCGGCGCGCTCGATGGCGGCGTTGGTGCGCAGGGACGCGTAGTACTCGTGGCCCTGGGAGTTCTTCACCTTGCGCCGGATGCCGGCGGTGTCGATGAACCGCCACTCCTGGCCACCGAGCGTGATCAGCTCGTCGACCGGGTCGACCGTCGTACCGGCGATGTCGCTGACGACGACGCGGTCTTCCTTGGCGACCTTGTTGAGCAGCGAGGACTTGCCGACGTTCGGCTTGCCGACGATCGCGACCCGGCGCGGTCCGCCGAGCTCGGCGTCGCGCTCCGGCGGCGCCTCGGGCAGCGCGGCGAGGACGGCGTCGAGCATGTCGCCGGTCCCCCGGCCGTGCATCGCGGAGACCGGGAACGGCTCGCCGATCCCCAGACTCCACAGGTTCATCGCCTCGGACTCGACGCGCTGGTCGTCGACCTTGTTAGCGGCCAGTACGACGGGCTTCCCGGACTTCCGCAGTACGCGGACGACGGCCTCGTCCGCGTCCGTGATGCCGACCGTCGCGTCGACCACGAACAGGACCGCGTCCGCCGCGTTGATCGCGACCTCGGCCTGGGCGGCGACCAGCGCGGCCATGCCGACCGCGTCCGGGTCCCAGCCGCCGGTGTCGACGACCGTGAAGCCCCGGCCGGCCCAGTTGGCGTCGTACGACACGCGATCGCGCGTCACCCCCGGGGTGTCCTCGACGACGGCCTCGCGGCGGCCGATGATTCGGTTCACCAGTGTGGACTTGCCCACATTCGGCCGGCCGACGATCGCGAGCACGGGCAGCGGCCCGGTGTCCTCGCGCTCGTGCGTGGGCTCGGCGAAGTCGTAGCCGGTGGGCAGGTCACTCATCAGGGTCCTTCTTGTCTGGCGCGCCCGGGAGCGGGTGGCCGGTGGAGTCGACGGCGGCCCTTACATGGGCTCTCAACACGTCGCCGATCTGGGCAGCAACCGCCCGTACGTCGGAGTGCCGCCTAGGAAAGGGTACGCGCTCCACCGTGAAAGGCTCGCCATACACGACATCGATCGGGCTCCCGGCCGGCGGGAAATGCTCCACATCCCCGTGCGGCAGCCTGGTCCCGAGCAGTGCCACCGGCAGGATCGGCGCCCCCGTGACCATGGCCAGATAGGCGACTCCGTAGCGCATTCGCGTGAAGTCGCCGGCCCCGCGGGTGCCTTCGGGGTAGATGTTCAGCACCCTGCCGTCCCGGAGCACCTTGATCGACTGCCGGATCGCGAGGAGGTCGTACGAGCGCCGATCGACCGGAATCTGGCCGATCCGCCGCAGGAACGCACCCTGCAGACCGCCGAACGCCTCGATCTTGCCGAGTTGGTGCAGCATCCGGGGTGCGATCGCTCCCAGCAACGGCCCGTCGAGCAGGCCGACATGGTTGGTGGTCATCAGCACCGGACCGGTCCGCGGAAACAGCTCCTCGCGATGGACCGTCAGCCTGTACTTACGCCGGAAATACGGTCTCGCGACGACCCGGACCGGCACCGCGAGCCGGTACGGCAGGCGGGGCAGGTCATCGGTGCGCGGCAGCTCGACCTGCCCGGTGAGCTCAGCTGTCATGACTCCTGGGCGCGCAAAGCCTCGGCCTCCTTCGCGAGACGGGTAATCACGTCGATGACCTCCTCCAGGGACAGATCCGTCGAGTCGATGGTGACCGCGCCGTCGGACGCGACCTGGAACTCCGACACGGTCGAGTCGTCGGCGTCCCGCCGGACGATCTGGTCGCGCAACTGCTCGGCCGTCACCGATCCGGCCGCCAGCTCCGCGCCGCGGCGGGCCAGCCGGGCCTCGGTGTCGGCGGTGAGCAGGACCTTCAGCTCCGCGTCGGTGGCGACCACGGTCGCGATGTCGCGGCCCTCGACGACGATCCCGCCACTGGGCTGAGCGTCGTCGATGATCTCGCGCTGTCGCCGGACCAGCTCCTTGCGGACGTCCAGGTTGGTGGCGATCTTCGAGACCGTCTCGCTGATCCGCGGCTCCCGGATCGCGCTCGTCACGTCGGTCCCGTCGGCGATCACGAACTGCCGGACCGGATCGGTGCTGATCTCGAGCCGCAGCTCCCGGGCCCGCTGCGCGACCGCGGCCTTGTCGTCCAGATCGAGACCGTGCTCGATCGAGGACCACGTCACCGCGCGATAGGTCGCGCCGGTGTCCAGGAACCGCAGGCCCAGCCGGCTGGCGACGCCTCGTGCGGTGCTCGACTTACCGGAGCCGCTCGGGCCGTCCACAGCGATGATCATGCCCAGAGATTACCCGTGGCCGGTGACATTCTCGCCAAGAGGACCGCATGCTGCCCTATCGGTGGACGATCCAGCCCCGTTCGCTGAGTACGTCGACCAACTGGTCGACCGAGCCCGGTTTCACCGCGAGCTCGACCTCACCGACCGGACGGCCGGGACTGTGGTCGATGCGCAGGTCCTCGACGTTCGCGCCGGACTCGGCCGCGTCCGCGAACAACCGGGCCAGCTGCCCCGGCCGGTCGGGGATCGTGACCAGCACGGTGACCAGATCGATGTGCGGGGCGCCGTGCTTGCCCGGCACCCGGACCGCGCCCGAGACTCCCTGACCGAGGATCGAGGTGAGCTCCTCCGCAGCCTCTTCTTTGCCTAAGGCAACGAGTAGCCGATCGAGCTCGCCGCGGATCTGCTCCAGCAAACCGGTCAGGGCCGAAGAGTTCGCCGACACGATCTGCGTCCACAGCTTGGGGTCCCCGGCCGCGATGCGGGTCACGTCACGGACGCCCTGGCCGGACAACTGCAGGTGCGAACTCGGCGCATCCGCCAGCGTGCCGGCGGCGAGCGCCGACATCAGGTGCGGCAGGTGCGAGACCCGGGCGACGCCGAGGTCGTGGTCCTCGACCGACATCTCGACCGTGCGGGCGCCGGCGGCCTCGGCCAACCGTCGTACCAACTCGACGGCCTCGGGGGTGCTCGTCTCGTGCGGCGTGATCGCCCAGGTCGCGCCGTCGAACAGGTCAGCGCGCCCGGCCAGCGGCCCGTTGCGCTCGGAGCCTGCCATCGGGTGACCGCCGACGTACCGGCTGACGTCGTCGGTGAGCCGCCGCGCGTCGACGAGCGGCTTCGACTTCACGCTGGCCGCGTCCGTGACGATCGCGTCGGTCTGTTCGAGCTGCTCGGCGACCACCGCGCCGACATGATCCGGCGGTACGGCGACGACCACGAGCTGCGGCTCGAGCTCGACCAGCCTCGATCCAGCGCCGATCCGCTCGGCCATCAGCGCACTGTCGGGGTCGGCGTCGACGAGCTCGACCACGACACCCAATCGCACCAGCGCGAGGCCGATCGACGTACCGATGAGCCCGGTCCCGACGATCCGAACCGGGCCGCGCAATTCGGTCATTGCGCGCCGGTCAGATCTGGGCGCAGCGCGACGGCACCGTGCAGGTACACGTGCTGGATCTTGTCCCGGCTCCGCGAGCTCTCGGTGTGCACCATCAACCGGACCACCCGCGGCAGCGCGTGCGGGACCGGGATCTCCTGCATGCACATCAGCGGTACGTCGGTCAGCCCGATCTGCCGACCGGCGACGGCCGGAAACTCCGACCGCAGATCGGACGTGACGGTGAAGAGGATGCTGATCAGATCCTCGTTCTCCAGATCGTTCGCCTCCAGGACCGCCTTCACCAGCTCCGCGGACCGCTCGAGCAGGTGCTCGCGCTCGTCCACATCCAGCTGGGTGGCACCCCGGATCGCCCGTACCGCCACGCGCCTGCCTCCTCGGTTGTCCCTTACGCCTGCCTACAACCCTAGGCCAGAGTGGTCAGGGAGTGGACATCCGTCTCGGATTGAGCCTCCGCGGCATCGACGGCTTGCTCCAGCAGCAGAGCGATCGTCATCGGCCCGACACCGCCCGGAACCGGCGTGATCAGGCCGGCGACCTCGGCCGCCTCGTCGAAGTGGACGTCGCCGACGTTCCCCTCGTTGTAGCCGGCATCGACCACGACCGCGCCCGGCTTGAGCCAGTTGCCGCGAACGAAGTTCGGCTTGCCGACCGCGGCGACCACGATGTCCGCGGTCCGGACGATCGCGGGCAGGTCGACGGTCCGGGAGTGCGTGTAGGTGACGGTCGCGTTCGATGCCAGCAGCAACATCCCCACCGGCTTGCCGAGGATCGGGCTGCGGCCGATGACGACCGCGTGCGCCCCGGCGATCGGTACGTCGTACGTCTCGAGCAGCCGGATGATCCCGCCCGGCGTCGCCGACCGGAACCCGGGTTCGCCGAATGCCATCGCACCGAACGACCGCGTCGTCACCCCGTCGACATCCTTGCCCGGAGCAATCGCCTCGAACGCCGCCCGCTCGTCGATCTGCGCCGGCACCGGATGCTGCAGCAGGATCCCGTGCACGGCCGGATCCTCGGACAGCGTGGTCAGCTCGCCGACCAACTCCGCGGTCGTCGTCTCGGCCGGCAACACCACACTCCGCGACCCGATCCCGGCCTTCTTCGACCGGTTCTGCTTCATCCGCACGTACGTCGCCGACGCCGGATCATCCCCGACCAGCACCGTCGCCAGACAGACCTGACTCCCGGTCCGCTCCTCGAAGGCCCGCGCCCGCTCCCCCACCCGCGCCACCATCGCGGCGGCCAGGTCGGTCCCTGTCATCAGTTCAGCTGTCATCCTCGGCCGATCTCCCAAAAGGCACTACAACAATCCGGCGTGGTCCAGGGCCAGATAGGCGGCGTCGATCCCGGTCATTGCGCCCGGGGTCCGGAGCTCGGCGCGGAAGGCGTCGACGGAGACCTCGGCCGGGACGCAGTCCTCGGTGTCGTCCAGCGACTGCTTGCCGTCGGGACGGCATCCACGCGCGATCGCGACGTACTTCCGGAACGTCGACGACGCCGACGACCACTGCCAGCCGACCAGATCGAGCGACTCGCAGGTGTACCCGGTCTCTTCCTCGAGCTCCCGGACGCCGGCCTGCGCGGGATCCTCCCCTGGTTCGACCAGTCCACCGGGCAGGTTCGTGACGATGCGGTCAGGCCCGGCCCGGAACATCCGGACGATCACGATCCGGCCTTCCGGCGTCAGCGGCAGCACGGTGACACCGGCGCTGATCCCGTCCTCGGACTCCGGCCCGAAGACATCCCACTCGACCTCACGGCCGTCCGGCATCCGGTAGCGCCGCAGCTTCACAGTCAGGAACCGGTTGAACCCCGGCTCCTCGTCCAGCAACTCCCACGGCTCGGGGTCATCAGGACGAACCCCTGGAGACTGCTCCAGGGGTTCGCCGTGCGCTGAAGACCTCGACCGGCCGGTCACAACGGCCGGTTGTCCTCGGGGTCCGCCGGAGGGGCAATCGGTACGTCGTCACCCGGCGGCGCGACCGGGGTGTCCTCGGTCGCCGACGCCTCGTCACCCTTGGATTCGGCATCCGCCGACTCGTCCGCCGTCGCCTCCTCGGCCGGACGGGACTCGGACAGGATCCGGGTCAGCGTCTCCTCGGAGATCCGCTTGAACTTGCGCACCTGGGTCCGGGTCCGGTCCAGGATCGCGACCTCGATCTGGTCCGAGGTCAGCTCACGGACCTCGGTGCCGTCGTGGCCGAGGGCGTCGACGGCCAGCCGGAGTGCTCCGGCCAGCGAGATGCCCTCCTGGAAGTGCTCACCGACATACTCGGCGACCGTCTCCGCGGGGCCACCCATCACGGCGTAACCGCGGACGTCCGCGATCGAGCCGTCGTACGTCAGCCGGTAGATCTGGTCCTCGGCCGTGGTGGCGCCGACCTCGGCGACCAGGATCTCGACCTCGAGCGGCTTCTCACCGCCGGAGGAGAAGATCGCGCCGAGGGTCTGCGCGTACGCGTTGGCCAGGGCCCGGCCGGTGACGTCGCGCCGGTCGTAGGAGTACCCGCGCATGTCGGCCAGCCGGACGCCGGCGATCCGCAGGTTCTCGAACTCGTTGTACCGGCCGACGGCGGCGAAGGCCATCCGGTCGTAGATCTCGGCCACCTTGTGCAGCGCGGGCGACCGGTTCTCCGCGACGAACAGGATGCCGTCGGCGTACTGCAGGGCGATCGCGCTGCGCCCCTTGGCGATGCCCTTCCGGGCGAAGTCCGCCCGGTCGCGCATCAGCTGTTCGGGCGAGACGTAGAACGGCGTGCTCATCGAAGGTGTCGTCCTCTATCAGTCGGTGGGATCAAGGTCAGCCGCCTCAGGTCTCAGGTGAGGGACGCCGAGGCCGGGCCGTCGGGGCGCCGGTGCCGCTCGGCCCAGGCCGCGTCGACGATCGCGGCGACCTCGTCCTCGGGCATCCGCCGGTACCCGTCGGCGGTGACAACCCCGACCACCGGGAAGATCCGCCGCAGCATGTCCGGACCACCGGTCGCCGAGTCGTCGTCGGCGGCGTCGATCAGGGATTGGATCACGGCCGTGACGCAGTCGGTCACCGACGAGTCCTCGCGGTACAGCTTCTTCAGCGCGCCCCGGGCGAAGACCGAACCCGAACCGACGCTGTGGAAGTGGTGCTCCTCGTAGCGACCGCCGGTGGGGTCGTAGGAGAAGATCCGGCCGCCCTTGATGTCCGGGTCGTACCCCGCGAACAGCGGCACCACGGCCAGGCCCTGCAGGGCCATCGCCAGGTTGCCGCGGATCAGCGCGCTGAGCCGGTTCGCCTTGCCGTCCAGGCTGAGCGTCGCGCCTTCCAGCTTCTCGTAGTGCTCCAGCTCGACCTGGAACAGCCGGACCATCTCGATCCCGAAGCCGGCCGTACCGGCGAACGCGACCGCCGAGTACTCGTCGGCCGGGAACACCTTCTCGATGTCACGCTGGGCGATCACGTTGCCCATCGTGGCGCGCCGGTCGCCGGCCATCACGACGCCACCGGGGAAGGTGGCCGCGACGATCGTCGTACCGTGCGGGACTTCGGCCGAGAAGTCGGCCTGCCCCAGGCTGCGCCGTCCCGGCAACAGATCGGGCGCGTGCCCGGCCAGGAAATCCATGAACGACGAGCCACCTGGGGTCAGGAAGGCTTCCGGCAACCGGCCGGAGGCATCGAAAGTCATCTAGCGGTTCACTCTCCACCCTTTTGCACGAATCCGCGGACGAACTCCTCGGCGTTCTCCTCGAGGACCTCGTCGATCTCGTCGAGGATCGAGTCCACGTCCTCGTCGAGCCGTTCCTTGCGCTCCTGGACGTCCTCGGACGCCTCGACCTGGTCGACCTCTTCCTCGGTCGACGAACGCTTGGACTGCTTGTGCTGCTGACCGCCGTCCTTCGCCATAACCCACACCTCCTAGAACCGCCGACCGCGGCGGCCGCCCAACCGGCCGTCGCAGAATTTTCTTCCGCTACGGCGACCCTACCCGGCGGCGCCCCCAGTAATGGTGCGAACCAGGTCACTGGCGGTGTCGCACTGGTCCAGAAGTGCCCCGACGTGCGCCTTCGTGCCGCGCAACGGGTCCAAGGTAGGGATACGTTGCAACGATTCCTTGCCGGGCAGATCGAAGATCACCGAGTCCCAGGAGGCCGCCGCAACCTGCGGCGCGTACTGCTGCATGCAGCGGCCGCGGAAGTACGCGCGGGTGTCGACCGGCGGGTGCGCGACCGCCATCCGGATCTCCTCGTCGGTGACGATCCGCTGCATCCGGCCGGACTTCACCAACTTGTAGTACAGGCCTTTGTCCGGACGAAGGTCGGCGTACTGCAGGTCGACCAGGTGGAGCTTGGGGTCGTCCCAGTCCAGGCCGTCGCGATCGCGGTAGGACTGCAGCAGCTTGTACTTCGCCACCCAGTCGAGCTGGTCCGACAGCGTCATCGGGTCGGTCGCGAGCTGGTCGAGGACCTGCTCCCAGCGATGCAGCACGTCCTTGGTCTGCCGGTCCGCGTCGTCGCCGTACTTGTCCTCGACGTACTTGCGGGCCTGCTCGAGGTACTCCGTCTGCAGCTGGACAGCGGTCAGCTTGCGACCGTCCTTGAGCGTCATCAGGTGCGTGCAGGTCGGGTCGTGGCTGATCTCGTGCAGCGCGCTGACCGGGCGGTCCACGCCGAGGTCCTCGCTCAGCCAGCCGTCCTCGATCATCGCCAGCACGAGCGACGTCGTCCCGACCTTGAGGTACGTCGAGATCTCGGACAGGTTCGCGTCGCCGATGATCACGTGCAGGCGGCGGTAGCGGTCCGGGTTCGCGTGCGGCTCGTCGCGGGTGTTGATGATCGGCCGCTTCAGCGTCGTCTCGAGCCCGACCTCGACCTCGAAGTAGTCGGCCCGCTGGCTGATCTGGAACCCGTTCTGTGCGCCGTCCTGGCCGAGGCCGACCCGGCCCGCGCCGGTGACGACCTGCCGGCTCACGAAGAACGGCGTCAGGTGCCGCACGATCGACGCGAACGCCGTCGACCGGCGCATCAGGTAGTTCTCGTGCGAGCCGTACGAGGCGCCCTTGTTGTCGGTGTTGTTCTTGTACAGGTTCAGCTGGGGAGCACCCGGGATCAGGCGGGCCTGCCGGGCGCCTTCCATGATCACCAGCTCGCCGGCCTTGTCCCAGACCACGGTGTCGCGCGGGTTCGTCGTCTCCGGCGCGGAGTACTCCGGGTGGGCGTGGTCGACGTACAGCCGGGCACCGTTGGTGAGGATGACGTTGGCCAGCCCGGTCTCCTCGTCGGTGAGCTGGTTCGAGTCCGCGACCTCGCGGCTCAGGTCGAAGCCGCGCGCGTCCCGCAGCGGGTGCTCCTCGTCGAAGTCCCACCTCGTCTTCCGCGCGAGTGGCTGCGTCTGGGCGTAGCCGTTCACCACCTGGCTCGAGGTCAGCATCGGGTTGGCCCCGGGCTGTCCTGGAACCGAGATGCCGAACTCGGTCTCGGTCCCCATGATCCGCCGAACACTCATGCTCACGAGCCTACGCGGTGCCGGGAGTTAAAGGCGTTGCCGTGTCCACAGGGTTACGTGTGAAACTGCCCGCGTGGATGAATTGGTGGCGATTCTGGACGAAGACAACCGTGTCATCGGTACCGCGCCACGCTCGGTGATGCGGCGCGACAATCTCCGCCATGCGGCCACCGGTGTAGTCGTCCGGAATGCGGCCGGAGACGTCTACGTGCATCGTCGTACGCCGATCAAGGACGTGTACCCGGGTCGGTACGACTTCGCGGCCGGCGGCGTGGTCGCGGCCGGTGAGGATCCGTACGACGCCGTCGTACGCGAGCTCGCTGAGGAGCTGGGCATCTCCGGTGTCGAGCTCACTGAGTTGCCCGAGGGCGATTACGCGGACGACCACACGACGTACCACGCCTACCTCTACACGTGCGTCTGGGACGGTCCGGTAAGGCACCAGCCGGAGGAGGTCGAGTGGGGTGCGTGGATGACCCCGACCGACCTCGTCGCCAAGCTGGACGAGTGGCCCTTCATGCCAGACACAGTCGGCCTGCTCGGTTCATACGTCCGCGACCTCACCATCAACGAAGGCTGGGACAGCATCGCCTGGTACGACGGACCGTGGATCCACCGCGTCCCCCGGCGACCCGCGGTCCAGGCCCTCCTGCAGGCCGAAACCACCCTGCTGCCCTGGTTGGCCCCGCAACTCCCCCTGCCCATCCCCGTCCCCGAGCCGACCGAGAACGGCGTACGACACCTGGCTCTGCGCGGTTCACCTCTCGAAGCCGGCGATAGGTCGATCGGCCGCCAGCTCGGCGCCTTCCTCAGCGCACTGCACGCCGTTGACCCGTCAGAGGCCGCCATACGTGGTGCACGAGACGCAACGCGTGCCGGCGACGAGAAGGCGGTCTTCCTCGCGGAGTGCCGCGCGCAGGTGGTGCCACTGCTTCCAGCCGACAAGCAGACGGCCGCGCAGGAGCTACTCGATCGCATCCCGGGCCACCGGACCGCACTGGTGCATTGCGACCTCGGCCCAGACCACATCCTCGTCCATGCCGGGCAAGTCACCGGCATCATCGACTGGACCGACGCCGAGATCGGCGACCCGGCCGTCGACCTCTGCTGGATCCTCAACGACGCCGGACCGGAGCTGGCAGCCGGTGTGGCCGAGACCTACGACGTCACCCCGGAGCTCCGGGCCAGGGCTCGCGACTGGGCCAGCCTGGGCCCTTGGTACGGCGTACACCGCGGCCTCCTGCTGGACCTGCCCGATGACGTGGAGAACGGACTGCAGGAGATCCTCAACTCGCTGTGATGCAACCACTGGGGGCGATGGTGGGCACTTACGGGTGTGAAGATCATTCCCGTCGATGACACCGGGCAGGTGAGTGCCGTCGTGGACGAATCGGACTCCGATCAGGAGCTGTGGGCGCGGCTGCAGCAGGGCGATCACCGAGCTCTGGGCGAGCTGTTCGATCGCCACGCGGACGCGGTGCATGCCTTCGCGTTTCGTCGTACCGCCTCCTGGAGTGCTGCCGAGGAGGTGGTCCAGACGACGTTCGTGAGCCTCTGGCGCCGGTTCCAGCGCAACCCGCCCGGACCGCTGACGACATCGAGCGCACGCGCCTACATGCTCGTGGTGGCACGCAACGAGTGCCGCGCGCTGGCCCGGGCCGCGTCCCGCTTCCACCGGCTGATCGACCGGCTGCCGAACCCACCACCGGATCCGGACCATGCCGCTGAGGTCGCCCGCCGGCTCGACGACGAACGGCAGATGTCCGCGGTCCGCCGAGCCATCGCCAAGCTCCCCCGGCACGAGCGCGACACGCTCGAACTGGTCATCTGGTCCGGCCTGACCCAAGCCGAGGCCGCCGACGCACTCGGCGTACCCCTCGGCACCGTCAAGGCCCGCCTGCACCGCACCCGTCGCCGTTTCCCCGACCTGCTCACCCACGTCGCGTTCCTCGAGGAGCTCTGATGACGACCAAGCTCGATCCTCCGTCCGTACCGTCGCTCACCCCGGCTGAACACGCCCGGCTGCGCAATCGCGTGCTGGACCGGACCCAGCCGCGGCGTCGATCGGCGTTCCGTTGGCTCGCACCAGCGATCTCCGTCGCCGCTGTCGGTGCCGTCGTGGCGGCGACCCTGGTCATCACCCACCCGCCGACCGCCCAGCCCGACGTGACCGCGCCGACAGGCCCGACCGTGGTCGACGGATCTGAGCTGCCGACGACGGTGGATCTCGGCCCGGTCCCCTCGGCCGAGGCGGCCGCGACCGCCAAGGTGGCCTGTACGTTCGGTCGAACCCGCAAGAACCCGGTCGAGGTGCTCTGGGCGCGGCGGATGACCGGCCGCGAGGCGGGCAGCCGGTCCATGATGCTGCTGATCCAGGGCCGCGACCTGGCCGGTGGGAACCACACCCAGGGCGTCGAGGCGTGCTACGCCGGCTCCGACGGCGGCACGGTGCCCGACGAACGGTGGTCGGCCGTGCCAACTCAGGAGCAGGGGCTGCTGCAGCTGACCGGCGGGATCACGTCGATGGGTGGCTCCCCGCGGTTCGTGCAGAACTGGATCGTGTACCGGGCCCGACCTGAGATCGCGCGGATCGAGTCGCGGTACGTCGTCGGCGACCTCAGCGGGCCGTGGATCACGGGCATCGTCGCTAACGGGTACGCCGTCGCAGACAGTCGGATCGAGGCCTCCGCCTCGAATCGGCTCAAGGACGTCCAGGACTTGTTGGTCGGCACGGTAGAGATCCGCGCGTACGACGCGAACGGCCAGCAGGTGCCCGTCCGGCCCTGACGGTTACTTGTGGCGGCCGGCGGTTCGGGCGATGTTGATGAGGACGAGGCCGAGCCAGCTGATCACGACGCCGAAGGGGCCGATCATGTCGGCGGAGATGGCGGTGATCGGGATGGCGGCGACGACCGAGATGATCGCCAGGGCCAGGCCGCCCGGGTCGTGCTCGCGGCTCGGGTGCGGCGGCCGCACCGGCTCGGGGACAGCAGTGGCCCGGCGCTGGGCGTCGAGTCGTTCCAGGAAGCTGTCGATGATCGCAGCCTCGTACTCCGGCCCCAGCTCCTGCCGCGCGGCCACAGCCGCCCGCAGGTCCTTGCGCACCTCATCCGTCGCCATACCAGCAACGTACGGCGGCCACACCGCCGTACCAATCGGGGAAAGCCCCCTATCCCACCGGGAGTTTTCCCTACCCCTGAGGGTCCACCCACAACGGCGACAGCCCCGCGGGGAGGGCGGGTTCACGTGGTCGTCGCAACACCTCGATTTGAGGAGTTGCGGCGGCCATGTCGTTTGTGGAGGATTTTGAGTGTCACGGTGGTGCGTTG
>NZ_JBSGUS010000022.1:0-130145 GCF_053608045.1 Kribbella sp. NPDC055071
ATGCACCGAGCCCCGGCGCCCGTGGGGTCGCCGGGGCTCTGTGTCAGCTCGAGTCAGAAGTCTCCGCCGCCGAAGTCGCCGCCGCCGAAGTCCCAGCCGCCGGAGTCTCCGCCTCCGCTGTCGCCCATGTTGAAATCGCCGCCGCCGCCGTCTCCGCCGCCGCCGCCGCCGTCTCCGCCGCCGTCGCCACCGTCACCGCCGTCGTTCTGACCGGCCTCGTAGCCCGCGGCGTAGTCGCCGTACCCACCGCCGTTGAACATGCCGCCCAGCGCCGTACCGAGGAACAGGCCGGTCGCGATCCCGCCGATGCCACCGAACATGCCCTGCGCGTACGGCGAATAGGCCGGCCCGGCCTCCCAGTACGGAACTCGCTGCGGGCCGACCATGACCTTGCGGATGTCCGGGTCGGCGCCGGCCTTGACCCGCTCGGCGTCGGCCGCGCACGCCGGCACCTCCCGCGGCGCGCCACCGGGCGGCGACCACATCACGTCCTCGACCGAAGGGCCGTGCTGCGGGTTGAAGAAGCAGGCCGGGCGACGCTGCGGCAGCGGTTCGCCGTTGACCCGGGCCTTCACGCAGGCCGCGGCATACCGACCGTCTTCGAGGATCTCGATGACGTGCTTGATCTGGTCGGCCTGGGTGACCTGGCCGACAGCCTGCTTGGCCGACTCGTAGGAGTCCAGCGCACGCTGGTAGTCCTGCCGCGCGCCGTCGCCGAGATCCTTGCCGACCATCTCCAGGTCGAGGTCCTGCAGCTCCTCGCCGAACCGGGTGATGTCCTCGTCGGCGGTGCGCTTCACCGATTCGAGCTCGGCGGCGGTGATCTCGTGCCGCTTCCGCGTCTGCAGCTGGGTCCGGCGGTACGAGCGGTACGCCAGAACCGCGATCACCACGACTGCGATGATCAGGATGTAAGTCATGTCGGCCTCTTCATTTCGGGGCTTTCTAGGCAGCCTATCCAACCCCGCAAGATGAGACGCCACGCAGGGTGACGCAATACCCCGAATGCCGTCACCGAGCGCGCATAATCGATGAGCGCCGCCCAGCGAACCGACGTACCCCCGCCGGAAGGCTGGCTCATGAGCAGGACCTCCCGTCTACTTCCCCTAGTCCTGACCGCCGTTGCGCTCGTCCCGTCCCACCCGGCTGAGGTCAGTACGGACAGCTCGGTGACCTACCAGGAGATTGCGCTCGACGGGCCCTCGGTGCAGGCCGAGACCAAACCCTTTGCGATGGTCGGTATCACGTGGCCCGAAGGCATTGGCGCCGTCACGGCCAAGGTGCGCGTCGAGCGTTCCGGCCAATGGACCGATTGGCAGCCGCTGCAGATCGAGGACGGCCACGGGCCCGATCCATCAGTCCCTGAAGGCAGTGCCCTGGAAGGAAGAGAGCGCGCCGGGACCGAGCCGTTGTGGGTCGGCGATGCGACCGGTGTGCAGGCCAGTGCCGTGACCAACGCCGGTACGACGATCAGCGGCGCGAAGGTGGTCCTGATCCAGCCCGGCGTCCTGGCGACCGATGCCGACGACCTGCCCGACGTGATCCGGCCCGCGGCCACGAGAGCGCCGTACCCGATGCCGGTGATGTACAGCCGCAAGCGGTGGGGTGCGGACGAGCGACTGCGCGGGGTCAACGGCCGCGCGTGCCTGCGGCCGAAGTACACGACCACCGTGCGGGCCGCGTTCGTCCACCACACCGCGGATCGCAACGACTACACGCCCAGGCAGGTTCCGGCGATGGTGCGGGCGATGTACACGTACCACGTGAAGAGCCGCGGCTGGTGCGACCTCGGCTACAACTTCCTGGTCGACCGTTTCGGCCGCGCCTTCGAGGGCAGGTACGGCGGAGCCCAACTGCCGGTGCTCGGCGCGCACACCGCGTCCTACAACGCGAATTCGTTCGGTGTCGCGCTGATCGGCAACTTCGAGAAGGTCGCGCCGCCGCCGGCGATGCTGGAGACAACGGCCCGGGTGATCGCCTGGAAGCTGGACGCGAACTATCGGTCGCCGTTGGCAACTATTGTGCTGGACGGCGCCAAGTTGCACGCCGTCTCCGGGCATCGCGACACCAAAGCGACCGCGTGCCCAGGGCAACAGCTCTACAACAAGCTCGGTTGGCTGAAGCAACGGGTCTACACCTTGATCGGTCGCAGCGTCTCGACGCCGATCTACCGGTACGCGCACGATCTCGGCTTCCAGGTGGTCGGACAACCCTTCTGGGGCGAGCATCCGACGAGGACCGGGTGGGCGACGTACTTCACCAACCGGGACGTCTTCTACTCCGTTGCCAGCGGCACCCATTCGACGGTCGGAGCGTTCCGGAGCCGGTTCCGGAAGCTCGGCGCGGGCAGTGCGCGCCTCGGGCTGCCGGTCAGCGAGGCGTACCGGGTCAAGGGCGGCTCGAAGCAGAAGTTCCAGCGGGGCTGGTTGATCTCCAGCCAGGGCAAGGTCTACGTCAAGTACGGGAGAGCGTCGTGAAGAAGCGTCTGATTGCTGCGATTATCCTGTCATCCGCTCTGATCAGCGCGACCGCGTCGGCTCAGGAGAGCAAGCCGTCCGCGTCGGCGGCGGCGCCCGACATCTCCATCAGTGGCAGGGGATTCGGCCACGGTCGCGGGATGTCGCAGTACGGCGCACAGGGCGCGGCCATCGCCGGGAAGTCGGCCCAGCAGATCCTCACCTTCTACTACCCGGGCACGACGGTCGGGAAGCTGACGGGCAATGTCCGGGTCCGGATCAGTTCGGACACCACCGACGGCGTTCGGGTCGGCACCGTGAACCATCTGGCGGTGCGGGATCTCGTCACCGACAAGGTCTATCCGTTACCCAAGGCATCGACCCGGAACCAGTGGTCGATCGATCCGTACGGCGACCACGGCAGCAAGGTGAGTTCGTTCGACGCGAAGACCCGCAAGTGGACGCTGTGGAAGACGTTCACCGGCATGACCCAGTTCGAGGGCGCGGCCGTGATCGGGCTGATCCTGCCGAGCGGAGCGGTCCGCCGGTATCGCGGTCTGCTCCGGGCGATCGATGTCGCCGGCAAGCATCTGGACACGGTCAATGTGGTGTCGCTGGATCTGTATCTGCGTGGTGTCGTACCCGAGGAAGCCTTGTATACCTGGCGTCCGGCGGCCCTGCAGGCGCAGGCCGTTGCCGCCCGCACCTATGCCACCTACCACCGGAGCAGGGCGGGGCGGAAGGCGTACGACCTCTGCGACACGACCTCGTGCCAGGTGTACGGCGGGTATGACTCGGAGCAGGCGTCGACCACCACGGCGATCGCGGCCACGGCTGGGCAGGTACAGCTGTACAAGGGGAAGCCGATCATTGCCGAGTTCTCCTCGTCGAACGGCGGGGCGACCGAGGCCGGCCCCGTGCCGTACCAGGTGCTGAAGGCGGATGGCTGGGACGCCTATCCGGGGAACGGGAATCCCAACGTGACCTGGACGGTCACGCGGACCGCGGCCGAGGTGGCGGCGCTCGTCGACGTCGGATCGATCCGCAGCCTGCGGGTGGTGAAGCGGACCGGTGTCGGACCGTCCGGTGGCCGGGCGTTGACGATCCAGGCGGTCGGGTCGAAGGGAACGCGGTCGGTCTCGGCCGATCAGCTCCGCGGCAAGCTGCATCTGCGCTCCGGCTGGATCCTCACCCTAGGGGTTGGTATGTCAACTGCAGCGGCCGAGACGGCTGGTCGCTGAGCCATTGACGGGGTGTCGGTACGGCGGTTAGAACCGTGACATCGATGTCATTGGCTCGTCGAGCCAGGTCATCTGAGGTCGTGCCCAACTGCCACCGTCCAGGAGGATCAGGTCGATGCCCAGCAGATTTGGTATATCAACACGGATCGCGATCGGGGTGCTCGCGGTCGCCGTCCTCGGGACGGTGCACCTGACCGCCGCCGACGCCGGTACGAACCAGGCCGCGCGTGCGCAAGCGTCGTACGACGCCATCAACAAGTACTTCGACGCCGGCAGCAACGGGCTGCTGCGCGAGGAGTACCCGAACACGCAGACCAACCCGTACTCGTACGTCTGGCCGTATTCGCAGGCGGCGATCGCGGCCGAGGACCTGGCAGGTGTACCGGGTGCGGGCCGGAAGGCGTCGGCCGAGGCCGACCGGCGGATCGCGGCGTACGAGCCGTACTGGAACGCCGGTACGACGCCGACCGGCTACGACTCGTATGTCCGGCCGCCGTTGGGCCAGGGCGGGGACAAGTTCTACGACGACAACGAGTGGATCGGGCTGAACCTGATCCAGCGCTACCAGCGGACTGGTGACCGCGCCGCGTTGGCTCGCGCGAAGGACATCTTCGCGTTGGTGGTGCATGGGTGGGACACGGACGCCACGCACCCGTGCGCCGGCGGGGTCTACTGGACTCAGGCGCCGTGGAGCCAGGACCGCAATACGGTGTCGAACGGGCCGGGCGCTGAGCTCGGTGCGCATCTCTATCTGCTGACTCGGGATCGGTCGTATCTGACGTGGGCGCAGCGGATGTACACGTGGGCGCAGGACTGCATGCTGGCCCCGAACGGGCTGTACTGGGACCACATCGACCTGGCCGGCAACGTCGAGAAGACGCAGTGGAGTTACAACCAGGGCGTCATGCTCGGCGCTGGGGTGTTGTTGTTCAAGGCAACGGGTAATCCGCGCTACCTGCGGGACGCGAAGTCGGTGGCCAATGCCTCTCTGGCGTTCTACAGCGATCCTGCGGTGCTGGCCAAGCAGGGTGCGGCGTTCAACTCGATCTGGTTCAAGAACCTGCTGATCCTGGACTCGGTGCTCCCGGATCCGCGCTATCGCAAGGCGATGCAGGCGTACGCCGATCTGAACTGGAACACCACGCGTGATCCGGCGACGAACCTCTACCACTTCCGTGAAGGCACGGTAGAGCTGCTGCAACAGTCGGGCATGACCCAGATCCAGGCGCTGCTGGCCTGGCCTCGGTCGAAGTACCGCTTGCTCGCTTGAGATTCAGTCGGCCCTCCTGCTCAGGAGGGCCGACTGATATTTCAGGCTGCTGCGGTTGCTGTCTTGATTTCGACCGGAGTGACCGGCGTACCGTCGGTGGGACCTTGGACCGGGCTGACGCCCGCCTCGGCGACCTTGTCGATGAGTTTGACGCCGGCCTCGTCGATCGTGCCGAACGCGGTGTACTGCGGGCCGAGCGCCGAGGCGTCGCCGTACACGATGAAGAACTGGCTGCCGTTGGTGTTGGCGCCGCCGTTCGCCATCGCGAGGATCCCGCGGCCGTACTTCAGCGTCGGGTAGACCTCGTCGGCGAACTGATAGCCGGGTCCGCCGCTTCCGCTGCCGCTCGGGTCGCCGCACTGCAGGACCTGCAGGACCTGCAGGCCTTCGCCGACGGTGAGCCGGTGGCACGTGGTGTTGTCGTAGTACTTCTGCCCGACCAGGCTGAGGAAGCTCTTCACCGTGCACGGGGCCAGTGCGCTGTCCAGCGTCAGCTGCAGGTCGCCGATCGACGTGTCCAGGCTGACCTTCGACGTACCCGACGCTTTGGTCTTGCCGTCGGCCGGAGCCTTGACCGGCTTGGCCGCCGGGTCGGTGGTCTTCTTGTACGAGCAGCTCACCTCGGCCGGAAGCGGGGTCGCCCGCTTCGGGGCGGCCGCCATCGCGGTCGGGATGCTGGCCGGCTTGTTCTCCGGGCCGGCCGTCGCGGTCGGAGTGCTACTGGCCGCCGGCGTGTCGTCGCCGCCGATCCCCGCCCACACGAAGACACCGACCAGCACCACGACGACAACCCCGACCGCCGTGATCGTGATCGCCAGATTCCTCCGCTGCCGCCGCCGCTCAGCCTCCCGCTCCTGCGCCCGCTTGGCCTTACGCTGCGCAAGCTGCTGCTGATGGGTCTTCTTGGACATGCAGTAACCCTCCTCACCGGAATGTCTGCACGGAACCTACAGCCCCAACCTGAGAACTGTCTGTTAATCGCCCCTATTCGTGCTCCTCGCGTCCCGCTAGTCTCGATTCGGGTCTGCGACCGTGGGGGACGCAGCGTTTGGGGAGAAGATCATGCGATACCGCGCAGTGCTCGCCGCCGGGCTGGTCGCTTCCAGCCTGCTGGTTGCCCAACCCGCACAGGCTGCCGACGGCGCCGTACAGTCGAGGCCGAAGTGCTCCTTCGACGTCCCGTACAAGCTCGTCCTGAGCTCGAGGTACTCCCCGGTGACCTTCGAACTCGGCGGCAACTGCCCGAAAACCTTCGACCACGGCACCTGGAACGGTGTGGCCGACGGTGGCTCCGGGTGGTATCTCGTGGGTTGCGCTCAACCCTGCTTCTTCTTCGCGTCCGAGTTCAATCTCGGCCTGACGGTCAAGTGGATTCCGCAGGGCCACGGCTATGACATCAAAGGGCACATAGTTGCGGACCTGCTACCCGGCGTGTCCATGACCAAGGCCGCGTCCTTCCCATCGGTGACCGGTACCCGAAAAGGCGTCACGACGAATCTGACCGTCGCGACGACCTACTTCAACGCCAGGCGCATGCGCAAGCTCCCGTGGCCGAACCGCGTTCTCCTCCAGTACCGCAACCCCGGTCGGACGACGACCTGGTCCACCCTCGCCTACGTAACCCCCAACGCCTCCGGCGTAGCCAAATACACCCTCACCACCAACCGCTCCCGCGCCTACCGCGCCTTCGTCCCCTCCACCCCCACCGTCTGGTATTCCTACTCCCCAGCAGTCACCGTCTGATCGTGCAGGGGGACGTGGGACCAGTGGAGTTCGTCGTACTCGTCGTCGTCGGCAGCCTCGATGACGTACGGCCAGCAGACCGAGGCTTTCGCATACGGCGATGCCGCCTTTCGTCGGCGTGCATAGTCCACGAGGGCAGGTCGGTCGTGGGTCAGCGCCTGAGCGACATCAGCAAGCATCTCCGCGATGCTCAGCCAGTACGGCGCATTGAACCCACCGGCCTCGGCGTCGAACTCGCCGACGCAGCCGCTCAGGTCGCCGTCGCGGAGGTCGACTACCAGGTCGAGGTCCGTGCCGGTGTCGGAGATCGGCAGGAAGCCGTCCAACCACTCGAATGACGGGGTGCCGGCCGGCTGCTGCTCACCGGGACGCTCCTGGTTCGCGTAGGTCCCCCGGCGCATCTCCCGCCGAGGCAGCATCTTCTCGAGCGGCAGGGGCGTGTGGAGAGTCGGCAGCACATTGCCGAACGGCCCTCGCTCGTCGAAGCCGTTGTTCACGCTGACCCACGCCAGCAGGTCGTTGGGCAGGCGGCGGCCTATCCCCGCCCGCAAGCTGGAGATCGCACCGAACGACGCAGGCGGCTGAAGATGTTCGACCGCCGACGGCACATGCTCTTCCAGCCACTCGGTGATTGAGCTCCAGGACTCTGTTACCGGGCTAGTCGGCATTGGGTGGGTCCAGGGGGATTGAGGTCCAGGTGAGTTGGCCTTCGTCGAGGGAGGGCTTCCAGGCGGCGGGGGTGGAGTAGGGGTCTGTTGTTCTGCGGCGGTTGGCCAGGTCGACGAGGGCGGGTTGGTCGAGGGTGAGGGCGGCGGCTACGTCGGCGAGCATTTCGGTGGTGCTCGTCCATTGGGGGAGGTCGGTGCCTGATTCGGAGTCGAATTTGCCGACTGAGCCGAAGAGGTCGCCGGCGCGGAGGTCGACGTACAGGCTGACGTCGGTGCCGGACTCGGCGATCGGCAGGAAGGAGTTCAGCCAACTCATCGAGTAGGTGCCGGCCGGCTCGGCGTCGCCCCGGCGCTCGCGCGTGCCGAAGACCGACTGCCAGACCTCTCGCTCCCGCAGCATCTCGGCGCACGGCAGCGGATTGAAGAAGAACGGCAGCAGGTTGCCGAACGACCCGTGGTGGGTGAAGCCGTCGGCGATGCTGAGCCACGCCACCAGGTCGGCGGGGAGTCCGCGATTCATGGCAGCGCGTACGGCGGAGATTGCCTCGGCGGATGCCGGCGGCTGGAGATGGTCGAAGGCGGCCGGGATGTGTTCCCGCAGCCACGCGGCGATCAACGCCCAGGATTCTTCTACTGAAGGGTGCACGGAGACATCTTCGGATGGCTCGGGGTCTGGGGTGGGGGTCTGAGGCGCGGGTAATGCGGGGGACAGGAGATGGGGCCGGGGGTAGCGTACCGGGTTGTGGAGAGGGATGCGGTTGGACGGGCTGTGGGGGCGGCGCAGGCGGTTGCTGC
Organism: Kribbella sp. NPDC055071; assembly: GCF_053608045.1. Lineage (NCBI taxonomy): Bacteria > Bacillati > Actinomycetota > Actinomycetes > Propionibacteriales > Kribbellaceae > Kribbella > Kribbella sp. NPDC055071. Next base: position 8,174 of record NZ_JBSGUS010000022.1, read on the forward strand.
GGTGGCGGGGCTGGACGTTGATGAGGCGGTTGTGCTTCACAACTCGAACAAGTTGGCGTTGCGGTTGAGGCCGGCTGAGGTGTTTGCTCGGGTGGCGCCGGTGGGGGAAGAGGTTGCTGAGTTCGAGATTGAGTTGGCTCGGCGGCTGGCTGAGATCGGCTCGCCGGTGGCAGCTTTGGAGCGTCGGGTGGAGCCGGTGGTGTATCGGCGGGATGGGTTCGCGGTCACGCTGTGGACTTACTACGAGCCTGTGACGCCTGAAGTTTCACCAGCTGAGTACGCCGGGGCGCTGGCGCAGCTGCACGCGGGGATGCGGAAGGTCGACCTGGCCGGCCCGCGGTTCACGGATCGGGTGACGGAGGCGGAGGCGATCGTCGCCAACCGGGAGCTCTCACCCGAGCTTGGCGACGCGGACCGTGCGTTCCTCGGCGGCAGGTTGGGACAGCTGCGAACGGCGATCGACGATCGCGGCGCCGAGGAGCAACTGCTCCACGGTGAGCCGCATCCGGGCAATCTGCTGAGCACGAAGAACGGCCCGTTGTTCATCGACTTCGAGACTTGTTGCCGCGGACCCGTCGAGTTCGATCTCGCTCACGTTCCCGTGGCGGTCTGCGACCACTACCCGGGCGTCGACCAAGAACTGCTGGACGACTGCCGGCAGCTCGTCCTGGCGATGGTCTCAGCCTGGCGCTGGGACGTCGGCGACCAGTTCCCGAACGGACGACACTTCGGCAACGAGCTCCTGCGCGCACTCCGCGAAGGACCCCCGTGGCCGACCTTGGACGCCTTGATCTAGTCCTTGATCTCGCAGAGGACCGCGCCGGCGGAGACGGTGGCGCCGACCTCGGCGGTCAGCCCGGTGATGGTGCCGGACTTGTGGGCGTTGAGGGGCTGCTCCATCTTCATGGCCTCGAGGACCACGATCAGGTCGCCCTCGGCAACCGTCGCGCCTTCCTCGACGGCGATCTTGACGATGGTGCCCTGCATGGGCGAGGTGAGTGAGTCGCCAGACGCAGCGGCACCCTTCGAGCCGCCGGCCTTCCGCGCCGGCCGCTTCTTCGCGACCGCACCAGCGCCACCACCGGCCACAGCACCCAGCCCAGCAGGCAGAACGACCTCGAGCCGCTTGCCACCCACCTCGACCGTGACCTTCTCGCGCTCGCCGGCCTCGGGTGCCTCGGCGGTCGGACCGTCGTACGGCGTCAACTGGTTGTCGTACTCGGTCTCGATCCAGCGAGTGTGGACCTTGAACCCATCGGTCCCCACGAACGCCGGATCCGACACCACCGCAGCGTGGAACGGGATCACGGTCGGCATGCCCGCGACCACGAACTCCCGCAGCGCCCGGCGCGACCGCTCCAGCGCCTGGGTCCGATCACGCCCGGTCACGATCAGCTTGGCGATCAACGAATCAAAAGCACCCGGCACGGTCTCGCCCTGGTCGTAACCGCCATCAAGCCGTACGCCGGGACCCGACGGCGGATGCCAGCGGGTCAACGTCCCCGGCGCCGGCAGGAACCCGCGACCCCCGTCCTCGGCGTTGATCCGGAACTCGATCGAGTGCCCCGACACCTCGGGATCGTCGTACCCGAGCTCCTCGCCCTGAGCGATCCGGAACATCTCCCGGACCAGGTCCAGGCCGGTGACCTCCTCGGAGACCGGGTGCTCGACCTGCAGCCGCGTGTTCACCTCGAGGAACGAGATCAGCCCGTCCTGCCCGACCAGGAACTCACAAGTCCCGGCTCCGACGTACCCGGCCTCGCGCAGAATCGCCTTCGACGACTTGTACAGCGTCTCGAGCTGAGAGGCAGACAGGAACGGCGCGGGCGCCTCCTCGACCAGCTTCTGATACCGCCGCTGCAGCGAGCAGTCCCGGGTCGACACGACCACAACGTTGCCGTGGGCATCGGCCAGGCACTGGGTCTCGACGTGCCGCGGCTTGTCCAGGTACCGCTCGACGAAGCATTCGCCGCGCCCGAACGCCGACACGGCCTCCCGCGTCGCGGACTCGAACAGCTCCGGGATCTCCTCCATGGTCCGCGCGACCTTCATCCCGCGCCCACCACCGCCGTACGCCGCCTTGATCGCGATCGGCAGCCCGTATTCCGCCGCGAACGCGACCACCTCATCAGCGTTGGCGACCGGGTCCGGCGTACCAGGCACTTGCGGCGCGCCGACCTTGTCCGCGATGTGCCGCGCCTTGACCTTGTCGCCGAGCGAGTCGATCGCCGACGGCGGCGGCCCGATCCAGATCAGCCCGGCGTCGATCACGGCCTGGGCGAAGTCGGCGTTCTCGGCCAGGAAGCCGTAGCCAGGGTGTACGGCGTCCGCACCCGACCGGGTCGCGGCGTCGATGATCTTCGCGATGTTCAGATAGGAGTCGGCCGGCGTCGACCCGTCCAGCGCGTACGCCTCGTCGGCGAGCCGGACGAACAGCGCGTCGCGGTCCTGATCGGCGTACACGGCAACGCTGCCCAGCCCCGCGTCGGCGGCGGCCCGGACGACCCGGACGGCGATCTCGCCCCGGTTGGCGACCAGGACCTTGGTGATCTGCTTGCTGTCGGACACAGCTGACTCCCTTCGGCCAGCCCGAGTCTAGGGTCAACCGCCCCTTCCGCGAGTACGGCGTTCCTCACACCCGCCTCCGCCGCCCGCTCCGAGCAGGCGCCAGAGCCGGGTGCCGAGCGGCTCACGGGCCGACCGCATAGGCTCATCGGTGACGTGCAGGCGAGCTCGCGAGGAGTGGTGATGACGGGGATTCTCGAACCGTTGGCAGGGAGCGTTCCGGCGGAGTGGGAGAAGCTGGACGATCGCTTCGAGGGGATTCGCGGGGACTCGCGGCTCGAGCGGCTGTGGACCGGCGGGCGCTGGGTCGAAGGTCCCGTCTACTCACCGGCCGGGCGGTACCTGCTCTGGAGCGACATCCCGAACGACCGCATCTTGCGCTGGGACGAGACGTCGTACCAGGTCTCGGTCTTCCGGCAGCCGGCCGGGAACACCAACGGCCACACCCTCGACACCGAGGGACGGCTGGTCAGCTGCGAGCATGGCAACCGCCGCGTCACCCGGACCGAGCACCACGGCGCGGTCACCGTGCTGGCGTCGGAGTACGACGGGAAGCGGTTGAACAGCCCGAATGATGTCGTCGTGAAGCGCGACGGCTCGGTCTGGTTCACGGATCCGGCGTACGGCATCGACAGCGACTACGAGGGCTACAAGGGCGCGATCGAGACGGGTGGTTGCCATGTCTACCGGGTTGCGCCGGACGGCGCGCTGACCCGAGTCGCGGACGACTTCAACCGGCCGAACGGCCTGGCCTTCTCGCCGGACGAGTCGTTGCTCTACATCACCGACACGGAAGAGGCGACGATGCGCGTCTTCCGGGTCGACGGCGACACGATCTCCGGTGGTGAGCTGTTCGCCGAGGCCGGGGTCGGCGCCTTCGACGGGATCCGGATCGACACCGAGGGCAGGGTCTGGGCGTCGGCGGGCGACGGCGTACACATCTATCACCCGGACGGCACCCTGCTCGGCAAGCTGCTCGTCCCGGAGACCGTCTCCAACCTGGTGTGGGGCGGCCCGAAGCGGAACCGTCTCTTCCTGACCGCCACCACGTCCGTCTATTCCCTCTTCACCACCGCGAACGGCGCTTCACTGCCTTTCGGCCCTAGAGCTTCTTGACCTGGTCGATCAGGGTGAAGACGGCGAGGAAGCCGAAGGCCAGGAACGAAAAGGCCAGGACGGCGGATCGCCAGGTGGTGATGCGGATGGCCCGCGGGAGTGCCCGTGAGTTCAGCCACCAGAGCAGACCGGAGTACACGAACATCATCGTGCCGGCGGTGCAGGCGGAGATGACCAGCAGGACCAGGGGCTGGGTCACCCCGACCAGTAGCACGAGGATGCCGAAGGCAACCAATCCCCAGACCAGCCAGAAGTACAGCTTGGACTCGGTCACCTTCGACGTGCGGAGGTAGCGCGCCTTGATCATGTCCGAGGCCAGTCGCGAGGTGTAGTCGACGATGCCGGCCGCGGCCGCGAAGAGCGCGAACGCACCGATCGCCCAGAACAGGTAGCCGAACCAGCCGCCGACGACCGACTGCAGCGTCGTTCCCTCGATCTTCAGGAAGCCGATGCTGTTCTTGACGTTGCTGTCGCCGAACAGCGTCGCGTGCGCGAGCATCGACGTGAAGACGATCGTCAGCACGGTGATCGCCACGAACGTCGCGAGCTGCTCGATGTTCGCGAATCGCCACCAGCGCTTCCACCGCGACAGGTTCGCGTCGTCGGGCGTGAAGACGTAGCCGTTGGCGGTCGGGTCGGCCTCGGTCTCGCCGGTCACCGGTGAGGTCAGCCGCGGCACGTGCACACCCATGCCGAAACCCTTGTCGCGGATCCAGTTGCTCTGCACGAGATTCTGGCCGCCGCCGGCACCGGCGTACGCGATCGCACCCATGATCAGGGCGAATCCGAGCTGCTCGGACGGGAACTGCGGATGCGTGACCGCGTCGCCGAGAGCGCCGTACGTCTTCCCGCGGATGGCGAAGATCAGTGCGAGGACGACGAGCAGCGCGACCGCGGCGATCTTGACCGCGATCAACCGCTCGAGCATCACGTAGACCACCGGCGCGAAGGTGAGGATCACCCCGATCAGCAGCAGGATGCCGATCGCGATCCAGCGCGGATCGCCGGCCCCGAACAGGTACGTGAGCATGCTCGCCGAGCTGGTGGCCCAACCAGGCCAGAGATTCGCGAAGTAGGTCATGATCGCGAAGAACAAACCCCAGTGCTTGCCGTAGCGGTTGAAGCCGGTCAACGCTGTCTCACCAGTTGCCAGCGTGTACCGCTCGATCTCCATGTTCAGGAACCACTGGACCACGACGCCGACGACGGCGCCCCAGAGGAACACCAGGCCGACCTGGCTGGAGATGTACGGCCAGAGAATGAACTCACCCGAGGCCAGTCCGACTCCGGCGCCGACCATGCCCGGTCCGATGATCTTCCAGGTCGTCGTCGGTGGTTCGGGCAGGTCGCGGACCTGTGGTGCGGGCAGGTTCTTGGTGGGTAGAGCGAATGTTCCGTGGTCAGTCCGTGCGGTGTCTGTCATCAGGCTCCTCACTTCGTCGACCCCCTGCTCGGGAGGGTAACGGATGTGATCAGAGCTCGGACAGGTTCTGTTCGATCCGTTCGATGTCTTCCTGGCGGCGCTGGGGCTTCAGCAACTCCACGGCTTCCTGCCACTCCGCGCGGGCCGCGTCCGGATCGCCCAGGGCCAATTCGGTGTGGCCGAGGCGCTCCAACGAGTTCGCCAGGTAGTACGGGCTGCCGGTCTCACGGAAGAGCCTGATCGCATGCTTGTAGCGTTCGGCCGCCTCTTCGTATCTGCCGTCGTGGTGTGCGATGTAGGCGAGGCTGTCCGTGGCGACAGCCTCGCCGCTGGGGTCTCCGGCGGCGAGGAAGATGTCGACGGCCTCCTGGCAGTACGGTTCGCCCTCGGCGTAGCGGCCGGCCAGGGCGTAGAGCCAACCGGTGAAGTTGAGTGCGTCGGCGTACCAGACCGGGTTCAGCTCGCGGTAGTAGACGAGGTGTTCCAGCGCGTGCCGCAACGCCTTGTCGTACTCGCCATGCCGCTCGTACGCCGCGGCGAGCGCCTGATGGGAATGTCCGAGCACGAGCGGAGAGCCGTCGCGCTCGGCGTACTGGAGTGCTTCGTGGAGAACCCGCAGCGACTCTTCGTACCGACCGACCCGCCCGTAGATCCGGCCGAGGAAGCGCAACACGAGCGCTTGCACCGCCGGGTCGCTCAGATAGGGGACGGAGGCCAGAGCACGCTCCCAGCTCACCAGTTGCGCCGTCTGATGGCCACGCCGGTTCTGGTAGGTGTTGAGGACCCACGCCAGTTGCCACACGCGGTTGTGCAGTCCCTCGGTCGCGGCCAAGCGTTGCCCAGCGAGGATGCAGGCGTGTTCGGCGTCCAGCCAGAGCTGGGCGGCATCCCGGTCCGGGAACTCGAGCGGGCGGCTCCCGGGACTGGGCGGATCGAGCTGCTGCATCGGACGGTTCGGTGCGAGCAGTTGGCTCGCGTTGAGGGCGCTGAAGAGGTAATGGTCGATCAGTCGTTGGATGGCGTCTCGATGCAGCACCGGGTCGTGTTGCTCCAGCGCGTAGTGCCTGGCCAGGTCGTGGATGCTGTAGCGGTTCGGTGCGGGCTGGTTGATCAGATGTGCGCTCTCCAGCCGATGCAGGATCGAGCGGACCTGCGGCACCGGACGGTCGGTCAACCCGGCGATCACGGTGATGCCGATCTCCGGTCCGGGCGCGAGCGCCATCAGCACGAACACCTCCGCCTCATCAGGACTCAAGCCGCGGTACGACGTGGCGAAGACACTGCGCAGGCTCGCCGTCAGTTCGCCGGTGCTCAACGCGTCGAGACGGGATTCGCGCAGTTCCTCGGCCAGGGTGCTCAGCGGGAAGTCCGGACGCGAGCCCGCCCGCGCAGCGATGATCGCCAACGCCAGTGGGAGTCCACCGCAGTGCGCCAGCAACTCGGCGAAGGCCTCCGGCTCTCCGGTACGACGATCTGGGTCGATCCGGCGTGTCAGCACCTGCTCGGCCTCGGTCGGCGTCAGAACGTCGAGATCGACCAGTACGGCGGATTGCTGGACCAAGAGCCCGTCAAGTCGGCTCCTGCTGGTCACGATGACCGCACAGCTCGGACTGCCGGGCAGAAGCGGTACGACCTGCGCACTGTCGATCGCGTTGTCCAACACGATCAGCATCCGCTTGCCGGCGACCAGAGTGCGGTAGGCCCCGGCTCTGGTCTGGTTGTCGGCGGCAATCGTCGTACTGGGCGCTCCGAGTGCGTGCAGGAAGGCGGTCAGCGCGGTCTCGGCCGGGAGCGGGTCGTCGGTCGGGTCGAAGCCGCGAAGGTCGATGAAGAGCTGGCCGTCCGGGAACTCGTCGGTCTTGCTGTGTGCCCAGTGCAGCACCAACGAGGTCTTGCCGACGCCGCCGGTCCCGCTGACCGCGGCCACGCTCTCGGTGGAGAGGACCGCGGTGAGCTGGTCGAGTGCTTCGGTCCGGCCGCTGAACATGGCGGGCGCGGCCGGGAGCTGGCGGGGGATCGGTCCGGCGGCTGGTGTCTCCAGAAGTCGTTGGCGCAGTTGCCTGAGCGTGGCGGACGGAGCGATGCCGAGCTCGGTGGCGAGGATCTTGCGGACGCGGTCGTACTGGTCGAGTGCCTCCGCCGTACGGCCGGACCGGTGGAGTGCGTCGATCAACTGGCCGGCGACGCGTTCGTCCAGCGGATGTGCCTGCGCGCGACTGCGAAGATCGGGAAGGAGTTGGTCGTGTTCGCCGAGCTCGAGTCGGCGGTCGACGAGGTCGAGTTCGGCGCTGAAGCGTTCGCCGAGCAACCGTTCGCGCTGGTCGGCGAACCACGGAGTGTCCACACCCGCGAACGGTTCGCCCTGCCAGAGGTCCAGTGCCGCCCTCAGCGAGCTGACGGTGCCCTCGTCCCGGAGGGTGCGGAAGCGATGCATGTCGATGGAGTCGGGTGATACGTCGGCCTGGTAGCCACCCGACGTACGGACGAGGACGTCGCCGAGCACTCGGCGGAGGCGGGACAGGTACGCATACAAGGTCTCACGATCCCGGCGCGGTGCGTCCGCACTCCAGACCCGATCCACCAGCACCTCGGTCGGTACGGGACGCCCCGGCTCGACCAGCAACGCTGCCAGCACGGACCGCTGCCGCAGATGCCCCAGATCGGCCTCGTGATCCGCGACCCCGATCTCCCCAAGCACGACAAACCGCATGCGCACTCCTAGTCGAGTTTGCTCGGCCACCAGACCTTTCGGCCGATGTCGTAGGCGAGGGAGGGGACCAGGAGGGATCTGACGATCGTGGTGTCCAGGAGGACGCCGAAGGCGACCATGAACGCTATTTGGACCAGGAAGAGGATGGGGAGTACGGCGAGGGCCGAGAACGTGGCTGCCAGGACGACGCCGGCGGAGGTGATCACGCCTCCGGTGACGGCCAGGCCGACCAGGATGCCGGGTCTGGTGCCGTGTTCCTGGGATTCCTCCCGCACCCGCGTCATCAGGAAGATCGAGTAGTCGATGCCTAGGGCAACCAGGAAGACGAACCCGTACAGCGGGATGCTCGGGTCCGCCCCGGGGAACTTGAAGAGGTGGTTGAAGGCGAGCGCGCTCACCCCGACCGTGGCGGTGAACGACAGCACGTTCGCGATCACCAGCAGGACCGCCGCGACCAGCGAGCGCAGCAACAGCATCAGCACGATGAAGATCACCGCCAGGATGGACGGGATGATCACCCGCAGGTCGCGTTTGCTGGCGTCGAGGACGTCCAGGTTGATCGCGGTGTTGCCGCCGACGAGGATGTCCGGGCTGATCTTGTCGAGCTCGGTGCGCAGATGCTGGACCACCTTGGTCGCGTCCGGGGAGTCGGCCGGCACCTTCAGCGTGGCTTGGACCAAGACCTTGCCATCGACAACTTTCGGCGGTACGCCGGGTGCCGGCGAGGCAGACGCCGTACCGACGCCGTCGACCTTGGCGGTGGTCTGCACCACCTGGTCGGCCTGGGCGACCGGAGTCAGGATCTGCACCGGCGTACCGGCGCCCGCGTCGAAGTGTTTCGCGAGCTCCTGCTGGCCGGTGACGGACTCGACCTTGTCCAGGAACAGGTCCTCCTGCGAGATACCGCTGGCTTTGAAGGTCGGCAGGAACGACGCACACGCCAGCAGCGCGAGCGCCGTGATCACCCAGACCCGGCGCGGCCGGCGGCCGACCAGACCGGAGACGCGGCCCCAGAGTTTCCGGCCGCCGACCTGGTCGCGCGCGTGGACGTGGTCGAGGCGCGGGATCGACGGCCAGAAGATCCGGCGGCCGAACGCGAGCAGGATCGCGGGCAGGAAGGTCATCGACGCGACCAGCGCACCGGCGATCCCGATCGCGCCGACCGGCCCGAGGCCCTTCGTGCTGCCGAGCTGGGACAGCAGGAGGCAGAGCAGACCCAGGATGACCGTTGCCGCGCTGGCCGCGATCGGCTCGACCGCCGCACGCCACGCGACCCGCATCGCGTCGTACTTGCTCTCGAAGTCGTGCAGTTCTTCCTTGTACCGCGAGACCAGCAGCAGCGCGTAGTCCGTCGATGCGCCGACGACGAGGATGAACAGGATGCCCTGACTCTGGCCGTTCAGTTCGAGGGTGCCGTTCTTCGCCAGCGGGTAGACGACGAGCGCGGCGAGGGCGAGACCGAACACCGCGGTGAGCAGAACGGCGATCGGCAGGATCGGGCTGCGGTAGACGATCAGCAGGATGACGAACACGACGGCGAGCGCGACCCCGAGCAGGATTCCGTCGATCCCGCTGAACGCCACCACGAAGTCCGCGAAGACGCCGCCCGGTCCGGTCACGTAGACGGTCAGACCAGTAGGTGTGAGGTCTTGTTTGATGTCGGTGCGCATGGTGTCGGCGACCGCGAAGAGGACCGTCTCACCGGACTTGACCACCTCGTCGGCGCGGTCGCCGTCGAGTTCGACCGTGAGCAGCAGGGCCTTCTTGTCCTCCGACGGGATCACCGTCTTGGCCGGCGCGGCCAGGTAGTCGCCGATCGTCCTCCCGTTGCCGAGGTCGAGCGTCGGGACCTTGGTCAGGAAGGCGTTCGCCGCGGCCAGGTCGGCGGGGGTGATCCCGGAATCGCGCTCGATCAGGACGAAGTACGGCAGGGCCTTGGAGTCGACGAACTTCGCCGACTCGTTGGCGACGAGGGTGGACTCGGCCTGCTTCGGGAGGAAGTTGGCGTTGTCGTTCTCCTGGACCTCACTCAGTTTGCCGACGTTCGGGCCGCCGATCGCCCCGAGCACCAGCCACCCGATCAGCACCGCGGCGATCGCGGCCCGCCAGCCCCACCGCCCCCGGCTGCGCTGCTTCTCCATCGCTGTCCCCTCCACCTGTCGGTACGGGCACAGTACCGACTTCCTCTCACCACCCCGCGGTGGGTGTGCGGGAGCCGTTTCGGCGGCGTAACAACAAGATGACTACGTGGAAACACCCCGGTCATAGCGTCCTGGCCTAATCGAACAGGTCAGATGATCGGAGACACGCGATGACGCTCGAGGCAGGCCCGGAGGTCGTCACTCCCCGCGACCGGACCGGTGCGGTCGGCACCGTTGAGGCACCGCGCCGCGGGCGCTGGATCGACGTCTGGGACCCCGAAGACTCCGCTTTCTGGGCCGCGAAGGGGCGCGCGGTGGCGCGGCGCAACCTCTGGCCGTCGATCTTCGCCGAGTTCCTCGGCTTCTCGGTCTGGCAGCTGTGGAGCATCGTCGTGGTGTCGATGCCCAAGGCCGGCTTCACCTACACCACCGACCAACTGTTCTGGCTGGTCGCGCTCCCCAGCCTGGTCGGTGCGACGCTGCGGCTGCCGTACACGTTCGCCGTACCGAGGTTCGGCGGCCGGAACTGGACCGTCGTCTCCGCACTGCTCCTGCTGATCCCCACCATCGGGCTCTCCTACTTCATCACCCAGCCGGGGACGCCGTTCTGGCTGATGGCCCTGGTCGCGGCGACCGCGGGCGTCGGCGGCGGCAACTTCGCCAGCTCGATGACGAACATCTCGTTCTTCTACCCGGAGAAGGAGAAGGGTTTCGCGCTCGGCATCAACGCCGCCGGCGGGAACCTGGGCGTCGCGGTCGTCCAGCTGGTCGTCCCGATCGTGATCGTCGCCGGCGCCGGGCTGACCTTGAACCGGTCCGGCCTGATCTGGATCCCGCTGGTCCTGCTGGCCGCCGTACTCGCCTGGCGATTGATGGCCAACCTCTCCGTTGCCACGTCGTCGTTCCGTACGTCGATCGCCGCGGCGAAACGCCCGCACACCTGGGTCATCTCTTTCCTCTACATCGGCACCTTCGGCTCGTTCATCGGCTTCGGGGCGGCGTTCCCGCTGCTGATCAAGACGACCTTCCCCGAGATCGTGGTGGCACACATCGCCTTCCTGGGTGCGCTGGTCGGGTCGGTCGCGCGGCCGTTCGGCGGCAAGCTGGCCGACCGCGTCGGCGGCGCGTGGGTGACGGTCTGCTCGTTCGTGGTGATGGGCCTGGGCATCTTGGCCTCGATCGTCGCGCTGAAGGCGGGCAGCTTCGCCGGATTCCTGATCAGCTTCCTGGTCCTGTTCGTGGCCAGCGGCGCCGCGAACGGATCGACGTACCGGATGATCCCCGCGGTCTTCCGGCTGACCACGCCGGGCGATCTGGGCCGGGCGCGACGGGAAGCGGCGGCCTGTATCGGCATCGCGTCCGCAGTCGGCGCGTACGGCGGGTTCCTGGTGCCGCGAGGGTTCGCGATGTCGACAAGTCACTTCGGCTCGCTGATCCCGGCGCTGTATGTGTTCTGTGGCTTCTACGTGCTGTGCCTGGCCGTGACGTACTTCTGCTACCTCCGCAAGGGCGGACCGCTCAGCCAGGAGCGCGTGTGACGGCAGTCCCCACGCACTGTCCGTACTGCGCGCTGCAGTGCGCAACCACACTGCACCCGGTCGACCGACCGGGTGCAGTGGAGGTGCGACCGCGTGGGCAGGGCGGGCTGTGTCGCAAGGGCTGGACGGCTGCGGACGTACTCACGGTGCCCGATCGCCTCACCGTGCCATTGATCCGTGACGCGGCGGGTGAGCTGGTCGAGACGAGCTGGGACACCGCCCTGGACTTCGTTGCTGAGCGCATCAAGTCGTTGCAGGGTGCTCATGGCAACGACTCGATCGCCGTGTTTGGCGGCGGTGGTCTGACCAACGAGAAGGCTTATGCACTGGGCAAATTCGCCCGGGTGGCCCTGAAGACCGCGAACGTCGATTACAACGGTCGCTTCTGCATGTCGTCCGCGGCGGCTGCGACGAACCGGTCGTTCGGGATCGACCGTGGATTGCCGTTTCCGTTGGCGGACCTGGGTGGTGCCGGTGCGGTCTTGCTGGTCGGCAGCAACATTGCCGAGACGATGCCGCCGGCTGTCGCACATCTGCGGAGCGCACGGGATGCAGGTGGGCTTCTGGTCGTCGACCCGCGTCGCTCGGCGACTGTTGACCTGACCGCGGATGGTGGCGGGATCCACCTGCAGGCGACACCTGGGACGGATCTGGCCCTCGTGCTGGCACTGACTCACGTCGTACTGCAGGAGGGGCTGGGTGATACGGCGTACCTGCAGGAGCGGGTCGACGATGCGGATCTGTTGTACCGGTCGACGGCATCGTGGTGGCCGGAGCGGGCGGAGCGCGTGACTGGGGTGCCGGCGGCAACGATCCGGCGAGCCGCACGAGTGCTCGCGGCCGCTGCTCCGGTGCACGGTGGCGCCGGGGCGTTCATTCTGACCGGGCGGGGCGCAGAGCAGCACACCAAGGGCACGGACACCGTGACTGCGTGCATCAACCTCGCGCTCGCACTCGGGCTGCCGGGGCGGCTTGGTAGCGGCTACGGCTGCATCACTGGCCAGGGGAACGGTCAGGGCGGTCGAGAGCACGGTCAGAAGGCGGATCAGCTTCCTGGCTATCGCAGCATCGCCGATCCATCGGCACGAGCGCAGGTGGCCGGTGTCTGGGGTGTGGATCCGGCTGAGCTACCTGGACCGGGGAAGAGTGCGGTTGAGTTGATCAACGCGCTGGGTACGGCGGACGGACCACGAGCGCTGTTGGTCCACGGGAGCAACCTGTTGGTGTCCGCGCCGCGGCTGGCGTCAGTGCGGGAACGCTTGGCGGCGTTGGACCTCCTGGTCGTGGCAGACGTCGTACCGTCCGAGACCGCTCTGCTCGCGGACGTCGTCTTTCCGGTCACGCAGTGGGCCGAGGAAGAGGGCACGATGACCTCGCTCGAGGGGCGAGTGCTGCGACGGCAGGCGGCTCTTGCACCACCTGGTGAGGTGCGGAGCGACCTGGATGTCTTTGCTGGATTGGCCTCCCGGCTCGGTTGTGGTGCGGCGTTCTCGACCGATCCGGCCGAGGTTTTCGAGGAGCTGCGGCTGGCGAGTGCTGGTGGGAAGGCTGACTACTCCGGGATCACGTGGGAGCGGATCGACGCGGGGGAGGCGTTGTTCTGGCCGGTGCCGTTCGAAGGGCATCCCGGGACGCCTCGGCTGTTCGCGGAGAGGTTCGCCACACCGGATGGGCGCGCGCACGTGGTGGCGGTGGATCACCGGCCGGTCGCGGACGATCTCCACGCCGGGGCGCCGATCTACCTCATCACGGGTCGGCTGTTGCAGCACTACCAGAGTGGTGCCCAGACCCGGCGGGTGCCCGAGTTGGCCGAGGCCGAGCCGGAGGTGTACGCCGAGATCCACCCGCGGGTCGCCGCCCAGTTGAGGATCTCGGATGGGCGACCGATGCGGTTGCGTACCGCCCGCGGGTCGATGGTGCTGCCGGCTCGGGTCACAGCGAACGTTCGGCCGGACACGGTGTTCGTACCGTTCCACTTCGGTGGAGTGGGCGCGGTGAACGAGCTCACCAACGATGCGCTCGATCCGGTGTCGCGCATGCCTGAGTTCAAGGTGTGTGCGGTTGAGGTGACCGCGGCCAGTCTCCCGGCTGTGGAGGCGACCGCATGAGGGTGGTGATCATCGGCGGAGGTATGGCTGGACGGCGGCTCGCGGAGCTGCTGCCGGCTGGTGAGGTCACGGTCCTGGGAGATGAGCCGTCGTACGACCGCACGCGGTTGATGTCGTACGTCGCCGGCCGCGCCGGACCTGTGGTCGGGGACGAGCAGGTGGTGACGGCCGTCGCTGTCGATCGGGAGCGGCAGGTGGTGACGGACTCTGCCGGACGGGACTGGGCCTACGACCACCTGGTCTTCGCGACGGGCGCGGCGCCGGTTCTTTCTGCCGCTGGCTATCCAGTGCGGTCAGCTGAGGATGCGCGTGCTTTGGTCGCTGCGGTTGGTCCGGCGGAGCGCGTGACTGTGCTTGGTGGCGGTGTGCTTGGGGTTGAGATTGCCTGCGCGCTTCGTGAGCGCGGGCTGGCTGTCACGGTCGTGCACGACGGGGGAACCCTGCTGGACCAGAGTGTTTCGCCGGCTGCGGGTCGGCGGGTGACGCGGGCCGTTCGGGCTCTGGGTGTCGAGGTGCGGCTGAACGCTACTTTTGAGCCCGCCGATGGCTTGGTGGTCGTTGCTTGTGGGGTACGGCCGCGGACCGAGCTGGCGACCGGATTGACCGTGCGGACCGGGATCGTGGTCGACCGGACGATGACCAGCCCGGATGACCCGCGGGTGCACGCGATCGGGGACTGTGCGGAGGTCGAGGGGCGTCGCACCGGGACTGTGGCCTCCGCCTGGGCCCAGGCGGAGGTGCTTGCGCAGCACCTCAGGGGCTCGTCGTTGCAGCTGCCGGACTACGACGTGGTGCGGCTGACGGCCGGTGGACTCGACGTCCTGATCCTGGGCAGCAAGGACGAGGACGGGGAAGTGGTCCGGCTCGAGGACCGCGACCGGTATGTCCGGGCCGTCGTGCGCGACGGCGTCGTACGGGCTGCTGTTGCGGTGGGTGCGCCGGACGTTGCGGCGGAGCTGGTGTTGCTGGCGGACCGCGGGACGCCGGTGGTGGCGGACGGGTTGCTGGCGGACCCCGTCGTACCGAAGAAGAAGGCGGCGGCCGTGTGCAGATGCAACGGCGTCACCAGGGCCGCTATCGATGCTGCCTGGCGTGGAGGTGCCGACAGTGTGGCCGGCATCGCCGCCACGACACGGGCGACGACCGGATGCGGCAGTTGTGTCGGCGCCGTCGGTGAACTGCTCGACCGCTTCCGGCGGGGCGAGACCGAACCAGTCCCGAGCAGGAGGGCGACGATGGCAGAGCTGAACAAGGCCCGGCAGGTTGTGGTGGTAGGCGGTGGCATGGTCGCTCATCGGCTGGTCGAGGCACTACGCCAGCGCGACACGGACATCCAGTACCGCATCACCGTGCTGGCAGAGGAACCAAGGCTCCCGTACGACCGGGTCGCGCTGACCAGCTACTTCTCCGGCCGTGACCCGCAGGACCTCGCACTCGGCGACCCCGAGCTCTGGGGCGACCCGGCCGTGACCCTGCGCAAGGGCGTGCAGGTCACGTCGATCGACACCGCTACGCGGACGGTGACGACGTCGCGCGGCGAAGAGCTCGGGTACGACGAACTGGTCCTGGCGACAGGCTCGTCCGCCTTCGTCCCACCGGTCAAGAACAGCGACGCCCAAGGGTGTTTCGTCTACCGCACTGTCGACGACGTGGCCGCGCTGCGGGTGTACGTCGAACGCCTGAAGCGCGAAGGCAAGGACGTCCACGGCGTTGTCGTCGGTGGCGGTCTGCTCGGCCTCGAGGCGGCCGGTGCGCTGAGGGCCTTGGGTGCGTCGACCAAGGTCGTCGAGTTCGCACCGCGGTTGATGCCGTTGCAGGTCGACGAGGGCGGCGGCAGTGCGCTCGCTCGACTGATCCGTGGGCTCGACGTCGACGTGATGACCTCGACCGCGACGACACGGGTCAAGCTCAGCCCGCAGGGCGCGGCGCGGGCGATGGCCGTTGCCGAAGGCCCCGATCTGCCGGCGGACGTGGTCGTCTTCGCGACCGGCGTACGGCCTCGGGACGAGCTTGGCCGGGCCGCCGGTCTGGCGATCGGTGAACGCGGCGGTGTCGTCGTCGACGAGGCCTGTCGTACGGCGGTGCCCGGTGTGTGGGCCATCGGCGAAGTCGCTTGTATCGAAGGGCGGGTGTGGGGATTGGTTGCCCCCGGCTACACGATGGCCGAGATCGTCGCCGACCGGCTGCTCGGCGGCGCGGCGACGTTCCCGGGCGCCGACACCTCGACCAAGCTGAAGCTGCTCGGCGTCGATGTTGCGAGCTTCGGTGACGCGTTCGGTGCGACCGAGGGCGCGCTGGACATCGTGTACGCCGACCCGGTGGCGGGGGTCTACAAGAAGCTCGTGCTGTCGGACGACGCTCGGACCTTGCTCGGTGGCATCCTGGTCGGCGACGCTTCGGCGTACTCCGGGCTTCGTCCGATGGTCGGTCGCGAGCTCGGCGCGGATCCGGCGGCGTTCCTGCTGCCGGAGGGGTCCGCGCCGGTCCAGCTGGAGCTGCCCGACGATGCGCCGGTGTGTTCGTGCAACAGTGTGTCCGCGGGGACGATCCGTTGCGCCGTACGCGATGAGGGGTGCTCGGATCTCAAGTCGGTCTGCGCCAACACTCGCGCGGGCAGCAGCTGTGGGTCCTGCTTGCCGATCGTGAAGAAGCTGCTCAACACCGAGCTCGCCAAGGCCGGTGTCGAGGTCAGCAAGGCGCTGTGCGAACACTTCGCGTTGTCGCGGGCAGAGCTCTTCGACGTGGTCCGGATCACCGGGTTGCGGACGTTCAGCGAGATCGTCGAGCGGCACGGGACGGGTCGCGGCTGCGACATCTGCAAGCCCGTCGTGGCGTCGATCCTGGCCAGCCTGGATCCGGCCGGGCACGTCCTCGACGGCGAGCGGGCGACGCTGCAGGACACCAACGACCACGTGATGGCGAACATGCAGAAGGACGGCACGTACTCCGTCGTTCCGCGGATCCCCGGTGGCGAGATCACGCCGGAGGGGCTGATCACGATCGGCGAGGTGGCGCGCGACTTCGGCCTCTACACGAAGATCACCGGTGGGCAGCGGGTCGACCTGTTCGGAGCCCGGATCGAGCAGTTGCCGGCGATCTGGAAGCGGTTGGTGGACGCGGGCTTCGAGTCCGGGCACGCGTACGGGAAGGCGCTGCGGACCGTGAAGTCGTGTGTCGGGTCGACGTGGTGCCGGTACGGCGTACAGGACTCCGTCGGGATGGCGATCGCGTTGGAGCTGCGCTACCGCGGGCTGCGATCACCGCACAAGCTCAAGCTCGGCGTCTCCGGCTGCGCGCGCGAGTGCGCCGAAGCTCGGGGCAAGGACGTCGGTGTGATCGCGACCGAGAAGGGGTGGAACCTCTACGTCGGCGGCAACGGTGGGATGACACCGCGGCATGCCGAGTTGCTCGCGTCGGACCTCTCGGACGAGGAACTGCTGCGGGCGATCGACCGGTTCCTCATGTACTACATCCGCACCGGCGACCGGCTCCAGCGGACCGCGGTGTGGATGCGAGAGCTCGACGGTGGGCTGGATCATGTCCGCGACGTCGTACTGAACGACAGTCTCGGCATCGCCGCCGATCTGGACGCCGCGATGGCCAAGCACGTCGATTCGTACGTGGACGAGTGGCAGGCGACCCTGAACGATCCCGGCAAGCTGGCCCGCTTCGTCTCGTTCGTGAACGCGCCGGACCAGCCGGACGCCGACCTGCGATACGTGGTCGAGCGCAACCAGCCGCGGCCGGCCACCCCGGCCGAACGCGGACAGCTCGAGCCGGTCCTGCTGGCCGGTCCCCGATTGGAGGTACGTAGGTGAACGTTGTGACCGGTGTGGTGGTGTGTTCGTACGACGTTCTGCTGCCCGAGCGTGGGGTCGCGGCGTTGGTCGGGGAGGTGCAGGTCGCGTTGTTCCGCACCCACGACGGGACGGTGTTTGCCATCGGCAACCAGGATCCGTTCAGCGGTGCGAACGTGATGTCGCGGGGGATCGTCGGGAGTCGCGGTGAGGTGCCGACGGTCGCCTCGCCGATGTTCAAGCAGGTCTTCGATCTGCGCACCGGAGCGTGTCTGGACGAGCCGTCGGTGTCGTTGCCGGTCTACGGCGTCGAAGTGGTCGACGGACAGGTTGTGGTGAGCACCGGTGACTAGGACCGGGCCGTTGAGCGGGTGCACGATCGCGATCACCGCGCACCGGCGGGCGGAGGACCTGATCGCGTCGTTCGAACGGCGTGGCGCGAAGGTGCTGCACGCACCGACCCTGCAGATCACGCCGGTCGCGGACGATCACGCTTTGATCGAAGCGACCCGGCGGGTGATCGCCAACCCGCCGGACGACGTGGTCGTCACCACTGCGGTCGGGTTCCGGGGTTGGATCGAGGCGGCGGACACAGCCGGGCTGGCGGCCGATCTGCTCGGCACGCTGGAGCAGTCGCGCATCCTTGCCCGCGGTCCGAAGGCGCGGGGCGCGATCCGGGCCGCTGGGCTGGTTGAGCACTGGTCCGCTCGGTCGGAGACCACTGCGGAGGTGGTGGAGTGGCTGCGGGACCAGGGGGTTCAGGGCCGGAAGATCGTCGTACAACTTCATGGTCTGTCCGATCCGGCATTGCAGGACGCGCTGCGGGCTGTCGGGGCGTCGGTGCGGGGTTTGGAGGTGTATCGCTGGGGTCCGGCGCCTGATCCAGTCGTAGTGGAACGGATGATCGGTCAGGTCTGCACTGGGATCGTGGACGCGGTGGTGCACACGTCCGCGCCGGGTGCGCAGGCGATGCTGGACGCCGCGGCCCTGACCGGGCAGTACGACGTTCTGGTCGCCGCACTGCGGACAGGGCGGGTGTTGAACGCCTGCGTCGGTCCGATCACCGCTGGACCCTTTGTGGCCTTGGGTTTGGAGCCTCTGGTGCCGGACCGCTATCGGTTGGGCGCGCTGATCCGGATTGTGACGGACCGGCTCACTGACGACAACGCTCGTACGATCGAGACCGAGTTCGGCCTCTTGGTGATCCGCGGTGGCGCTGCAGTGCTGGACGGCGTCGTACTGCCGCTCGGCCCGGGGCCTCGCGCCGTACTGGCAGCCCTGGTCGCGGCTGGTGGTGATGTGGTCTCGCGGCCCGAGCTGCTCGCCGTACTCCCCGGCGCCGAAGACGTCCACGCCGTGGAGGTGACCGTAAACCGCCTCCGCACTGCCGTCGGTCGCCCAGAGTTGGTCCGCACGGTCGTCCGCCGCGGCTACCGCCTGGCCGTCGAGCCCGCCGGAGTCGCGCTATGACCCCTGATCTGGTCGCAGTCGCACACGGCACGGCGGATCCCCGCGGTATCCGCACGATCCACCAGCTGGTCCGACTGATGGCGCGACAACGCCCCGAGATGAAGGTGTCGCTCGGCTTCGTCGACGTCAACGAGCCCGCCCTACCAGGCTTGGTCCGCCGAGTAGTTGCCGACAGCAACAAAGCCGTCCTCGTGCCATTACTGCTGTCCGCCGGCTATCACGTACATGTCGACGTAGGCGCCGAGCTACACCGCCATCCTTCCCAGCTCACCGCCGCCGGCGCCCTAGGCCCCGACCCAGTCCTCGCAAACATCCTCACCGACCGCCTCAACAACCTAGCCACGCCCACCCACCCCGCCGGCCCCGCGAACCCAGCCGCCCTCGCCCGCCCTGCCCGATCCGACCGCGTCGGCGGCCTTGACCGGGTCGATCACGTGATCCTCGCCGCGGCCGGCTCCTCCGATCCACGCGCCCTCGCCGACTGCACGACGATGGCTGGACTGCTTTCCGCTCGGATAGAACGGTCGGTCTCGGTCGGCTATGTCTCCGGCGCCGGCGAGCGTCTGTCGGCTGTGCTGGCACGAACCCGGGGTCGGGTGGCGGTTGCGACGTACCTGCTGGCGCCCGGCGCCTTCGCCGACCACATCCGCCGTCTCGCCGGTCCACACCCGGTCACCCCGCCCATCGGTGCCGACTCCCGCCTGGCCTCGCTCGCCCTCCGCAGGTACGACCAAGCGTGCAGCTCGACAGAAGGTCTCGGGCAGTTCAGCCCAGAAACAAGAGGTTTCCCGGCGAGTCGCCCACCCCAACCCGCACACTTCCTGTCGAGCTGTACGGCTTGACCACCTAGGCCGCGTCGAGGGCGGGTCCGAGGTGGACTTCTTCGTAGGCGTAGTGGGTCTCTAGGTCTTGCGCCAGCTGGGTGAGAGCGGCGCGGAGGTATTGGGCTTGGGCCGGATCCGCGACGAGTTGTTCGAGGGTGGCGGTCAGTTCCTGGTTGAGCGCAGCCACCGCCGTGTGCTCGCGGGCAAGGCGGTCGAGCGCGGGTTTGAGCTCGGGGAAGTCTGCGGCGAGGCGAGGGAAGACACCGTCCTCGCGTGCGTGGTGGGCCTGCAGGGAGCTGCAGAACGACAGACAGTGTTGGTGCAGCGTCGTGAGTTGGGCCGGCGCCGGCGCGGATCCGTCGAGGTAAGCGTCGACCGCGGCGAGTGTGACGGTTAGTTGGTCGCGGAGGCCGGCGTGAACCTCCTTCAGTTGGGCGGTCGCCGCGCCGACCCGGGCCGGCGTGAGGGCGACGACCTGGATCAGCCGAGAGGTGTTCTGCTGATAGATCGCGAAGGCGGGATCGCGCTCGGCTTGCTCGGCGTACAGGCGATCCCGTTCCGCGCCGGTGAGCTCCTCGGCAACGGCGTCGTACCGGGTTGTCCCGATCTCGACGGTGACAGCCGGGTTGGCCCGGAGATTGTGCAACCAGGCTGGGGTCGTCGGGCTGCCGGCGTTGCTGGCGAACACGATCAGCCGGCCGGAGTCCCGGGCGTACACCGTGGGGTTGGTGTGCGCGCGGCCGGAGCGTGCCCCGACGGTCGTGAGCAGGATCAGATCGGCGTCCTTGAACGCGCCCCCGAACGCTTCGGTGACCCGACCGGCGTTGGTACGGAACTCCTCGACGACCTCGCGATTGGCGTCCACGCGGCTACTCTCATCCTGACGAAGTAATTTAGCTTTGCAAGCAAAATAGTTTTAAGGACAAAGGTATGTCAAGCGTCGACGACTCGATCCGCGAGCTGCTGCTGCTGATGCCGCGGATGGTGGGCCGGACCAAGCGGATGAAGGTGCCGGACGAGCTGGCCGGCCAGAACCTCGCGCCGCGTCACCTGTCGCTGTTCGCGTACCTGCTCTTCGACGGTCCGCTGGGCGTGAACGACCTGGCCGAACGCCTGGAGGTCACCCCGGCGACCGTGAGTCTGATGGTCGGCGAGCTGAGCCGCAAAGGCATCCTCGAACGCCGTGAAGATCCGTCCGATCGCCGCCGCGCGATCGTCACGCTGTCCGACGGTCACCGTCCGGCGATCGACACCTGGCTGGCCCGCAGCGCGCTGGCCTGGCGGGTCGCCCTCGAGCCGCTGACCGACTCCGAGCGGGCCGTGTTCGTCAAGACCCTCAAGGCCTACGAAGACGCTCTCTGAGCGCTCAGCTGGATCGGAGCGCGGCCAGGTCGGCGTGGCAGCGGGCTTCCACGTCAGCAAGCTCCTGCAGTGTTTCGTCGATGTCCTGGCGACGTTGTTCGAGGTCGGCGCGGCGGTGGGTGATCTGGTCGAGCAGGTAGACGAGCTGACCTTCTTCGCCGGGCTCGGCGTCGTACATGTCGACGATGGTGGCGATGTCGTCGAGGGAGAAGCCGAGCCGCTTGCCGCGGAGGATGAGATTCAGGCGGACCTTGTCGCGGGGGTGGTAGATCCGGACGGTGCCGCGGCGCTCGGGCGTGAGCAGACCGCGGTCCTCGTAGAACCGGATCGTGCGCAGGGTGACGTCGTACTCCGCCGCGAGTTCAGCGATCGTCCACGTTTCGGGCACCCGGATATTGTGCACCTGCCCTACAGTGCTTTACGTTTACGTAAGCGTCAAGCACAAGGAGTCTTTATGTTCGAGCTCTCCGAAGAGCACCGCGAGTTCCGGCACAGTGTGCGTGACTTCGCCGAGGCGGAGATCGCGCCGTACGCGGCCGAGTGGGATCGCAAGCACTACTTCCCGGTCGAGGTCGTGCAGAAGATGGGCGCTCTCGGGCTGTTCGGCTTGACCGCCCCGGAGGAGTACGGCGGCGCCGGCGCGGACTTCACCAGCTTGTGCGTGGCGATCGAGGAGATCTCCCGGGTCGACCAGTCGATGGGCATCACGCTGGAGGCGGCCGTCGGCCTCGGGATCAACCCGATCCTCACGTTCGGCACCGACGCGCAGAAGAAGCAGTGGCTGCCGGACCTGGTCGCGGGCCGGGCGCTGGCCGGGTTCGGGCTGACCGAGCCGGAGTCGGGATCGGACGCGGGCGCGACGAAGACCCGCGCGGTGCTCGACGGCGACGAGTGGGTGATCGACGGCTCGAAGCAGTTCATCACGAACTCCGGCTCCGCGATCACCTCCTGCGTGACCGTGACCGCGAAGACCGGGCAGCGGGACAACGGCAAGCCCGAGATCTCCACGATCATCGTCCCGAGCGGTACGCCGGGGTTTGTCGCGGAGGCGTCGTACGACAAGCTCGGCTGGCACGCGAGCGACACGCATCCGCTGTCGCTGAGCGGCGTACGCGTCCCGGCCTCGAACCTGCTGGGTGAGCGTGGCAAGGGGTTCGGCCAGTTCCTCGCGACGCTCGACGACGGGCGGGTCGCGATCGCGGCGGTCGCGCTCGGGTGCATCAAGGCATGCCTGGAGATGTCGGTGCAGTACGCCGGCGAGCGGAAGACGTTCGGTGTCCCGATCGGCCAGAAGCAGGGCGTCGCGTTCCAGATCTCCGACCTCAAGGTGATGGCCGACGCGGCCGAGCTGCTCGTCTACCGGGCCGCGGCGTTGAAGGACGCCGGCGCCTCGATGGCCGACTTCAAGCAGGCCGCGTCCGTGGCGAAGCTGTACGCGACCGAGTCCGCGGTCACCGCGACGCGGATCGCCACGCAGGTGTTCGGCGGCTACGGCTTCATGGAGGAGTACCCGGTCACGCGCTTCTACCGCGACGCGAAGATCCTCGAGATCGGCGAGGGTACGTCGGAAGTGCAGCGCATGCTGATTGCCCGTGGTCTTGGGCTCCCGGTGGAATGATGCCTGGAATGATGCCTGGAATGACTGCCGCATGACGCGCGATCACTGGACCGAGGTCAAGGTCGCCCGCGAGGCGACGCTGAGCCCGCCGGAGAAGGCGGCGACCAAGCTCGCCTCGCAGAACAAGCTCTACGTGCGCGACCGGATTGCACTGCTCGTCGACGAGGGCAGCTTCGTCGAGGAGGCCCAGTTGGCCAACGCGCTGAACGCCGGTCTCCCGGCCGACGGCGTGGTCACCGGGCGCGCGCTCGTCGACGGCCGCCCGGCGCTGATCGTGGCCAACGATCCGACCGTGAAGGCCGGGTCGTGGGGTGCCCGGACGGTGGAGAAGATCGTCCGGATCACCGAGGTCGCGCTCCGCGACGAGCTGCCGATCTTCTGGTTGATCGACTCCGCCGGCGCGCGGATCACCGACCAGGTGCAGCTGTTCCCGGGCCGCCGTGGCGCCGGCCGGATCTTCCACAACCAGGTCGCGCTGTCGGGCAAGGTTCCGCAGATCTGCTGCCTGTTCGGTCCGTCCGCAGCCGGTGGCGCGTACATCCCGGCGTTCTGCGACATCGTGATCATGGTCGACGGCAACGCTTCGATGTACCTGGGCTCACCCCGGATGGCCGAGATGGTGGTCGGCGAGAAGGTGACGCTGGAGGAGATGGGCGGCGCCCGGATGCACACCAGCGTCTCGGGCTGTGGCGACCTGCTCGCGTCCGACGACACCGAGGCGATCGAGCTCGCCAAGCAGTACTTCTCGTACCTGCCGGGTTCGTGGCAGGCGCGGCCCCCGTCGTACGACGCTCTGCCGCCCGCGCGCGACTTCACCCGGGACCTGGTGCCGGCCGAAGAGAGCGTCGGGTTCGATATCCACGACGTGATCGATGCGGTCGTCGACGCGGACTCGTTCTTCGAGGTCAAGCCGTCGTACGCGCCGGAGCTCGTGGTCGGATTCGGGTTGCTGGCCGGGCAGGTGGTCGGAATCGTGGCGAACCAGCCGGCCGTCAAGGGCGGAGTGCTGTTCGTCGACTCCGCTGACAAGGCCGCGCGGTTCATCTGGTTGTGCGACGCGTTCAACGTGCCGCTGGTGTATCTGTGCGACGTACCGGGGTTCATGATCGGCAGCGAGGTCGAGCGGGCCGGGATCATCCGGCACGGCGCGAAGATGATCACGGCCGTGTCGGAGGCGACCGTGCCGACGGTGTCGGTCATTGTGCGCAAGGCGTACGGCGCCGGCCTGTACGCGATGTGTGGACCCGGGTTCTCGCCGGATGCATGTATCGCGCTGCCGACCGCGAAGATCGCGGTGATGGGTCCGGAGGCGGCGATCAACGCCGTGTACTACAACAAGATCCAGGAGATCGCGGACGAGGGCGAACGGGTCGAGTACGTGTCCCGGCTGCGGGAGGAGTACGAGAGCGACATCGACATCCTTCGCCTCGCCGCCGACCTCGTGATCGACGCGATCGTCGAGCCGGAGGACCTGCGCGACCAGTTGATCGCCCGGCTCGCCGCCGCACAGTCCAAAGACCGGACCTTCTCCCACCGCCGCCACGGAGTGCCACCGGTGTAGCTAGTGTGCTGCCTGTGACTGCTCAGGAGTTCGCTGCCAAGGTTCGTGCGCGGGAGAAGCTGGTCGGTTACTGGATCACGTTGGATGTGCCGCCGGCGACCGAGCGCATCGCGCGGTTGGGCTACGACTACGTCGTACTGGATGGGCAGCACGGGCTGATCGGGCCCGACGGTCTGTTGAGCGGACTGATGGCGATCGATGCCGGTGCGGCGATCGGCGGGCGTCAGTCGGTCGGGCTGGTGCGGGTCGAGGCGAACCACGAGACTCCGATCGCGCGGGCGCTGGATGCCGGCGCGGCCGGGGTGATCGTGCCGTTGATCGATACCGCCGACGACGTGGCGCATGCGCTGCGGGCGGCGAAGTATCCGCCGCTCGGTGCACGGTCGTTCGGACCGATCCGGTCGTCGTTGCGGATCGATCCGGTCCCGGCGGAGGCGAACGCGGCGACCGTCGTACTCGCGATGATCGAGACGCCGCTCGCGCTCCAGAACGTTGCCGAGATCTGTGCGACGCCCGGGCTCGACGGGGTCTACGTCGGTCCTTCGGATCTGGGATTGTCGCTGGGCGCGCGGTTCCCCGGTGATCCTGAGATCGCCGGGCCGTTCGAGGAGGCGGTTGCGCTGATCGCTCGGACGGCTGCGGAGGCGGGGATTGCCGCGGGGATCCATACGTTCGACGGGGACAGTGCGCAGTTGCGGTTGTCTCAGGGGTACACGTACGCCACTGTGTCTTCGGACCTCAACCACCTCGAGGCGGCCGCGGCCGCGCATCTGGATGCCGCCCGCGCCTAGTTCGCGGAACATCGGGACACGTTCTCGGGTTAGGTTCGGATACGAGCACACCGAGGAGGCCGGGGATGAAGGCACCCGAGCGCGGGGCACTGCCGTTGGGGCTGGCGGCGACGCTGGGGCGGACCTACGGGCGATTGACCGAGACTGTGCAGGGCTTGAGTGACGCCGACTTCGAGCGCGAGACCAGATGCCCGGGGATGCCGGTCGGCCCGCTGCTCGTCCATCTCCTGTACGACGCCGAACGCGCGCTGATCGCGTTCGCGAGCCCGGCGACGGCCGAGCCGGATCGCGATTTCGTCTCGTACTGGCGGGACTTTCCGGCGGGAGGCGAGAGCGATACGAGCTTCGTCCGCGGCGTGGCTTCGTCGTACCGCAAGCCTGGGGTGCTCGTGCAGCACTGGCGCGAGGTCTCCGAGGCGGCGGTCCGCGCGGCCGCAGTCGGCCTGGCCCCCAAGGGTCACCGAGTCGAGACCCAGGGCCACATCCTTCGCGCCACGGACTTCGTCGCCACCTTGGTGCTGGAAGCAACCGTCCATCACCTCGACTTGACGCTCAACCTTCCCGACGCCCCCGAACCAGACCCCGAAGCCCTCCAGGTCACCGCCCGAACCCTCGACGGCCTCTTCGGCCCCGAAGCCTGGGACGCCATCCCCTGGGACACCACCACCTACATCCTCAAATCCACCGGCCGCCTCCCCCTGACCCCCCAAGACCAAGAAACCCTCGGCCCTTTCGCAGACCGCCTACCCCTCCTGGGCTGACCCCCAGAGAAAAAGAGCAAGGAAAAGAAAAGAGGGTTATTCATAACCCAGCGAAGAAGAGCAAGGGAAAGAAAAAAGCAAGTGGCTGGGTGCCTGGTGGGCTTGGTGCGTAGGCGCGGCTAGTCGGTGGCCGGCGGGTGAGGAGTGCATCGACTCACCGCATGCGAGGGACCGGGGCTGCCGAGAACCAGCCACTGAGTGAGCGGATCTCCAGGCCATCACAATCCACGGTCCCCGCGGATGGCAGGCGTGTTTCGCCTGCTGGACGACGATTGTGATGGCCTGGCGGTCCGGAGCGCAGCCGCTTTGAATGCTCGCCTGACGAGCCGGGGGCGTCGATCAGCCAGCTGAACACAGTCCGGCGCGCGACCTCGGCCGATCGTCGGTTCAACCACCACTGCTCGCCACCATGACGCCAACCCCGGCCACTCTGTCTCTTCTTTACCTGGTCCTTATAGTCGGTGTGAACAAGAAATGACCTGCGCACACCCGCCACGAGCTGTCCAAGCCCTCCGCGAATCGTCCGTTCCACGCCCAGAAACCCGCCACCCGGACACACCGTCCACCTGCTGCTCCGTCGGCCCGGAACAGTCAGCTTCGGGAGGATCTCTCCCCTGATCAGGCGCGATATCCTCCCAAACCTCCTTCCCGCCGCCGACCTCAGCCAGGGACCCAGTTCCCTCTTATTTTTTCTGTCCCTGTCTTTCCCTTCTTTGCTCTTCTTTAAGGGTTCTGAATAACCCTCAAAAGAACAGGGAAAGAAAAGATAGAGCGGCTGGGTGCCTGGCCGGGCTGGGCGCCGGTGGTGGTCGGCGGGTCAGAGTATGTGCAGGCATCGAGTCGTGGATCGTGGTCGGCCAGACACACCCCACCACGCCACAATCCACGACTCGAACCACCCAGCGGGCACGCAAGGCATCCGCACCCGGGGCTGCAGGCCATCACAATCGCCGTCCAGCGGCAGAGTCACGCCTGAGCTGCACCGGAACCATCGATTGTGATGGCCTGGGGACCGCTCACTCAGCGACTGGTCCTCGACAGCCCCGATCCGTCACGCACCGCGGTCATCGCATTCCCGACACACCAACCACAGGCCGCCCGCACCTACGCACCGAGCCCGCCACGTGCCCAGCTACTCTATCTTTTCTTTACCTGTTCTTCCTTTTCTCTTTGTTCCTGTTTCTTTGGTTTTCTTTTGTGCTTCAAGGGGTTCTGGTCAGAAGACGCCTGCGAAGGGGTCTTCCAGGTCTTTCCAGTTGAGGGTGGCCAGTTCGGATTCGGTGAGTAGGCAGGCGTCCAGGATGCTTTGGAGGCGGGCTGGGTCGAGGCCCATGCCGGTGGCCACTACTGTGCATTCGGCTAGGTGGTTGGTTTCGGACCACTCGCCTAGCGTGCCTAGGGATGCGCTGTACCCGGCTGATTCCCAGCGGACTCGTTGGGTGGGGCGGTTCGCCAGCCAGACCACGCCGCGGCTGCGGACCACGCCGTTCACGATGTCTTCGAGCGCGTCGTTCAGGCGAGCAGGGTGCAGTGGGCGGGTTGACCGCCACAGCACTGTGGTCACGCCGTCTCCGCTGGGCTGGACGCGGTCGGACGACGCAAGCTCACCGGCCCACGCCTCGGCCTGTGCGTAGTCGAACAGACCGGTGCGCGACACAGCTGCGGTCGGCGCGCCAGCCGGGTCAGCTGCAACCACTGTGGTCCGTGGGTTCAGGTGCGAGAGCAGGTGGTGCAGTCGCTCCGGACTGGGGTTGCGGTGCGCATTCGCGAGCACGCACACGTCGGCGTACTCGATCTGTCGTGCGGTGAGCTCAGCGACGTTCCGCCGATCCGGCAGCCCCAGCGCGAGTCCCCGCTCAGCCAGGAGCTCATCACCGGACAGCTGCTCAACCAGCAGTACGGCGTCAACCACACAGGTGACCGTGTCGACCGCCAGCTCAGGCAGTGCCGCCACCAGCGTCGTCACGAGGGGACGTGCCTCCATCGCAGGCGGAGCAGCCAGTACGACGTGATCCCAGTGCGCACGCGCGACGAGGGTCTCGAGCAACGGCAGCAGTGACTCGATCAGCTGGCACGCACCGCAGTCGTCGCCGACAGTGAACTCGCCGGCGTCGATCGGTCCGGACGCATCCTGCACGCGCCACGAGAGCACGCCTCGCTCGGACAGCTCGTCCTGATCCACGACGACCGCGACCGTGGTCGCGTCTGTCATTGCCTCCAGCACCGGCTCGCGCAGCGTGCTGGACAGGCCGGTCAGCAGGGACAACGGCGTCTTCGGTTGGGCGGTCATGCCGACGAGTATATGAAAACGGTTTTCATCAGTCTAGAGCCGGGGCACCTCGGCTTTCCCGTCCTGCCGGGAAATTTCCCGTCCTGCCGCGGATGCGCGGCTTACGCGTCCGGATAGTTGCCCAGGCTGTAGACCAGGACGAACCCGAGCAGGTCGACGCCCACCAGCACCCACAGGAACACGTCCTTGCCCGCGGTCAGCTTCGCCATCGCGGCGACCTCCTTGACCACGAAGAGACCGGCCGCGATCAGGCCCGCGGCGACCAGGAGGTCGAGGATGTACGGCCCGAACGAGCTCCGGTTCCACAGTAGGACGAGGCAGAGCAGGACGGCGCCGACTCCGACGCCGACCGCGACGAGCCAGGCCGGCTGGTGGTGCAGGTGTGCGCGGGAGATCCACAACGAAGTGGTGAGCGAGCTGAAGGTGAGGGCCGTACCGATCACGAAGCGGACCACGCCGTCCGTGGTGATGACCGGCATCCCGTCGTCACGAAGGCTTGCCATGCTCTCCATGGTGCCCCGATCAGGCCGGCCCATGAGCAGACGGCAGGTTGTTGCCTCGATCCGCGGAACCAGTCAGGTACTGAGTACGCATTCCTTAGGCATTCTCCCGGAACTCTCCGGACTCGAGGCTGGATCGTCTGATAGGTAAGGGGTATGGCGATCGAGATCGAGCGGTTCACCGGTGGGTGGGAGGAGCTGATGGAGCTCCTCGACATGGCGTTCTCGTCGCCCTGGACCGAGGCGCAACTGGAGTCGGAGCGGCGGGTGTGGGAGCCGGAGCGGAGCACGGTCGCGGTCGATGCGGGACAGTTGGTCGGCCACACCGGCGCGTTCTCCTTGCGGATGACCGTGCCAGGTGGGCAGGTGCCGATGGCCGGCGTGACGCTGGTCGGGGTCCGGCCGACGCATCGCCGGCGCGGGATCCTGCGTGACCTGATGCGCGCGCAACTGACCGAGATCTACGAGGCCGGCGCAGAGCCACTGGCCGGGCTGACCGCAAGCGAGGCCGTGATCTACGGTCGCTTCGGCTACGGACTCGCGAGCGATCACCAGAAAATCACGGTCCGGAAGGCTCTGCGCGAGTTGTGGCCAGTTGCAGGCGTTGACGACGTACGGATCAGGTCCGTCGATGTGCGGGAGACGCTCGGGGTGTGTGCGGCGTTCCGGAATCGGATTGCCGCTGGGCGGCCGGGGATGTTCGAGCACAACGAGCGTTGGCAGGAGTATTCGATCCGAGAGACCGTGACGACCGACGTGCGCAGCGTCTCGAAGCTGCGCTGCGTGCTGGCCGAGCGCGACGGCGAAATGACCGGATATGCGTACTACCGGACCAAGCGGGCCGACCGCGGGTCGGTGCAGGTCAGCTACGTGCATGCGGTCGACACTGCAGCACACGCCGCGCTCTGGCGCTATCTGCTCGAGCCCGACCTGCTCGGCGAAACGCAGTGCCGGCGTCTCGCCTCGGACGACCCACTCCTGGACCTCCTCCTCGATCCCTGGGAGGCATCACCGACCACCGACGACGGCCTCTGGCTCCGCCCGGTCGATGTCGGACGGGTGTTGGCTGCCCGGACGTACGCGCGGGAGCTCGACGTCGTGCTCGCAATCTCCGACGACTTCCTCCCCTGGAACGCGCGGAGTTGGCATCTGACTGGCGGCCCCGACGGCGCGACCTGCGAGCCGACGACGCGCGCGCCCGACCTGACCCTGCACGTCCGCGACCTCGGCGCCATCTACCTCGGCAAGCCGTCCCTGATCCGGCTCGCCCGGGCCGGACTTGCCGAAGAACACACCCCCGGATCCCTCGCCGCAACCTCGCAAGCGTTTTCCACCGACCGCCTTCCGTACCTCGATACGGGCTTCTGATCGGTTAGCCTTCCGAGATGCAGAGGCGGCGGCGGGGTGCGCTTGCGCTGGCTACGCTCCTGATGGCTGGGGTCGCGGCGGCGGGGTTCGTGGTGCTTGCGTCGGCTGGGGGTTCGGTGAAGCCGCTGAGCGAGAGCACGCTGCGGGCGAGTCCAGAGCCGGAGCGGATCGGCACGTTGACTCCGACAGCCCATCCGCCGACACCGATCGGTGGGCCGCCGCAGCGTCGGCGGGAGGCGCAGCCGGTGCCCGAGTGGTTCAAGGCCCTGGTGCAGGCGCTGATCTGGGTGGTGATCGCCGCGGGTGTGGTGGCGCTGGGTTGGTTGATCTACCGCATCGTTCGTGCGGTCAAGCTTCCGGAGGCCGAGCCCGCCGACCCCGATTGGGAGCGGGTGAAGGCCGACAAGCTCGCCGAAGCCGTGGATACGGGCCTGGCCGGAATCAACTCCGGTACGGCGACCGACGCGGTGATCGCGTGTTGGGTCGCGCTGGAGGAGGCGGCTGCGTCGGCGGGCGTGGCTCGCGAACGGTCGGAGACGCCGGCCGAGTTCACTGTTCGCGTGTTGAGCATCGGCGACATCTCCGAGCCGGAGTTGGTGCGGCTCGGAGAGCTGTATCGCGAGGCCCGCTACTCGACGCACGGCTCGACCGAAGCCGCCCGCTCCGAGGCGCGAGCTGCCCTGCTGCGCCTGAGGGACGAGTTGGCCGTCGCCCGATCGCTGCACGATGAGGCACCGGACCCGGTGGTGAGCCCATGATCGGCGACAGTAGTGCGATGGGCCGGGGGACGGGCGGGGTGGCGCGATGACGTCGTACCGGTGGACTCCGCTGGAGGAGAAGGGGCCGCCGCCGGATCCGAAGGAACGCCGGATCCGGTCGATGCGGCTGAACACGGTGCTCCTGCAGCATGTCGGGATCACAGTGCTGGTCAGCCTGCTGCTCGTGGCGGTGTTCGGGGCCGCGGGGATGGCGCCACGACCGTTGTGGTTCGTGGCCGCCGCACTGGCGATCGGCTTCGGGTCGCTGGCGATTCGGTTGCTCTCGCCGCAGCTGCTCGAGACCAGCTGGCCGACGCGGCACGACGAGCAGCTCGCGGCGATGCGGACCCGCAGTGAGGACAACCGGACCCAGTTCATCTCGACCTGGCTCACGGAGTCGAGTCGTGAGCGCCGGGCGGGTGAGGGATCGCAGACGTTCATTCGCCGGATCCGTCCGCTGCTGCTGGAGCTCAGCACCGATCGGCTCGTCCATCGCCACGGCGTCGACCCCGAGCTCGAGCCGGAGCGAGCCCGCGCGATCACCGGCGATCGGCTCTGGAACCTGATCGCCGGCGACGAGAAACGTACTGCGTCCCTCGACGAGATCGAGTACGCGATCCACACCATCGAGAACCTGTGAGGAACTGTGACTGATCCCGAGCTGACGCTCGCCGAGGTGTCCGGGTTGTGCCGGCAGGTGCTCGAGCGGGTGAGCCAGGCAGTGGTCGGGAAGGCCGACGCGCTGGAGTTGGTGCTGGCCGGGATCCTCGCCGGTGGACACGTCCTGCTCGAGGATTACCCGGGGCTGGCGAAGACGCTGGCGGCGCGGTCGTTCGCGCAGGCGCTCGGGCTGGAGTTCCGGCGGGTGCAGTTCACGCCCGACCTGTTGCCGTCGGACGTCACCGGCGCGTTCGTTTACGACCAGAAGAACGCGGAGTTCGTGTTCCGGCCGGGACCGATCTTCACCGGTCTGCTGCTGGCCGACGAGATCAACCGGACCCCGCCGAAGACTCAGGCCGCGCTGCTCGAGTCGATGCAGGAGCATCAGGTCACGGTCGAAGGCCAGACCTTCCCGCTGCCGGTGCCGTTCCACGTGCTTGCCACCGCGAACCCGGTCGAGTACGAGGGCACGTACCCACTCCCCGAGGCGCAGCTCGACCGCTTCATGCTGCGCATCGGCTTCGGCTACCCGAGTCCCGAGGAGGAGTGGGAGGTGCTTCGGCGCCGGATGAGCCGCCGGAGCGAGGACCAGACGGTCGAGGCTGTCACGGACGCCGCCGGACTCCTGGCCGCGCAACGCCGGGTCGAGACCGTCACGGTCGACGACACCGTCGGCCAGTACTGCGTCGAGCTCGCGGCGGCGACTCGTCGTGACTCGCAGGTCCTGGTCGGGGCGTCACCGCGTGGTTCGCTCGCGCTGCTCCTCACCGCCCGGGCGTACGCCGTGATCCAGGGGCGGGACTACGTCGTACCGGAGGATGTGAAGGCGGTCGCCGTGCCTGCGCTCGCGCACCGGATCACTGTGCGGCCGGAGCTTTGGCTGCATGAGGTCACCGGTGCGACGGTCGTTCGCACTGTCCTCGGGACGGTCGCGACACCGCCGACCGTGGTCGGCGCATCCCGCTGATGAGATGGCGACCGACCCATGCGCAGATCCGGGCGATCTGCGCGGCCGCGGTGCTACTCGGCATCGCGGTGCTCGCGCGACGGCCGGACGCGGCGGTGTTCGGGTTGCCGTTGGCGTTCCTCGCGGTGTGGGGGAGATACTTCCGGCCGCGGGAGCAGCCCGAGGTGCACACCGAGCTGGACACGGACGTGTTGTTCGAGGGGCAGGCGACGACGTACCGGCTGCGGGTGTCCGGGACGGTCGACCCTGATATCGATCTGATCGTGGCGGCGCTGCCGCGCGCGCAGTGGTTCGAGTACGACCCGCCGCAGGCGGCGATCGCCGAGCCGGTGACCGATGGCGTGGTCACGCTCGAGGTCGGGCTGCGGTCGAAGCGGTGGGGCCGGCGAGCGTTGGAGCGGCCAACGGTTGCGGCCACGTCGGTGCTGGGCGCCTATCGGCTCCAGGTGACGTCGGCGGAGACGTTGACCGTGGCCACGTTGCCGTTGCGGGACGGGTTCGAGGCGGTCGACGCCGTACCGCGGCCGGCTGGTCTGGTGGGGTTGCATCGGTCGCGGCGACCGGGTGAGGGGACGGAGCTGGCTGGGGTTCGGCCGTTCCGGACCGGGGATCGGTTACGGCGGATCAACTGGTCGGTCTCCGCGCGGACCCAGGAGCTGCACGTCACGTCGACCTGGTCGGATCGGGACACCGAGGTGGTGATCCTGCTCGACACCGGCGGCGAGATCGGGATCAGCGAAGGGATCGACGGGCGGTCGAGCAGCCTGGATACGGGCGTGCGGGCGGCGGCGTCGATTGCCGAGCATTACTTGCGGCATGGGGACCGCGTCCGGTTGATCGACACCGGGAACCTGGTTCGTGGCGTTCGCTCCGGCAGCGGTCGCGGGCACCTGCGCCGGATCCTCGACGCGCTCGTGCACGCCGATCGCAAAGGTCGTCAGCAGGACGAACAACAACTGGCCCGGCGGAACCGGATCAGGTCCGACAGTCTGGTGCTGGTGCTCAGCCCGCTGCTCCGACAGGCGATGCTCGGGTACGTCGTGACCCTCGTGCACTCTGGTTGCACCGTCATTGCCGTGGACACGCTGCCGCCGGATGTCGCGTCGGCCGTTGACCTGGACGAGCACGACATCCGCACCTGGCCGTTGGCTTGGCGGCTTCGTTTGCTTGAACGCCGCCGCGATCTCGACCGCCTCAGCGACCTGGGTGTTCCCACGGTTCCGTGGCGAGGCGCCGGCACCCTCGACGAAGTCCTCAGAGACGCCTCCCGCCTAGCCTCAGCCCCTCGGATGCGCTCATGAGCACCGCTGACCCCCGCTCCACCACCCCAGGGCGGCCGGCAGCCGTGGATGGAGTGCGCTCATGAGTACCGCTGAGCGGATTACGTTGTGGTTGGCTCAGGTTCGGGCTTCGGGGCGGGCTGTGTTGCTGGCTCGGTTGGTGATTGCGGTGGCGGGCGGTGTGGCGTTGCTGGTGCCGGCGGTTCAGTCGTGGGACGAGCTCGACCTGATTCCGTTGGTCGGGGTGCCGATGCTGATCGCGGCCGTCGTGTTGCCGGATTCGCTGGCGGGGTTGGTGTTCCTGCTGATCGTCGCGGCCGGCTGGTTGATGCGCGCGCCGAACGAGCTGACCTGGGGCCTGGCGGTGACCGCGATCGCCTTGGTGGTGGTGCATCTGGCGAGTGCGTTCGCGGCACAGGTCCCGTCGTACGCGCGGGTGCACCGGGACGCGATCCGCCGCTGGTGGTTGCCGACGGCAATCGCCGTGGTGATCATCCCGGTGATCGCGATCGCCGCAGCCGTGGTGCAGGGCGCGGACGTGGCCGGCTCATTGCTGATCACGGTTGGTGCGCTGCTCTTCGTCACGGTGACGATCTGGTTCGCCGCCGGTCAGAAACTCGGCCGCGACTAAGGCATGGCTAGTCGTCCTTGGGGCCGAACGTCTCGGTGATCTCTTCGGCCCAGGCGGTGGGGACGGCCTTGGGGCCGAGGACCTGCATGGCCGACATGACGGTCAGGAGCATGCCGGTGCCGAGGAAGTCGCGGGCCTCCTGCGGGGTTGCTCCGGTGAGTTCGCGGATCAGGGCGTAGATCCGGCCGAACCGCTGGCGGACGCAGTCGCCGATGGCCGGATCGCCGCTGGCCGAGAAGCCGTGCAGGAGGACCAGGAGGACCTCGGGCTCGGACAGCAGGCGCTCGTAGTTCGCCCCGAGGTTGCTCAGCTCCGGTGACTCGGCCGCCGCCTCGCGGAAGATCTGCTCGATCCGGTCGCAGACGCTCTGCACGGCGGCCAGGAAGAGTTGCTGCTTGGTGCCGAACAGCCGGATCACGTACGGCTGGGAGACACCCGCCATCCGGGCGATCTCATCGGTCTTGGTCCCCTCGTACCCGGACGCGCCGAAGGCCTGCACTGCCGCCTTCAGCACCTCTTCGCCGCGCTCGGCCGCGGTCAGTCGCACCCTCGTCGCCATGTCTCTCCTCCGTCTCCCTTGACATGTTATCAGTGGATGCATACTTTAGTCCTGCGCACTTGTTATCAGTGAATTACAACTAGCCGGCCGAGAGGCCGGGATGGGTGAGGTAGAGATGACGTCGACCGCTCTCGATCAGCCGGGGCTGGGGTCCGGACCCACGTCGGCGCGAGCCCGCAGGTACGGGCTCGGCGCTGTCCTGACCGCGGTGGGGATCCCCACCTTCATGGTCACCCTGGACAACCTGGTCGTGACGAACGCGCTGCCGGTGATCAAGACCGAGCTCGGCGCGTCGCTGTCCGACCTGCAGTGGTTCGTGAACGCGTACACGCTGTCCTTCGCGGCGTTGCTGCTGACCGCGGCCGCGATCGGCGACCGGCTCGGCCGGCGCCGGATCTTCCTGGCCGGGATCGCGCTGTTCACGCTGGCGTCCGCGGTGTGTGCGCTGGCGACCGAGCCGTGGATGCTGATCGGCGCCCGGGCGATTCAGGGCGTCGGTGCCGCGGCAGTGATGCCGTTGTCGCTGACGTTGCTGGCGGGCGCCGTACCCGAGAAGCAGCGCAGTGCCGCAATCGGCATCTGGGGTGGCATCTCCGGATTGGGCGTTGCTGTTGGCCCGGTCGTGGGTGGAGCCGTTGTGGACGGACTGAACTGGCAGTGGATCTTCTGGCTGAACGTGCCGATCGGTGTGCTGGCCATAGTGCTCGCCGCGCGGGTTCTGACCGAGTCGAAGGGTGCTCCGAAGCGCCTGGACATTCTCGGGTTGGTCCTGGCCACAGGTGGCGTGCTGTCGATCGTTTGGGGTGTTGTGCACGGCGCCGACGACGGTTGGACCTCAGCCGGCGTCTTGGGCACGCTGATCGCCGGTGTGGTGTTGCTGGCCGCGTTCGTGAGTTGGGAGCGCCGGACTGCCGCCCCGATGTTGCCGCTGCGGTTGTTCTCGGACCGTGCGTTCAGCGCTGTGAACATCACCTCGTTCACCTTCGCGGTCGGCGTGTTCGGTTCGGTGTTCTTGCTGGCCCAGTTCTTCCAGGTGGTGCAGGGCTACACCCCACTGCAGTCAGGCATCCGGACGCTGCCGTGGACGATGGCGCCGATGGTGGTCGCGCCGATCGCCGGTCTGATTGTCGACCGGGTCGGTCCGCGAGTGCTGATCGCCGGCGGGCAGGTGTTCCTGGCGGTGGCGCTTGGCTGGATCGCAATGATCACGACTGCGACGACCCAGTACGGCGAACTCGTCGTACCGTTCGTCCTGGCCGGGATCGGGATGGGTCTGACGTTCGCACCGGCGGCCAGCGTCGTGATGGGTAGCGCACCCGACGCGGACCGTGGTGTCGCGTCCGGTACGAACAACACCATCCGTGAGGTGGGGGTCGCGATGGGCGTCGCCGTACTGGCCTCGGTCTTCGCCTCGGCCGGATCGTACGACTCGCCGGCTCAGTACGCCGCCGGTCTGGTTCCCGCGGTCTGGACCGGCGCGGGCATCGTCGCGGTCGGTGCGGTCGTCGCACTCCTCCTGCCAGGGCGGAAGCGGGCCGCTTAAGGTATGCGGGTGCTCGACGCAGACGACGTACGACGGATCGCGCTGTCCCTCCCGGAGACCGTGGAGAAGCAGCGGTGGGGACACCCGACCTTCGATGTCGGCGGACGGATGTTCCTCACGGTGCCGGACGACGGGACCTCGTTCGCGGTGCGGTGTCCGCGGCTGGAGCGCGAAGAGCTGATCGCGGCGGAACCCGGGAAGTTCTGGGTTCCGCCGCACGAGGCGGGTTCGAACTGGGTTCGGGCCCGCCTCGACGCGCTCGAGGACGCCGACGAACTGCACGACATCCTGATCGACTCCTGGCGCCAGGTCGCGCCCGCCAACCTGCTCTAACTGACGTTGGCCGCCGAGGCCGCGAACGTGTTGCAGGACGCCGGATTGGCGGTGGTGAAGGACTTCCCCATGAAGCGGGCCTGACTGGCCACGCTGCCGTGGTCGCCCTCCTCGGGTTTGTCGCCGGCGGTCACGACGTACTTGGTCCAGACGCTCAGCATCAGACCGTTGATCGGATAGCTGCGCTTGTTCGCGGCCAGGAAGACACCGGCGAAGCAGTTCGCCTGCAACTCCATCCGGCGGGTCATCCGCATCTGGCCGGCCTCGTCGGGCTGCTCGTAGCGCATCGCGCTCGCCGCCTGCAGGATCCCGGTCATGTACTGCACGCTGTGGCCGTACTCGTGCGCGATCGACCGTGAGTACCACATCCGGGCGTAGGCCTTCGCCTCCGCGTCCGGGTACTCGTTGTAGGACTTCACGAAGACGTCGACCTTCATGTACATCACGTGGTTCGCCGAGCAGTAGAACGGCACGCTGACCGGTCCGCTGCCGCACGGGTTGTTGATGCTGGTGCCCTGCCAATACATCATCGTCGGCGCCTTGAAGGTGTAGCCGGCCTTCGCCACCAGCGGGGCCCACGACTTGTCCAGGCAGGGCTTGATCGCGGCCCAGTACGAGGCCGCGTTACGGGCCGTGGTCGGCCGGACGCTCGGCTCCTTGCAGTTGACCGTCGGCATCTGACCGACGGCGTAGAGCGCGTTCTTCGCCGCGATCTCCGCATCGGACTTGCCCTGCGAGGGCGACGCGGTGTTCGTCGGCTGTTCGGTCGGGGCCGAGGTGGGCGATTCGACCGGCTCCGGCGTGTAGCGACCCGAGCTGACCGGCGGGGTGGCGTCGTTCTCGGCGTTCTTCTTGATCACGCCGACCATCCATGCGCCGACTACGACCACCCCGACGATGCTCAGGATCGCGATCAGCGGGCCCTTCGACTTCTTCCGCGGCCGCTGCGGCTGCCAGCCCGGCTGGAACCCGGGCCCGCCCGGACCGGGCGGCCCGAAGGTGGGTCCCCAACCGAACCCCGGTCCCTGCTGCGGCGCCATCGAACCCGGCCCGTACTGCGGGGGACCGCCGTACGGGTTCGGTGGTGGTCCGGCGTAAGGACCGGGCGGACCGTAAGCAGGCTGCGGATAAGGAGCAGGCTGCTGGTAAGGCCCAGGCTGATTCGGGTACGGCGGATTCTGGTTCGGCGGACCGCCGTACGGTGGCTGGCTCAACGCCGGCCCCTCTCTCCACGACTGACATGCGAACGGCCCCCAGTGCCCGCAACAGTATCGGCAACAAATGGGGTCAGCTGAGCCGGTCCCGCGCTGTAGGGTCGGCCAGGTGACTCCAGCCAACACCCCGAACGCCCCGATCGACCAGGTCGCCGAGGGCTACCTCGAGCAGTACGTCGTCCTGCAGCCGGCCGGCGCCACCTTCATGGGCATCGCCGGCCACGATCACGAGTTGCCGGACTACTCTCCGTCCGGGTTCGACGGGCTGATCGAGCTGACCCGGCGCTCCGTCGCCGCGGCGCAGGCGACCGAGACCGGCAGCCCGCGCGAGGAGGTCGCCAAGGACGGATTCCTGGAGCGTCTCGGCCTCGCGCTGGAGTCGCTCGAGGCCGGCCTCCCGCAGCGTCAGCTGAACGCGATCTCCTCGATCCCGGCCGAGATCCGGCAGGTCTTCGACTTGATGCCGACGGCAACGGATCAGGACTGGGAGACGATCGCGATCCGGCTGAACCAGGTCGGTACGGCGCTGGACGGGTATCGCGACACCCTGCTCGAGCAGGCCGGGCAGGGCCAGGTGTCGGCGGTCCGCCAGGTGAACGACCTGGCCGCGCGGATCGCCAGCTGGACCGGCGCCGACGGCGACGACTTCTTCGCCGGCCTCGCCGCGCAGGCGCCGGACGGTGCGATCAAGCCGTCGGTCGAGGCCGCGGCGGCGTCGGCGCGGAAGGCGTACGAGGAGTTCGGTGCGTGGTTGACCGCCGAGATCGCGCCGCAGG
Organism: Kribbella sp. NPDC055071; assembly: GCF_053608045.1. Lineage (NCBI taxonomy): Bacteria > Bacillati > Actinomycetota > Actinomycetes > Propionibacteriales > Kribbellaceae > Kribbella > Kribbella sp. NPDC055071. The sequence continues at coordinate 46,838 of NZ_JBSGUS010000022.1, forward strand.
CCCCGCAGCGGGACGCCTGCGGCCGGGAGACGTACGAGCTGGCGTCGCGCTACTTCCTCGGCGCGGCCGTCGACCTCGAGGAGACCTACGCCTGGGGCTGGGCCGAGCTGGCCCGGATCGAGGGCGCGATGCAGACGATCGCGGCCGACCTGAACGGCGGCGACCGCTCGATCGAGGCGACCGCCGCGCTGCTCGATGACGACCCGAGCCGCAAGATCCACGGCAAGGACGCGTTCCGCGACTGGATGCAGCAGATGTCCGACGCGGCCGTGACCGAGCTGGCCGGCACGCACTTCGACATTCCCGACGAGATCCGCACGCTGGAGTGCCGGATCGCGCCGACCTCCGACGGCTCGATCTACTACACGCCGCCCAGCGAGGACCTGACCACCCGGCCCGGCCGGATGTGGTGGGCCGTGCCGAACGGCGTACAGGATTTCGCCACCTGGCGTGAGGTCACCACCGTCTACCACGAGGGTGTGCCCGGGCATCACCTCCAGTGCGCGCAGACGATGCTGCGCACCGACCTGCTGAACCGCTGGCAGCGGATCGACTCCTGGGTCTCCGGCCACGGCGAAGGCTGGGCCTTGTACGCCGAGCGCCTGATGGAGGAGCTCGGATACCTCGAGGACCCCGGCGCGCGGTTCGGCATGCTGGACGCGCAGGGGTTCCGGGCGGCTCGGGTGATCGTCGACATCGGCATGCACCTGGAGCTGGAGGTTCCGCGGGACAACCCGTTCGGCTGGCGGCCGGGCGAGCGGTGGAACGCCGAGCTCGGGCTCGAGTTCCTCCGGGCGCACTGCCGAATGGAGATCGAGTTCCTGCGGGCGGAGCTGAATCGCTATCTCGGGTGGCCCGGGCAGGCGCCGTCGTACAAGGTCGGTGAACGGATCTGGCTGCAGGCACGCGAGGACGCCAAGCAGCGGAAGGGATCCGCGTTCGACCTGCGGCAGTTCCACTCCGACGCGCTGAACCTCGGGTCGATCGGCCTGGACCCGCTGCGCCGAGCCCTCGCGAAGCTGTGAGTCCGGTGCGGTTCGTGCTGGCGTCGGCCTCGCCGGCGCGCTTGAAGACGCTGCGCGGCGCGGGTGTCGAGCCGGAGGTGATCGTCTCCGGTGTCGACGAGGACAACATCACCGCGGAGAGCCCGGGTGAGCTGGCTCGGTTGCTCGCGACGCTCAAGGCGCGGGCGGTCGTCGCCTCGCTGACCGATCACGCGACCGTCCTCGGCTGTGATTCGGTGCTGGAGATCGACGGCGTCGCGTACGGCAAACCCGGGACTCCGGAGGTCGCGCGGGAGCGACTGCGCTCGATGCGCGGACGCAGCGGCGTCCTGCACACCGGCCACTGCCTCATCGACACCAACGCCAAGCAGGAGCTGCGCGAGCTCGCATCCACGACCGTGCATTTCGCCGACCTGACCGACGAGGAGATCGACGCGTACGTCGCCACCGGCGAGCCGCTCGTGGTGGCTGGTGCGTTCACGGTCGACGGCCTCGGCGGCCCGTTCGTCAGCGTCATCGAGGGCGACTACCACAACGTCGTCGGCCTCTCGCTCCCGCTACTGCGCCGCATGCTCATCGAGGTCGGAATCCCCTGGCCGTCCCTGTGGGAGACCTCGAAGACCTACACGTACGACGAAGACGTCGCCGCCGAGTACGACGAAACCCGCGGCGGCCCGACCCGAGCCCAAGCCGCAGCCCAAGCCGTCCATTCCTTGCTTCCCCAGGATGGAAGGGTGCTGGAGCTGGCGGTGGGGACCGGGATTGTCGGGGCAGAGCTTGTTGCTCTTGGCAACTTGGTGCATGGGGTCGACGTGTCGGAGGCGATGCTTCGGCATGCGCGGATCCGGCTGCCCGGGCACGTCGCGGCGGCGGACGCAGGCGTTCTCCCGATCGCCGACCGGCGGTGTGACGCCGTCGTGGCGATCTGGTTGCTGCACCTGCTGGACGACAGCGAACCGATCATCGCCGAGGTCTCCCGCGTACTACGCCCGGGCGGTGTCTTCATCACCACCACCGAGAAGAGCGACGCCGGTCGCTACGCCGACGGCCGCACCCCGGACGAGACGCGCTCTCAGGACGCCCTCACCCACCTGGTAGCTCAAGCCGCCCGCCACAACCTCGTCCTCGACGGCGCCACGACCTTCCCCGGCCCACCCCGAACCACCGGCCAGTCGCCGATGTATCCGCTCATTCGTCTCCGTCGTATCTGAAGGCGGATCCCCGCCACTCACCAACCGCGCACCGGACGAGCTGCTTGCGCTCGGCCAGTGGTGCCGAGCGGCCGAGGGGCAGGCTTGGTCAGTGCCTCAGGTCCGGGGTCAGGGATGAGCCGAGGCGCGCCACTGCCCCGGACCAGGGTGGAACGGTGTGCGGGCGTTGCGCCAGTACGTCGCCCAGTTGCTAGCGCGATCTGATCCCTCGGTGGCCGGGGTTGTGGTTGAGCGAGCGGCCAGGACCGTGATCAGCGCGGCCAGCTCTTCGGGGGTCGGGTCGCCTTTGACGACCTGCAAGTCGCTCACAGCGGGATGTTCCCATGCTTCTTCGGAGGGAGCGTGTCGCGCTTGGTCCGGAGCAGACGCAGGCCGCGGACGATCTCGGCGCGGGTCTCGCTCGGTTTGACGACGGCGTCGATGTAGCCGCGCTCTGCCGCGATGTACGGATTCGCGAGATGGTCCTCGTACTCCGTGATCAGCTGCTGGCGGGTGGTCTCCATATCGTCACCGGCCGCGGCGGCTGCTGCCAACTCACGCCGGTGCAGGATGTTGACGGCGCCCTGCGCGCCCATCACCGCGATCTGCGCGGTCGGCCAGGCGAGGTTGATGTCGGCACCGAGGTGCTTGGAGCCCATCACGTCGTACGCGCCGCCGTAGGCCTTGCGGGTGATCACGGTGATCATCGGGACCGTGGCTTCGGCGTACGCGTAGATCAGCTTGGCGCCACGGCGGATGATGCCGTTCCACTCCTGGTCGGTGCCGGGGAGGAAGCCGGGGACGTCGACGAAGGTCAGGATCGGGACGTTGAACGCGTCGCAGGTCCGGACGAACCGGGCGGCCTTCTCGGACGCGTTGATGTCGAGCGTGCCGGCGAACTGCATCGGCTGGTTCGCGACCACGCCGACCGGGCGGCCCTCGACCCGTCCGAAGCCGACGACGATGTTCGGCGCGAACAGCGTCTGCACCTCGAGGAACTCGCCGTCGTCGACGACCGCCTCGATCACGGTGTGCATGTCGTACGGCTGGTTCGGCGAGTCGGGGACCAGTGTGTCCAGCGCGGTGTCGGTCTCGGTGAGTTCGAGATCCGCGGGGGCGTCGTACACGGGCGGGTCTTCGAGGTTGTTCTGCGGGAGGTGACCGACCAGGGTCTTGACCCACTCGATCGCGTCCTCCTCGTCGCTGCCGAGGTAGTGCGCGTTGCCGGACTTGGTGTTGTGCGTCCGCGCGCCGCCGAGCTCCTCCTGGCTGACGTCCTCACCGGTGACCGTCTTGATCACGTCCGGGCCGGTGATGAACATGTACGACGACTCGTCCACCATCACGGTGAAGTCGGTCACCGCGGGGGAGTAGACCGCGCCACCCGCGCACGGGCCCATGATGAGCGAGATCTGCGGGATCACGCCGGAGGCACGGACGTTGCGGCGGAAGATCTCGCCGTACAGGCCGAGACTCACCACGCCCTCCTGGATCCGGGCGCCGCCGGAGTCGTTGATGCCGATCAGCGGGCAGCCGATCTTGGTGGCCAGGTCCATCACCTTGACGATCTTCTCGCCGAAGACCTCGCCGAGGCTGCCGCCGAAGACGGTGAAGTCCTGGGCGAAGACACACACCTGACGGCCGTCGATCGTGCCGAATCCGGTCACCACGCCGTCGCCGTACGGCCGATTGGAGTCCAGCCCGAAGCTGGTCGAGCGGTGTCGGGCGAACTCGTCCAGCTCGGAGAACGAGCCCTCGTCCAGCAACAGCGCGATCCGCTCGCGGGCCGTCTTCTTGCCGCGGGCGTGCTGCTTCTCCACCGCACGCTCCGACCCGGCGTGCACGGCCTCGTCGAGCCGCTGCTCGAGGTCCGCGATCTTCCCGGCGGTGGTGTGGATGTTCGCCGTCTCTCCCATAGTCGGGCAGCCTACGCGTCAGTACGCTTCCCTGCCCCGTGACCGGCCCTGTGACCTCGGCCGCAACGCCGTCGGTACCCCTTTCAGCCGCTAAGTTGCTGGCCGTGGCCGACCTGCTTGCCGTCAATGTCCTCCGCCGGATCCACCAATTGGTCGTCGCTGACACCGAAGGCTGGAGCGACGAGCCGCCTGAGGTGCCCGATCAGCTCGAGCAGCCACTGAAGGACCTGGGCGAAACCCTCGACATCCCGGCCAGGCTCGTGTCCGGCCCGGACGGGCAGGATCGCCGGCCGGAGATCCGTACGGCGGTGACCGCGGCGTTCGCGTTGTCCGCGCGCGAGCTCGAACCATCCGAGGACCTGCTCGATTCAGGCGGTCGGCTTCCCGCCGCAGCCGGTCCGGCCGACCGTGAGCGGCTCGGCCGGGCGGTCAGCGAGGCCTACGCGCATTTCGCGGCACCGCGGCTGGTCGCGGGCCTGTTCCCGAACGGACGGGCCGACGACCTCGGCCGGTTCCCGCTGGCGGTGCCGGAGGGGGATGTCGCGGCCGGGCAGGCTCTCGCCCTGGCGATCGCTGCACGGACCGGAACCGGTCAAGAGCAGGTGCTGACCCGCCTGGTCGCCGCTGGTCGCGGTGGTACGGGACCGGCGGCCGCCCAGATGTTGCTGAGGCTGCATCCGGGCTATGCCCAACTGCCGAGGCCCGAGCGGGAGGCGTTGCTGCGATCGGTGTCCGACACCGTCGAGTCCGGGTTCGCCACCCGCGACCTGCAGGCGGCGGCACAACGGGAGCTGACCGAGTTCCGCGAGAACCGACGCCCGGATATCGCGGGCGGTGTGGCCGCAATCAACACCGCGAGCGCCGCCGCCACCAAGGAGCTCGGAGACCTGCACCGCTTCCTGGACACCCTGCCGGAGTGGCATCCGGCCAACCAGGAGCGGGCGGCCATTCGAGCCGCGTCACGTGGTGCAGAGATCGGTCGGCCGGCGTCGGTACCCGAGGTGATGGAGCGGATTCAGGGCGCGGTGGCTGCGCTGACCGATACCCGAGAGACGTTGTGGAGCGGCAACACGGAGACTCTCCGCGGCGATCCATCCGGCCGGGCGATCCGCCTCACCGAAGCGCAGGGGCTCGCCCTGATGCAGCTGATGGAGAACGGCCCGCTGTCTTCGGAGCAGGTTGCGGCCGTCCAGTCGGCGTACCTGACTGCGACCGCCTCGCTGGCAGGCTGGGCCGTCCCGGACGGAAACACGTCGCGGAACGAGGAGGCGGCCGCGTCCGTCGCGCCGCGCTTCACCAGGATCGAGCAGGCGGTCCTGAACGCGTTCTCCGAGGACAATGTCAACCAGATCATCGATCGGACCCTCCCGGCCGATACTGCGGCACGGATCCGGCCGCAGGCGCCTCGGGTGGACGGCGAGCTTGCGCCGATCGCTCGCGGCCTGGCGAGCGCGATCGACACCGCGGCAGGACTGCCTGCGGGCGAGACGCTGCGTCGGATGGCGGGTCAGGACAGATCCGGGATGGCGTGGGCGGCGGCCGAACGGTTGGTGCCCAACTCGCCGGAGAAGCCGTTCGTCGTGCAGCGGATCGCCGCCGTGATCGACAAGAGATTCGACGCATTGCCGCCGCACATCGACGATCCCGAGCAGTACGGGCAACGAGTCGGGGAGCTCGCCGCCAAGATCGCCAAGCTCTCCGACGCGTCCCCCGAGTGGGATGCCGCCGGTGGGCGGGTGGTCGCCGAAGGAGTCCAGCTTGACCAGCCGACCGAGGCGCCGGCGTCGACGTACGAGCTGGTGCAGCGCATTCAGGGTGCGGTCGGCCGGTTGACGGGTGCGCCGGACTCCTTGTGGAACGGGGAGTACGACGCATCGCCGGGTGACGTACCCGCTCCGTCGGCGAAGGGCGATCTCCGGCTCAGTTTCGGTGCCGACCTGGCGTTGGCGCAGTTGACCGCGACCGCGGACCGCTACCCGATCCTGACGGCCTTGCGGGACCCGTCCGGAAATATCCGGTCCGAGGATCTCGCGGCCACTCGCGACGGGATTGCCGAGGCTGCCAGGGCGTGCGCGCAATGGGCTGTGCCGGCCGGACACTCGCGCGAAGCGGAGGCACGGGCGGAACAGGACCCCGAACTCGACGGGCCCGCGGGGCCGGTGTGGGACGCCTTTGTCGACGACAACTACTACGAGATCCTCGAGGGAGTTCTCCCGCCCGACCTCGCCGACCAGGTCAAGGCCGCAGGGCCGCCTACCCGCGCGGAGCTCGCGCCGGCCGCGCTCGGTCTCGCGCTGGCCGTCGACGAAGCCAACGGGCGCTCGATGGACGACCCGAGCGCGACACTCCGGCACCTGGCCGGGCAGCCGCGTGCCGACATCGCTCGGAGCGCGGCGGCAGGGCTGGTGCCGCCGGCCGCCGTCGAGGAGGCCGCGGAGCGGATCCGCCTGGCGTTCAAGGTCCTGCCGACCCAGGCCGACACCTGGCGCGAAGCCGGCGTGGGGAACGACGAACTCGCCGAAAAGGTGCACCTCTACGGCTACAAGCTGGCCGAGGAGGTCCAGGCGCTGGGCCATCGCCCAGAGGACCACCTGAGGTTCGCCAAGGACGAGGCGCTGACCACGCATCGCCCGCAGGCACCGGTCAACGCGCCGAATCCCACCACCGTCGGTTCGGACCAATCCAAGCAGCGTGGGATGGACGCGCGCTGATCAGGTGGGGCCGACGGCGAAGAGCTTGGTGAGGCGGGCGGCCAGGGCCAGGTCACCGCGGACCGAGAGGCGTTGTTTGAGGACGGCGAGAACCGGGTCCTCGTTGCCGGTGACGACGCGGAGCAAGGTGGCGGGATCGGTGCGGATCGAGATGTCGGGCGCGCCGGGCTGATCCGCCAGGACCGTGCAGCGGCCGTCGCGGATGCGGATCCAGTGCTCGTCCGCGTCGTCGGGCCGGCCGTCCCCGCCCGCCCCCGTGATGTGCCAGGCGACCACTGCGTCGAACCCGGCGGCGCGGGCGGGTCGGAGATACTCCGGCATCCGTCGAAAGATCTCGCGCAACGCGACCTCTCGCACACCCCCGATGAGCCGATGCCGAAGCTCCCGCTCCGACGTCCGGTCGACCAGCCGGGCCAGCTCGGTCGCGTCCAGGGTGGTGAGCCCTTTGGCATCGAGCCATCCGGCACTGCCTCGTTCGGTCACAGACCACCCCCGCGGCAGTTCCTACCAGACCGTAGGAATTTCCTACGATCTGGTAGGTTTGTCAAGTGGTCGAGGGCACCGAAGGCGATGGCGAGAAGCGCCGCCGAGCCGCTCATCTCGGCCCTGAACGCCGCCGCCCGATGATCCTGGACGCGGCCCTGGAAGTCTTCTCCACCAAGGGTTTTCCCGGTACGACGATGCAATCGGTCGCCGACGCGGCCGGGGTGACGAAACCCGTTGTCTACGACTGCTTCGCGAATCGCGACGAGTTGTTGCTGGCTCTGCTCGCCCGCGAAGAACAGCACCTGGTCGTCTCGATCGTCTCCGCACTGCCCGCCGACCCGAGCGTCGGGACTCCCGAGGAGCACGTCCTCGACGGCCTGACCGCGTTCCTCAGCACGGCCGAGAAGAATCCACAGTCCTGGCGGATCGTCTTCGGAGCCCAGTACGGCGCCGCGCCCGCCGTGGCCGAGCGGGTCCGGGCCGCCCGCGCGTTCCTGGTCGAGGGCCTGCGGCTGACGCTGCTCCAGTCGCTGCCAGGCGTCACCGAACCGGATGCGAATCTGCCGGTCCTCGCCGAGCTGCTCGCCTCGATGACCGAGGCCTGCGCCCGCATGCTCGTCGTCGACGGCACCGACCGCTGCCCGGCCGAGCTGGCCAAGGTCGTCTCGCAGGTGGTCGGTGGCGGATTCGGGAACGTCTGAGTTCCGTACTGTGAAGTAGCTGACTACACGGTCACGATCGGGCTTCCAGCTGGCGGACTCTGCGGCGATTGCGGGCCCGCCCCGATAGGGTGGGCGAACGTGAGCGAGACCGGTAGTGAGACCCGTACCCGCGCGCGGTTCGAGGTGCCCGAAGAACTTCGGGCCGACGTCCGCCTGCTCGGCGAGATCCTCGGCAAGGTTTTGGTCGAGTACGCCGGTCAGCCGCTGCTCGACGACGTGGAGAAGCTCAGGGAGCTGACCATCGCCGGCGACGGCGCCGCGGCCGAGCAACTCGTCGCCTCCTGGCCGCATGAGCGGGCCGAGGACGTGGCCCGCGCCTTCACCTGCTACTTCCACCTGACCAACCTCAGCGAGGAGCTGCACCGCTCCCGCGTCCTGCGCGAGCGGGACCGGTCCGGCCGCGACGGGTCTACCGCGCCGTCGGTGTCCGAGCTGGCGCAGGCGGTCGAGCAGATCACCAGGGACAGTGGTGAGCAGCAGGCTCGCGCACTGCTGAACGGGCTGGAGTTCCGCCCGGTGCTGACCGCGCACCCGACCGAGGCGCGGCGGCGCGCGGTGCTGGCGACGATTCGCCGCATCTCGTCGCTGCTCGAGGAGCGCGGCGACCCGCGGGCCGGCGACAGCGAGCTCGCCGAGAACCGGCGTCGCCTGATGGAACAGGTCGACATCCTGTGGCGGACCGGGCAACTCCGAACCAGCCGCCCGTCGCCGCTGGACGAGGTCCGATCCGCGATGGCCGTGTTCGAGGAGACCCTGTTCGACGTCATCGGCAACGTCTACCGGCGGCTGGACGACGCGCTGGCCGGCGAGGCGGCCGGGATGCGGCTGCCGATCGTGGCGCCGTTCGTCCGGCTGGGGTCGTGGATCGGCGGTGACCGCGACGGCAATCCGAACGTCACCGCGGCCATCACCCGCGAAGCCATGCAGATCCAGGCCGACCACGTCCTGCGCGCACTCGAACGAGCCACCGATGAGCTCGGCCGCGCGCTGACCCTGGACGCAGCGACCACTCCGCCGTCCGCGCAGGTCCGTCGGCTCCTCGAGGACGCCAGAGCGGTGAATCCGGACCTGATTGTGGACATCGAGACTCGGTCACCCGCCGAGCCGCACCGGCAGCTTCTCCTGCTTGCCGCCAGGCGCCTGGCCGCCACGCGGGCCCGTGACGCGGACTTCGGCTACCCGCGGGCGTCTGACTTCCTGCACGAGCTCAAGGTGCTGCAGGACTCCCTGGTGAACGCGGGCGCGCTACGCCAGGCGTACGGCGATCTTCAGCAGCTGATTTGGCAGGTCAACTCGTTCGGCTTCCACCTGGCCGAGCTGGAGGTCCGTCAGCACTCGTCGGTGCACGCCAAGGCGCTGGAAGAGGTGCTGGGCGGCGGTGAGCTGTCCGACCAGACCGAAGAGGTGCTGGCGACGCTGCGGGTGATCGGTCAGATCCAGCAACGCTTCGGGCCCGAGGCGTGCCGTCGGTACGTCGTTTCCTTCACTCGGAACGCCGGTGACCTCGCCGCGGTTTACGAGCTCGCGGATGCGGCCATGGACGGGCGTCCGATCGAGCTCGACGTCGTACCGCTGTTCGAAACCGGTGAAGACCTGCAGAACTCGGTGGAGGTGCTGGACAACGCCATCCAGCTCACCCGGGTCCGGCATCGGCTCACCGCCAACGATCGGCGCTTCGAGGTCATGCTCGGGTACTCCGACTCTGCGAAGGACGTCGGTCCGGTGTCGGCGACACTGGCTCTGTACGACGCTCAGGCGCGAATCACCGCGTGGGCGCAGCGCAATGCGATCCGGCTGACGCTCTTCCACGGTCGTGGTGGCGCTCTGGGCCGTGGTGGCGGTCCTGCGAACCGCGCCGTACTGGCTCAGGCTCCTGGGTCGGTGGCCGGGCGGTTCAAGCTCACCGAGCAGGGTGAGGCGATCCCGGCTCGGTACGGGAACGCGGCGATCGCGCAGCGGCACATCGAGCAGGTGACCGCAGCGACGTTGCTGGCATCCACTCCGGCGGTTGAGGAGCGGGCTGCCGTTGCCGCCGAGCGGTTCGCTGTGGTGGAGAAGACGCTCGACGAGGCCGCGCGTACGACGTACCACCGGCTGGTGAAGGCGGATGGGTTCGCGGAGTGGTTCGGCCGGGTCACTCCGCTGGAGGAGCTGGGTCAGTTGCCGCTCGGGTCGCGGCCGGCTCGGCGTGGGGTCGCAGTGTCGTCGCTGGAGGACCTGCGGGCGATCCCATGGGTGTTCGCCTGGTCGCAGGCTCGGGTGAACGCACCGGGCTGGTACGGCCTCGGTTCGGCGCTCTCCGCGGTCGGGGACGTCGCCGTACTGCGTGACGCGAACCAGAACTGGCCGCTGTTCCAGGTGATGCTGGAGAACGCGGAGATGTCGCTGGCCAAGACCGACCGGCGCATCCTAAGCCGCTACCTGGAGCTGGGCGACCGGCCGGACCTGACACAGCTGATGCTCGACGAGCACGCGCTCACCACCGAGTGGGTGCTCAAGGTGCTCGACCAGGACCGGTTGCTGGCCGGCCGGCGGGTGCTGGGCCGAGCGGTTGAGCTGCGGAACCCGTACGTCGATGCGCTCAGCTACCTGCAGTTGCGGGCACTCCGGACGCTGCGTACCGATGACTCGCTGGACGAGGAGCAGATCGTCCGCACGCGCCGCCTGCTGTTGCTGACCGTCTCAGGCGTCGCCGCCGGACTGCAGAACACGGGATGACCTACAGCGACCTGGAACGGCCGCCCCTGGACGCACGATTCCTGCAGGGGCGGCTGGTACGTCCTGGCTCGTTCTGGACGAAGATCGACGTACTCACCGAGACGCCGTCGACCAACGCGGTCGTCGCGGCTGCGGCGGCCGAAGGTGCGGCCGAGGGGTTGGTGGTCGCCGCGGAGTACCAGTCGTCCGGTCGCGGGCGGTTGGGACGCACGTGGACCACTCCGCCGCGCTCTGCCGTGCTCATGTCGGCTCTGCTGCGTCCGACCGCTGTGAGCGCGTCACGATGGCCGTGGCTGGGTCTCCTGGTCCCGCTGGCCGTGGCCGCCGCGGTACGACGGGTTGCCGAGATCCCCGCGCTGGTGAAGTGGCCGAACGACGTACTGGTCGAAGACCGGAAGCTGGCCGGCATCCTGCTCGAGCGGATCGACGGTCCGGCCGCTGTCGTCGGCATCGGCCTCAACGTAACGCTCCGCGAGGCTGAGCGCCCGCACCCTGCAGCAACGTCGCTGGCCCTGGAAAAAGCCGCCACCACCGACCGCGCCACCGTAACGGCCGCCATCCTCCGAGAACTCGCAACCCGCTATCAAACCTGGGTCGACTCAAACGGCGACCCAGCCACAATCCTCCCCGAATACCGCACCCTCTCAGCCACCCTCGGCAACAAAGTCCGAGTAGAACTCCCCGACAACACCTTCCTAGAAGGCACCGCCACCGACCTGGCCGACGACGGCCGCCTAATCATAGAAACCCCCAACGGCCCACGCCCCCTGGCCGCCGGCGACGTAACCCACCTACGAAGTTCTTGAAGAACAAAACCTAAAAAAAACAAGCAAAGAAAAGAACAGACAAAGACGAGAGATTAGATTGGCCGGGTGCCTGGCTGAGGTCGGCGCCAGTCAGCGGTCGGTCAGGTGAGCATTCAGAGCATCGGCCACCCGATCTCCAGGCCATCACAATCGTCGTCCAGCAGGCGAATCACGCCTGATCTTCACCAGAACCGTGGATTGTGATGGCCTCCAGCACCTGCTCGCTCGGTGGCTGGTCCTCGGCAGCCCCGATCCCTCGCATGCGTGTGAGTCGCTGCACTCCTCACCCGCCGACCACCGGCTGGCCGCACATACGCGCCGAGCCCGCCAGGCACCCAGCCACCCTGTTCTTTCTTTTCTCTTCTTTTCTTTGGTTTTTAGTTTGTGAAGAGTTTGGCGGCTGTGATCAGGGTTTCTACTATGCCGTAGCCGAGGAGGATGGCGATCAGGAGCCAGGAAATTACCAGGCGTGGGGTTTGGTTCATGGTGTTGCCTCCACCGGGGTTTCGGAGGGTTCGTGGAAGCGGGCGGAGACTGAGCGGATCAGGAGGTTGGCGATGAAGCCGACTGCCAGTACGCCGACCATCGTGAAGAGCGCGGGGCGGTAGGCCGATGCCGTCAGGGTGCCTGGCTTTCCTTCGCGGTCGAGGAAGCCGTTGACGATGAGTGGACCCGCGATGCCCGCCGCCGACCACGCGGTCAGCAGGCGGCCGTGGATCGCGCCGACCTGATACGTCCCGAACAGATCCCGCAGGTACGCCGGAACCGTCGCGAACCCGCCTCCGTAGAACGAGATGATCACGGCTGCGAGCAGCACGAAGATCACCGTGCTGTTGGGCCCGACCGTGGCGAGCAGGAAGTACGCGATGATCCCGACGCCGAGATACATCGCGTAGATCGGCTTGCGGCCGATCAGGTCCGACGTGGTCGACCAGCCGAATCGCCCGGCCATGTTGAAGATCGAGAGCAGGCCGACGAACCCGGCCGCCGCCGCGACCGCGACGCTCGACTTGCCGTCCGCGCCACGGAAGAAGTCCTGGATCATCGGGCTGGCCTGCTCGAGGATGCCGATCCCCGCGGTCACGTTGCAGAACAGCACGACCCAGAGGAACCAGAACTGCGGGGTCTTGATCGCGTTCGCCGCCGACACGTTGGAGGTGGTGACCAGCGTCTTCTGCTTGACCGCGGCCGAGTCGAACCCGTCCGGCATCCAGCCGTCGGCGGGCACGCGGATGTTGACGACGCCGAACATCATGACGACGAAGTAGCCGATGCCGAGCGTGACGAAGAGCCCGACCAGGGCTCCGCCACCGGCGACCGACGTACTCACGTTGGGGTCGTAGCCCGAGTCGTACAGGCTGAGGAGCTGGCGGGACAGCGGGCTCGCGACGAGCGCGCCGCCGCCGAAGCCCATGATCGCCAGGCCGGTCGCCAGACCCGGGCGGTCCGGGAACCACTTGATCAGCGTGGACACCGGCGAGATGTAGCCGATCCCGAGCCCGATGCCGCCGATGACGCCGTACCCGAGGTAGACGAGCCAGAGCTGGCCCGTGCCGATGCCGAGCGCGCCGACCAGGAAGCCCGTGGCCCAGAAACTGGCGGACACGAACATCGCCTTGCGCGGGCCGTTGCGTTCGACCCAGGTGCCACCGATCGCGGCGGACAGGCCCAGCATCACGATCGCGATGCTGAAGATCACCCCGACCGCGGTCTGACTGGTGTCGAAGTGCTTCACCATCGACGTCTTGTACACGCTGGTCGCGTACGCCTGCCCGATACAGAGGTGGACAGCCAGCGCGGCCGGCGGGATCAGCCAGCGGCTGTATCCCGCGGGCGCAACGGTGCGCTCCCGATCGAGTACCGACAAGATGCCCATCACGGCTCCTTCTCCTGCCCCCCAGAGTTACCCTTCGCGCATCCTCGCCGACTGTATGCAGTTTTGTGAAGGCTTCAACCACTATCTGGCCGGGCGTGTCGCCCCGACCGTTCATCGTGTCGGGGGAGGACAGCGGACCCCGGGAACTGTGAGACTGGGCCCATGGCGATCTCGGCGAAGTTGTTGGGTGAGGACGAGTACGTCGTCGTCAGCACCCGGACGCACTGGAAGGCACTGATCTTCCCGGTGTTCCTGCTGCTGGTGGTGGCGGGTCTGGGCGGTTTCCTGGCCGCGATCGTGCCGTCGGGGTCGATGCAGACACCGGCCCGGATCGCGATCCTCGCGGTCGGTGTGGTGGTCCTGGTGGCGTTCGCGCTGAAGCCGTTCCTGAACTGGTACTTCTCGACGTACACGGTGACGAACCGGCGGCTCATCACGCGGCACGGCATCCTCACCCGGACCGGACGCGACATCCCGCTGATGCGCGTGAACGACGTCTCCTACGAGCACGGCCTGATCGACCGGCTGCTCGGCTGCGGCACGCTGCACATCGAGTCCGCCGGTGAGCGGGGTCAGGTCGACCTGCCCGACGTACCGCATGTCGAGCACATCCACCTGCAGATGTCCGACCTGCTCTTCGGTGGCCCGGAAGGCCGGCCCGGCGACGGCATCCTGGCCGACGAGGAGCCGCCGGAGCACATGCGCCGCCGCCCGGAGCAGTCCGAGCAGCAGCAGCCTCGCTCGGAGGACGGGCAGACGCTGTTCAGCTCGGACGACGACCGGCAGTCGTAACCCTCAGAAGATCTCTAGGCTGACCGGGCGGACCGGCCACGAGAACGCAGCGGACGCCGTGCCGAGCGCGCCCGCGGTGTGCTCGACGACCCGGCCGCTCGCGGCGAACTCGGCGAGCGCACGTCCACCGAGGTAGACCGCACCGAGCTCGTGCACGGACAGGCTGAGGTCGGCTGGATCAGCTGTAGCTGAGCACTGCGCGGAAGCTCTGTCCGCGGTGAGGCGGAACCGGCCCGCGTTGGCCGGCATCAGGTCGTCGCGGACCTCCAGCACCACATCGAGGGGAACGGCGTACCGGCGCTGTTCGAGAGCGCGGACGACGTCGGTCACCCGGAGCCAGAGCGACTCGTTCACCCTGCGGTTCAGCGCGGCCGGGTTGGCGACGAGTTGCTGGACCGGCTCGTCCAGCGCGGCGAACCCGAACTCGAGCTTTGCGGCCAGGTCCATCGTCAGCAGATAGTGCCACAACGCCTTGTACGCCGTGGGTTCCAGCGCGACGAGCTCTTCGAGCGCCACCTCGCTGGCCGGGCCTGCCGAGTCCCAGGTCGGCTTGCCACGCCACAGCGCGTACCCGTCGATGGCACCGGACTCGTCGCGGTGCACAAGGATCTCGCGGGGCGTCCGCCCTTCGCGATCCTCCTTCTTGTCCTCCAGGTGTGCCTGCCACTCGAGCTCCGACCGGCCGGAGACGCCAGGTCGTCGTTCCTGCAGCGCACGCAGGAGCGGCGCCAGCTCCTTGACCGCGGCCTCGGCGGTGAGCAGCCCGAACTCACCAGGCCGGGACTCGACGGGATGCGGTACGACGCGGTGCAGGTCGACGTCGTACGACACTCCCTGCGCGGCCGCGCCGTACCCGAAGCGTCCGTAGATGGCGGGCTCGCTGGCCCACAGGATCGCGATCGCCTCCGGCACCTCGCGCAGTTGCCGCGTGATCAGGCCGGACATGACACCCCGGCGGCGATGCGTCGGCCGCACGCCCACCCCGGTCACATGCGCCGCCGGCACCACCGCGCCCGGCACCGACAGATCACGGGTGATCGCCCGAGCGGTGCCGATCACCTCGCCGTCGTCGGTCGCGACCAGCGCCCGCTCGGGCTCGAACATCCGTTGACCGAGCTCGTCCACCGGCCAGTCGAACATCATCGCCGCGGCGAACAACGCCCTGACGGCCGGATAGTCCTCGGTCACCCCTGCACGAACAGTGATCTCACTCACCGTCGCATCTTCACACGGGGACTCACTTGACGAACAGGTACCAGGTGCCCTGAACGTTGGTCCGGCAGCTGTACTTGTCCCAACCTTCGCGCTGGTACGACTGCCCCATGTCGATGCACTTCGACTTGGTCGGGTACTCGCCGATGTACGTCCAGTCGGCGGCGTGCGCCGGGAGTGCGATCCCGGTCAGGGTGGTGGCGGCCAGGCCGGCCGTGACGATTGCTGCTGCGCGCTTGGTCATGATGGTCCTTCCGGTGGGGCGAACGTCGGGATGCACCGAAGCATCCTGTGAAGTTCTCACCGGAACAAGCGATCAGGTGTGGCAGATACCGGAGCTGACTGTTAATGGACAGCCGGTCAGACCGCGTCAACCCCGTCGACCAGCCAGCGTCCGCCGGCCAGCTTGAGGGTGAGCTCTACCCGGGTCCGCTGCACGCTCGGCGTCTTCGAGGTCTTGGTAGTCGTGGTCGTGTCGACGAACATCAGCACGTGGGCGCTGTCAGCCGTCGCGTCCTTGACCGCCGCGTCCGTGACCGCTGCCTTGGCGACAGCCTGCTGGGCCAACTGCTGCGGGTGAATCGCGGCGACGGTCTTCGCGAACTCGACCCCGAAGGTATCCGTCGTCACCGTCTTGGCCGCGGCCGCGTAGTCGTCCAGCTTGCGGTAGTCGTAGCTGAAGAGGGTGGTCACGTCGGTCTGCGCCGCCGCCAGGATGTCCTTCTGGACCGCTGCGCCCGGCCCGGCGGCGTCGAGCTTCTGCTGCAGGTCGTCGGCGCGCTTCTGCTGCGTGTTGCGCTGCGACCCTTCGATCGCAATGCCCGCGATCCCGGCACCGGCGGTGCCCAGCAACAGCACCGCCAGGATGATGCTGACGATGATCGCCGGATGAACCCCGGATCGCCGCGGCGGCGCTGGATGGGTCATTCAGCGAACGACGGGCAGGTCGCCGGTGCTCTCGCCATCTAACTCGGCGGGGGAGTCCGGGGCCGGCGTGTGCTCGACCTCGTCCAGCTCGATCTCTTCCTTGAAGACGAACTTCCGGTACGACCAGAACCGGAACAGCGTGCCGAGCCCCAGGCCGACGAAGTTCGCGGCGATGTTGTCCGACAGCCAGGTGTGCAGGTCGAGGACGTAGCGGGAGAACGCGAGGCAGCCGGCCGCGATCAGCAGGCCGATGCCGTTGAGCACGAAGAACAGCACGTACTCACGGTGCAGTCCGCTGCGCTCGCGGTGTCGCCAGGTCCAGAAGCGGTTACCGAAGTAGGTGACCACGGTCGCGACCGTGGTGGAGATCAGCTTCGCCGTCAGCGGCTTGTGATGCAGCATGCCTTCGCCGGAGTCGGCGAGCACCAGCGGGTTGTTGAAGACCAGCCAGTTGTAGATCGGCAGGTCGACGACCAGACCGAGCAGACCGACCAGACCGAACTTGGCCACTTCGTGCACCAGGTGCTGGAACTGGCGATACAGCGTGGTGACGAGCTTCAACGGTCTCGGGCACTTTCTGTGATCACACCGCAACGGGAGGGCAGCTTCCCACGGTACCCGGCGACAGGGCCGACACAGAAATCCCCCGCGCGTCCCGGTGGCCGCCGTACGCGCTGTGTTGTATGGACATTAGGCTCGAGCCCGTGAAGTTTGCTCGCAATGATCTCCCGGTCGGGACGCCCGTGGTCGGCATGATCGGTGGCGGTCAGCTGGCCCGGATGACCCAGGAGACCGCGATCGCGCTGGGAGTGCAGCTCCGCGTGCTCGCCGAGGGACCGACGGTCTCGGCCGCCCAGGCGGTCGCGGACGCGCCGGTCGGCGACTACCGCGACCCGGAGACGGTACGACGGTTCGCCGCGGAGTGCGACGTGGTCACGTTCGACCACGAGCACGTCCCGACCGATCTGCTGCATGCCCTGGAAGCCGAGGGAATCAAGGTCTTCCCGGGTCCGGACGCGCTGGTCCACGCGCAGGACAAGGCGGTGATGCGCCGGCGGCTCGACACGTTCGACGCGCCCGCACCGGCCCATCAGGTGGTCGAGAACGCCGCCGACGTCGCGGACTTCGCCAAGCGGGTCGGCGGATTCCCGATCATCCTCAAGACCACCCGCGGCGGGTACGACGGTAAGGGCGTCTGGTTCATCGACGGTCCGGACGACGATCAGATCGCGGTCGCGTTCGGCAGCGGCGTACCGATCCTGGCCGAGGAGAAGGTCGACTTCGTCCGTGAGCTGTCCGCGATCGTGGCCCGTTCGCCGCACGGCCAGGCGGTCGCGTATCCGATCGTCGAGTCGGTCCAGAAGGACGGGATCTGCGTCGAGGTCACCGCGCCCGCTCCCGGCCTCGCGCCGGAGAAGGCAGCACAGGCGCAGCAGACCGCACTGCGGATCGCCGGCGAGCTCGGAGTGGTCGGTGTGCTCGCGGTCGAGATGTTCGAGGCCCGCGATGGACGCCTACTCGTCAACGAGTTGGCGATGCGTCCGCACAACACCGGTCACTGGTCGATCGACGGCGCGGTCACCTCGCAGTTCGAGAACCACCTCCGGGCCGTGCTCGACCTCCCACTCGGGTCGCCGGCCGCCAGAGCGCCGTACACGGTGATGGTCAACGTGCTCGGCGGGGACGTGGAGGACATGCACCGCGGGCTGCTGCACTGTCTGGCGCGCGATCCCGGGCTGAAGGTCCACTTCTACGGCAAGTCGGTGAAGCCGGGTCGCAAGGTCGGCCATGTGACGGCGTACGGCGACTCGCTGGAGGAGACCCGTGAACGCGCACGCCACGCGGCCGCCTATCTGACCGGAACCATCGACGAGTAAGGGAATCGCTGTGATTGGCATCGTGATGGGGTCGGACTCGGACTGGCCGACGATGAAGGCCGCGGCCGAGGTGTGCGTCGAGTTCGACGTGCCTTTTGAGGCAGATGTCGTGTCGGCGCACCGGATGCCGGCCGAGATGATCGACTACGGACGGTCAGCCCACGAGCGGGGGTTGAAGGTGCTGATCGCGGGCGCGGGCGGCGCGGCCCATCTGCCGGGCATGCTGGCGTCGGTGACTCCGCTGCCGGTGATCGGCGTACCGGTGCCACTCAAATACCTCGACGGGATGGACTCGCTGCTGTCGATCGTGCAGATGCCGGCGGGAGTTCCGGTGGCGACGGTCTCGATCGGCAACGCCCGGAACGCGGGCCTGCTGGCGGTCCGGATCCTGGCCGCGTCCGACCAGAAGCTACGGGACCGGATGATCGCCTTCCAGGAGTCCCTCGCCGACGTCGCGCGGGCCAAGGGCGGCACGGTGCGTGACGGCGCGGCAGAGCTGCGTAAAGGCTGACCGAACGTCAGTTTTCCACAAGCTGCAGCCGGGTATTCGTGAGTTCCCATCCGTTGTCGTCTAAGGTCGTCGATCGTGACTCCGCCCACTGAACCGGATACGCAGCGCATCCCGATCCGCTATTGGATCTGGCTGCTCGGTGCTGCCGTATCCCTGCTGGGCGACCTGACCATGACGTTCGCGATCGGGTGGTCGGCGAGCCGGCACGGTGGTGGCGTCGCCGGATTGATCCTGCTCCTGGCCGCGGCTCCGCGCGCCGCACTGCTGCTCGTCGGCGGCGCGGTCGGCGACCGCTTCGGCGCGCCGCGCGTCCTGCTCGCCAGCTGTACGGCGATGTTCGTGGTGACGGCCGCCCTCGTCCCCGCCTCGATCCACGTCGGCGAGCCCGTCTGGCTGCTCGTCGTCCTGGCGCTTGTCGTCGGGGTGATCGACGCGTTCTTCCTGCCCTCGTCGCGGTCGATGCCGCGGCTGCTCGTCCCGCCGGCCCAGGTGCCACGCGCCCTGGCCAGCTTTCAGGTCACGGGCGTCGTCTTCGCCGTCACCGGTACGGCGGTTGGTGGTCTGCTGGTCAACTGGGCCGGGCTGAAGGCCGCGGCCGGATTCGATGCGGTGACCTTCGGCGTGATGATCGTCGTACTGATCCTGCTGCGGAAGACGATCACGCCGCCCGGACGGATGCCGACCGGTCTGCTGCGGTCCATCGGTGCAGGCATCCGGGTTGCCTTCGGCCGTCCTCTCACGCGTGCCTTGCTGATCACGATGACCGTGGCGGCCGGTCTGCTGATGCCGCTCGACGCGTTGCTCTTCCCACTGCTCGCGCGATCGCACGGATGGGACGCCAGGACCGCGGGTCTGCTCGTCGCGAGCCGCAGCCTGGGGGTGGGGGTGATCGCGCTACGCATCCTCATGCGTGGCGCATTTCCACGCCCGGGCATCTTCGCCGGCGTCGGCCTGGTCGTGGCTGCCGCCGGCCTGTTCGGGCTGTCCGTCTTCGATCCACTGCCGCTGACCTTCGCGGCAGGAATGCTCAGCGGAATCGGCGTGGGCACGTTCACCGGTCACGTGCTGCCCCTGCTGATGAACTCGGTCGAACGCGAGTACCAGTCCCGCCTGCAGTCCGTCGTCGTCCTCTGCCAGAACATCGCCCTGGTCATCATGAACCCGGTGCTGGGCGGCCTGTCGGACGTGAACGGCATCGGCATCACCGGCGTCTGCCTGGGCATCTCGATCCTGGCAGCCTTCACGGGCCTGGTCGTGCTGACCCGACCCGTCCTCCGCGCAGCGACAGTCTCTTAAGGGCGAGGCAGTGTCTTAAAGGCGGCCGGTTCTTAAGGGCGGCCGGGGGCTCGGTAGGTCCAGCCGGCGGCGCGCCAGGCGTCCGCGTCCATGCGTAGGCGGGCGTCGATGATGACGGGGGTCGCGACGACCTGCTTGAGGGCGGCCGGGTCGAGGTCGCGGAACTCGGGCCACTCGGTCAGGTGCAGTACGGCGTGTGCACCTTCGCAGGCCTCGACCGCCGAGGCGGCGTAGCGCAGGGTCGGGCGGACCCGGCGGGCGTTCTCCATCGCTTCTGGGTCGAAGACGGAGACGTTCGCGCCGTGCAGGTGGATCCGGCCCGCGATGTCGAGAGCGGGCGAGTCGCGGACGTCGTCCGTACCGGCCTTGAAGGCGGCGCCGAGGACGGCCACGTTCTTGCCGACCCACTCACCGCCGAGCATGTCGTGGGTGATGTCGACGATCCCCGCGCGGCGACGACGATTGATGTCGTCGACCTCGCGCAGCAGCGTGATGACCTCTTCGACACCAAGCTCACCGGCGCGGTGCATGAACGCGCGCAGGTCCTTCGGCAGGCAGCCGCCGCCGTACCCGGGGCCGGCGTTCAGCATGCCGCGGCCGATCCGCTTGTCGTAGCCGAGCGCGTCGGCCAGCTGGGTGACGTCGGCGCCGGTCGCGTCGGCCATCTCGGCGAGCGCGTTGATGAACGAGATCTTCGTGGCCAGGAAGGCGTTCGCGCCACCCTTGACCAGCTCCGCGGTCGGCAGGTTGCAGACGACCACCGGCGTGCCCTCGCTGATCGGGGTCGCGAACACCTCGCGCAACCGCGCCTCGGCCTCCGCCGACTGCACGCCGAAGACGAGCCGGTCCGGGTGCAGCGTGTCGTCGACGCCGTGCGCCTCGCGGAGGAACTCGGGCTGCCAGGCGATCTCGATCGACGAACCGGCCGGGGCCTCGGTGTGGAAGCGGGCCTCGACGAGCTTCGACGTACCGACCGGGACCGTGGACCGGCCGACCACGAGCGCCGGCCGGGTCAGCAGCGGCGCGAGCATGTCGACCACCGAGTTGACCTGGGACAGGTCGGCCGCTTCGCTGCCCTCGAGCTGCGGGGTGCCGACGCAGATGAAGTGCACGTCGGCCCAGTCCGCGATCTCGCGGTAGTCCTTGGTGAACCGCAGCCGGCCGGAGTCCACGTGCTTCTTCAGCAGGGGGTCCAGCCCGGGCTCGTACAGCGGGGCCTTGCCGTCGTTCAGCAGCTTCAGCCGGTGCTCGTCGATCTCGACCCCGACGACGTCGAAACCGAACTCGGCCATCCCCGCTGCGGTGTTCGCCCCGAGATAGTTGGTGCCGATCACGGCGATCCGCAGGGGGCGGGAGGTCGCTTCACTCATGGCTGGGACTCTACCCATCGGGGTTATCAGCCGGTGACCGGCGTGTGGCCACCGGTGTTCCAGGCCGTGCGGAGTTGGTCACTTTCGGCGTACGACGTCCTGTGTTCGCGGAATGTTCGTCGTACTGTGTGACTCGTGAGTAACTCATTCGAGCTGTACGCGCTGTCCGAGGAGCACGAGGCGATCCGGGCAGCCGTCCGCGACGTCTGCGACGCCAAGGTCGCCCCGCACGCGGGTGACGTGGATGAGCTGGCCGAGTTCCCGAAGGCGTCGTACGACGCGCTGAAGGCCTCGGACTTCCACGCGCCGCACATCCCGGAGGAGTACGGCGGTGCCGGCGCGGACGCGCTCGCGACGGTGATCGTGATCGAGGAGGTCGCCCGGGCCTGCGCCTCGACCTCGCTCATCCCCGCGGTGAACAAACTCGGCTCGCTGCCGCTGCTGCTGTCGGCCTCCGAGGAGGTCAAGCAGCGCTACCTGCCGCCGGTCGCGGCCGGCGACGCGATGTTCTCGTACTGCCTGTCCGAGCCCGAGGCCGGTTCGGATGCGGCCTCGATGAAGGCGCGGGCGGTGCTGGACGGCTCGGAGTACGTGCTGAACGGCGTGAAGCGCTGGATCACGAACGCCGGGGTGTCCGACTACTACACGGTGTTCGCGGTGACGGATCCGGACGCGCGGTCTCGCGGGATCTCGGCGTTCGTGGTCGAGAAGTCCGACGACGGAGTCTCGTTCGGTGCGCCGGAGAAGAAGCTCGGCATCAAGGGTTCGCCGACCCGCGAGGTGTACCTCGACAACGTCCGGATCCCGGCCTCGCGGCTGATCGGTGCGCCCGGGACCGGGTTCGCGACCGCGATGGCGACGCTGGACCACACCCGCGTGACGATCGCCGCGCAGGCGCTCGGGATCGCGCAGGGTGCGCTCGACTACGCGCTCGGGTACATGCAGGAGCGCAAGCAGTTCGGCAAGGCGATCGCGGAGTTCCAGGGCCTGCAGTTCATGGTCGCCGACATGGGCATGAAGATCGAGGCCGCCCGCCAGCTCACGTACGCCGCCGCGGCGCGCTCCGAACGCCGCGACAGCGACCTCACGTACTTCGGCGCAGCCGCCAAGTGCTTCGCTTCCGACGTCGCCATGGCGGTCACCACCGACGCCGTCCAACTCCTCGGCGGCTACGGCTACACCCACGACTACCCGGTCGAACGCATGATGCGCGACGCCAAGATCACCCAGATCTACGAAGGCACCAACCAGGTCCAACGCATCGTCATGGCCCGCCAGTTGCTGAAGGGCCTCAGCTGAAGCGTGGGAACAGCCGGAGGGCGTTGTCGCGCTCGACTCCGCGCAGGTCGTCGGCGGTGAAGCCGTCGAAGCTGGTGAGGTTGGCGATGTTGTGCTCCGCGGTGGCTTCGGGCGCGGCCGGCCAGTCGGTGCCGAAGAGGATGTGGTCCGCGGTGGTGACCTCGAGGGTCGGCAGCAGGGAGTTGCGGTTGCCGGCCAGCGCCGTGTCGTAGTAGAGCCCGCGCAACACGCTCGCGACGTGGGCTGGATCGATGTCAGCGTCGTCGGGTCCGCGACCCATGACGGTATGTTCGCCGATCCGCCAGCCGAGGGTGGGCAGTGCGCCACCGCAGTGGGCGAGGATCAGCCGCAACGTCGGGTGGCGTTGGAAGACGCCCGTGTAGATGGCGTTGGTGATGGTACGTGCGGTGTCGAACGGGAACTCGACGATCGAGCTCGGGCGACCGAACCCCAGTACGTCGATGTACGGGCAGTCGGTCGGGTGAACGAAGACCGGCACCTCCCGTCGGGCCAGTTCGGCCAGCACCGGCTCCAGGGCCGGATCGCCGAAGTAGTGCCCGAGCACGTTCGAGGTCAGCACGACACCGTCGAGCCCCAGCTCGTCCAGGGCGTACGCGAGCTCTGCCAACGCCTGATCGGGGCCGTCGCCCGGTAGCGTCGCGAACGCGCCGAATCGGCCGGGGTGCTTCGCGATCAACTCGGCGCCGTTCTCGTTGATCATCCGGGACAGGCGAGTGCCGAACTCGGGGTCGGCGGCAGTTCCGCCGAACGCGATCGGCATGGACACGATCTGGGTGGCGATGTCGTGCCGGTCCATGTAGCCCAGCGCTGCTTCAGGCGTCCACTGAACCGAGATGGTGTAGCCGCCCCGGGCCTGGTAGCCGTGCCGCGCGGCTTCCGCCATCGCCTCCGCTGGCATGGCGTGAGTGTGAACGTCAATCCGTTGACCTACCACGACGCACTCCTTCCAAAACTGTCCCTAATCACTTTAATCATGCCCCGGAAGATCCTCAACCGCTGCGCTGTGCGAGAGATCTCAAGGAAGAAGGCCTGATAGTAAATTGACGAGCGACACTTTAAAGTCGTACGGTGATGGGACCCAACGCCCTCAACGAGGTGACATCGATGACCCGGTCGACCGACGTATCCGTCCCGGAATGCTTCTCCTACTTCCAGGCACAGCGCAGTCCTGACGGGCTCGCGGCCAAGCGGCAGCTCGAACGTTTCGCGAAGCGCCGGCTCGAGGTCCCCGACGAGCTCGCGATCGCGTTCGGGCAGGCGATGAACACCGGAGACCGGCTCGGCGACGCGTACATCGACGCGGCGTTCGCCTCGCCGAGCGGCAAGAGGCGGGCCAGGAAGGACGTCGAGCAGGCTCTGCAGGACGGGATCGAGAGTGTCACCGATCCGTCGCCGGAGCTGGTGGCGCTCTTCGAGCAGATCAACACCGACCCCGACTGGGTGGACTGGGCGAAGGTCGAACACGGCGCCGAGGTGTTCCGCCGGTACCGGGAGCTGTACCCCTACTTCGGCATGGTCACGTTCAACGGCTACACGCTTGAGACCATCAGCAAGCCGCTCGCGATGACCGGCGCGTACACCGGCGGATCGGCGTTCGGCCGGTTCCTGGAGACCTGTCGCTTCTGGACCGACACCACCGAGCCTGGCGCCCTGCGGCCCGGCGGTGTGGGACGCCGGTCCGCGGTGTTCGTGCGCACCCTGCACTCGATGATCCGCCACACGCTGCTGCCGCACAGCGAGTGGGACCGGGCCAAGCTGGGGGTGCCCATCAGTCAGTTCGGGATGTTCGGGACGCTGATGCTCAGCTCGTTCGCGCCCGGGCAGCAGCTGAAACTGATCGGGTATCGCCCCACCGACGCCGATGTCGAGGCGATGATGCACCACTGGCGGTACGTCGGACACCTGATGGGTGCGGAGGCACCGTGGTATCCGGAGACCGTCGCCGACGGCTTCCTCGCCCAACTCCTGCTCACGCTGTCGGACACGCCGAAGCCGAGCAAGGACTCCGACGAGCTCTGCCGGTCGTTCATGGACACGTTCCGGCCCGGACCCGATGTGCGCGGCGTGCGTCGGGCGTACGGCGACCTTCGGTTCAAGGCGCAACTCGGTCACGCGCGCTTCTATCTGGGTCAGGACAACTTCCGCCGCAGCGGCCTGCCCGACCCGGGCCTGTGGCGGTACGCGCCGCTCGCCCGGGTGGTACCGAACTTCACCCGGGAAACCCTCCGCCGGCACGTTCCGGGGGTGGCCGGGTGGATCGATCGGACCAACCGGCGCGATCGGCAGGAATTCCTCAGCCGGAACCTCGAGGGTGGCGCCGCGAAATTCAAGCCTGTCGACAAGCTCACGCGGTAACGGCGCACCGGCCGCCCGCTAAGGTGCTCGTATGCCCGATCTACCGCCGCGGGTCGCCCGCCCGCGTGGTCGTCCGCGGAAAGACGAACAGATCGCGCCGGCCGATCAGGTGCTGGCGGCCGCGATCGAGGCCTTCTCGGTGCACGGATACAACGGGGTGTCACTGCGGACGGTGAACGACCAGTTGGGCGCCAGCCGTAATTTGCTTTATCAGCGCTTCGGTTCGAAAGCCAATCTGTGGCGTGCCGCCGTCGACTGGGCGTTCCGCCCCCTGGTCGAGCATCTGGAGGCCGCGGACAACGAGTCGGCCGACCCCATGGTGCGACTCCGGGTGCTGACCCGGAGCTTTATCGAGTATTCGGCGTCGCGGCCGTATCTCGCCCGCCTGGTCATGGTGGAAGGAAGCGTCGGCACAGACCGGCTCGAATACCTTTACCACACCTATATCGAGCCGATCCGTGCGCGGTTCCTTCCCGTTTTCGCCTCGCTGCGCGACCAAGGCAGAATCAAGAACATCCCGCCCGAGGTGTTCTATTTCCTGCTGACCTCCGGCGGTTCCGCGCCGTACGGGCAGGCCGGGCTCGTCGCATTGATGAGCCCGGACCTGATCCCGACCGACGAGAATGCCGCACAGTTGTACGCCGAGAATGTCGCCGAAGTACTCATCAACGGTCTGGCATTACCCGGCGCACCCGGATGACCGGTCTGCCCCTTCGGTGCGGAGGGTGCTACTTGGTTTGGTGAGGTGCTTGGTAGGTCTTGGCGTCGTCGGCTTCGAAGAGGGGCTCTACTACCTTGGCTCCGCCTTCGACCGAGGCGTCGGGCTGGGCCACGTAGACCTGGCGGGTCGGCGGGGCTCCGGGGTTGGAGAAGTCGAGGGTTGCGACCAGGTTGCCGGTGTCGGCGGAGGTCGTCTCCTGCAGTGCCTTCTGGATGCCGTCGCGGGTCAGGTCCTTGTTGTCACAGGCCTTCTTTAGTATGGCGCCCCACACTTCGGCCACCGCGTAGCCGTAGGGGACACCGGCGTTCGGCGCCTCGGTGTAGCCGGCGGCCTTGTACTTCTGCACGATCTCCTTGGCCTTCGGGACATCGGCGGAGTACGGCACGGTGCTGGCCACGACGTACAGCTTGTCGAGCGCGGACGCGGCCGGGCTCTTCAGCAGCAGCGGGTCGTATGCCGGGTTGTTCGACAGGACCGGCACGTTGAGTCCGAGTGCCTTGTTCGCGGCCATCGCGGATCCGGTCTGGCCGGGTGTCGTCGTGAGCAGGATCGCCTTGACCCCGTCGCCCTTCAGGCCGGTCACGACGTTGGTCAGATCGGTGTCGGTCGAGGTGAGCTTGACGTCCTTGAGCTTCAGCCCGTGCTTCTCCGCGTAGTACTTCGCGCCGCGGAGCCCGTTCGCGCCGTACTCGCCGTCCACGTAGATGTGCCCGACGGTGTCGCCGTCCTTGATCAGCCCCTTCTTCTGCAGGTACGACAGGCCGTCGATCATCTCGACGTCGTAGGTGGTGCCAACGACCACGACGTACGGGTTGCTGAGCAGCTCCGACGACCACGAGGCCGGCGTCGTGGTGACCTTGTCGGCCTGTACGTCGCTCTTGAGCGCGGCCATGATCGGCGAGCCGGTGATCTGCATGAACCCGAGGATCTTCGGCTCCAGTTGCGGATACAGCGTCTTCGCGGTGTCTGCCTTGTACCCGTGGTCGACGATCTCGAGCTTGACCTGCCGCCCACACACACCGCCGGCCGCGTTCAGGTCCTTGACCCACAACTCGTTGCCATGCGTGATCGCGGTGCCCAGGTTCTTGAAGACACCGGTCTTGTCGGTCATCACGCCGAGCGTGATCTCCTTGTCGGTGACGCCGACTCCGGACTTGACCCCGTCCGACCCCGAGGCCGCGCTGTCGTTGGTATCCGCCTTGGTGCTGCAGGCTGTCACCAGGAGCAAACAGCAGCCTGCCGTCAACAGCTTCGGTTTCAGGTTGAATTTCATGGTGTTCCCCTTCTGGGCTGAGTGAGCCTCCGCCCGATCGCCGCCAGTCCGCCAGGCTCGAACAGCACGATCAGGACGATCGCCGAGCCGTAGACCAGGGAACTGACGAGAACCGGCGTAAGCCCGCCTTCGGCCGACCCGTCGAACCAGCCCAGCTCCACCGAGTACAACGCGAGGATCTGGGGCAGGCCGTTGACGAGGACGGCACCGGCCAGCGCACCAGGCACCGAGCCCAGGCCGCCGATGATGGCCATCGCGAGGTACGCGATGGAGATGTTGATTCCGTAGGTGCCGAACTCGCTCTCGTCCGGTTTGAGAATGTCGAACCAGAGAACGGTCATCACCCCGGCCAGACCGGCGTACGCCGATGACACGGCGAAGACTCCGGCCTTGACGCGTCGTACGTCGACACCCATCGCCGCCGCGGACGCCTCGTTGTCCCGGACCGCCCGCCATGCGCGACCGACCCGGCCCTTCACCGCACCCCGCGCGAGGACGAACGCGATGATCGCCAGCGCGAGGAACAGGTACCACACCCGCTCGGTCGCCCGCATCCGAACGCCGGCGATCACCAGTTCGCCTTCGTTGGAGAACGAGAAACCGAACAGGGAGAACGCCTCCGGCGACCGGCCGGTCGACGTACCCCCGGTCAGCGACGACGCCTCCTGCCCCAGGTAAAGCCCAAGGAACACGAGCGACAGCGACGCCACTCCCAGGTAAATCCCGCGCAGCCGTCCCGCCACCGGAGCGAACGCCAGCCCGAGTGCGGCGGTGATCAGAACCGCACCGAGCAGAGCCGGCAACGGATTCCAGCCGAACCCGATGAGGTCCTCACCCCGCGGTCCGGAAAGGACCGTGTACGACGTGGCACCCGCGAGCACGAAGAACGCATGGGCCAGCGACAACTGCCCGGCCTGCCCACTCAGGAGGGTCAGCCCGATCGCGCCGACCGCACCGATCATCACGAACTGACCAGCCTTGAGCCACGCGGCGTCGAGATAGAGCGGTAGGGCAAGCAGTACGACGAGAGCCGCCACCCAGGCCCCGATACGGAGCTTAGACACGAAGCGTCTCCCTGCTGCCGAACAATCCCGTCGGCCGCACGACGAGGACGACGAGCATCACCAGGAAGACGGCGCTCTTCGCGAACGAGAACGAAATGTAGTGCGTCGACAACGCGTCCACGAGCCCGACCGTGAGCCCACCGACCACAGCGCCCGCGGTCGAATCCAGGCCGCCGAGGATCGCCGCCGGGAACGCGGCCAGCGCGATCGAGTGTGTCCCGCGGGACAGACCCGCACCGGAGAAGTCCTGCGTTGCGATGAACAGCACCGCGACGCCGGCGAGCAGGCCCGCCACCAGCCATGCGCTCGCCGTCACCCGCGAGCTCCGAATCCCTACCAGCGCTGCGGCTTCGGAGTTCTCGGCCTGAGCACGCATCCGGATTCCCCAGTTGGAGAAGCGGAAGGCCAGGAAGAACGCGGTGATCAGTACGGTCGCAACCGCCAGCGCGAGGAGGTGGGTCCGGAACAGCGTGATCCCGCCGACGTTGATCGGATGCGCGTCCCAGCTGCCGCCCAGGAAGGGAAGTGAGATCCCCAAGCGTCGAACGATCTCCTCGGTGATCACCACATCGGCGCCGATCGTCAACAAGGCCAGGCTGAACGGATCGGCCAGCCTGGACAGGGACATCAGCCGCTCGAGGGCGACCGCCAGCAGTCCGGCGCCGACGATCCCGATGACCGCGGCGCCGGCCCAGCCGACCGAGTCCCGGGTCACGACGACGAGATAGCCGCCGAACATCACGAACGAGCCGTGCGCGAAGTTGACCACCCCGGTGGCCTTGAAGATCACCACGAAACCCAAGGCGAGCAAGGCGAACACGGCGCCCTTGCCGAGACCGTTGAGTACCAACTGGACGAACGTGTTCACGAACGAACCTCCGTACCGAGATAGGCCTTGATCACCGCGGGATCGTCGCGGACTTCCTTGGGTGTGCCGTCGGCGATGACCCGGCCGAAGTCGAGCACGGTGACCTGATCGGCGATGCCCATCACGAGGTTCATGTCGTGTTCGACCAGGAGGATGGAGATGTCGAGGCCGGTGTTGACCGCCTGGATCGTGCTCGCCAGCTCGGCGGTCTCGGCCGCGTTCAGACCGGCGGCCGGTTCGTCGAGCAGCAACAGCGACGGTTCGACCGCGAGGGCGCGGGCGATGTCGACGCGTTTCGCCTTGCCGTACGGCAACGAGCCGACGGTCGCGGTGAGGACATCGCCTATCCCGAGGAAGTCGCAGATCTCCTTGGCCCGCGCTGTGTGCCGGCGCTCCTGCCGCGCGGTCAGGTTCAGCGCACAGGCGAGAAAACCGCCGCGGGTCAGGGCATGACGACCGAGCATGACGTTGTCCAGCACGGTCGAGTGCGGTGAGAGGGCGGTGTTCTGGAAGGCCCGGCCGACACCGAGTTGGGCGCGTTGGTGCGGTCGCAGTACGCCGAGGTTCTTACCGCCGAGCGTCAGCGTCCCCGAGGTCGCCCGGTAGAGTCCGCTGATCACGTTGAAACAACTGGACTTCCCGGCACCGTTGGGCCCGATCAGCGCATGTAAGTTGCCCTTGGCAACGACGAACGAGACGTTGTCCAAGGCGCGCAGTCCACCGAACTGCAAGGTCACGCCGGCAACGCGCAGGTCCGTCATCGGACCCACCGCGCCAACGTCCGTTCGGTAGTGGTCACCGGCGCTTCCAGCTCGGCATGTCCGCCCAGATAAAGGCTTTGCAGCTCGTCGCTGTCCGCCAGCTCCGAAGCCGAACCGGACAACGCGACCCGGCCGACCTCGAGCGCGACCACGCGATCCGCGACGCTGAGCGCCATCATCGCGTTCTGTTCCACCAGCACCACAGCCGTTCCCTGTGCGTGGATCTCGCGGATGGTCGCACCGATTCGCTCGACCATCAGCGGAGCCAGTCCGAGCGACGGCTCGTCGAGCAGCAGGAGCCGGGGGCCGGACATCAACGCCCGCCCGATCGCGAGCATCTGCTGCTCTCCGCCCGACAGCAGCCCGGCTCGTTGGCGCGAACGCTCTGCTAGCACAGGGAAAAGTTCAAGCACTCGTTTCTTGGCGGCAGTCCGCGCCGACGCCGAGGCCGCAGCGATTCCGCCGGCCCGAAGGTTCTCCTCGACGGTCATCCGGGCGAAGATCTGCCGGCCCTCCGGTACGCCGACGACGCCCTTGCGCACGATCACGGCCGGATCGAGCTTGTCGAGCCGCGCGCCGTCGTACCGGATCTCGCCGGCGGAGATCACCCCGCGGTGCAGCCGCAAGGTGGCCGAGATCGACCGTAGGACAGTGGATTTCCCGGCGCCGTTGTTGCCGAGCAGTGCCAGTACGCCGTCATCGGGCACATCGAGGTCGACACCGTGCAACGCGGCCGCCGAGCGGCCGTAACGCACACACAAGCCTCGTATCGACAACACAACGAGCCCCTCCGCTCACCCGGCAAGCTAGCCAGTGGCGGTATTCTGCGCAGCGCGCTCCGGCCGACCACACCCCCAGATGGAGAGGGTGTTACAACAACCCGGCGTCAGATGACGCAGGTGTTACAACAACCCGGCTTCGCTCGCCTTGCCGATGGCTTCGACCCGGTTGCGGGCTCCGAGCTTGTGCAGCGCAGATTGCAGGTAGGTCTTCACCGTGTTGCGGGTCAGGCCGGTCGACTCCGCGATCTCCGGGTTCGTCTTGCCCTGCGCGGCATGACGCAGCACTTCGTACTCGCGCCGGGTCAGCCCGGTCCGGGCCAACGCACCGGACCGCTGCGAATCATCAGGCAGGATGCGTGGATCCACCACGCGTTCCCCGCCGAGCACCCGACGCAAAGCCGTCGACAGATCGGTCCCGGCCACGTCCTTCAGCAGCCCGCCGTCGGCGCCGGCCTCGATCGCGGCGATCACTCCGCCGTGGTCCGCGTGCGCGGTGAAGATGACGATCTTGACGCCTGGATGCACCTGCCGCAGCCGGGTGATCACCTCGGGCGCCAGCATGTCCGGGAGTCGAAGGTCGAGCAGCACCACATCGGGAAGCAGCTCGGCGGTCCGGTCGATCGCGGCGTGCCCGGACTCGGCCGAGCCGATGAACACCAACACCGGATCGGCCCGCAGCAGCCGAGTCACCCCGTCCCGGACGACGGGGTGGTCGTCGACGACCAGCACGGTCTTGGCCGCGGTCATCGGGTGTCCGGCAGCCATGCGCGCAAAGTACATCCGCCATCGTCGTCGCGGACCAGACTGACCCGGCCGGACACGTTTTCGGCCCGTTCGGCCAGGGATCGCACGCCCATCCCGGTGCTGTCGGAGTTCTCCGGAGCTGCGCCACCACCGTCGTCGGCGACGACCAGTTGCGTGCCGCCGTCGCACGGACCGAGGCTGACGATCACCGAATGCGGCCGCGCGTGCTTCTCGATGTTCAGCAGGCCTTCCCGGACGACGGCCAGCAACAACGCCGTACGCTCGGAATCCATCGGCGCGACGTCGCCCAGCTGGACGAACCGCGTGGGTACGCCGGTCCGCGCCTCGAAGGACCTCGTGTACTCGGCGAGCCCGACCGGCAACGCTCGTTCGGGGGTGGAATCCGACAACGACAGCAGCGACTCCCGCAGTGCGCTGGATGCGGCCGAGATGTCGGACTCCAGCCGGGACAGGCGTAGCTCGAGCGCGGGGTTGTCCCGGATGGCCTGGTGCAGATCGCGGACCTGCACCCCGATCGAGAACAGCAACGCGCCGACCGAATCGTGCAAAGCGCTCTGCATCCGTTGCCGTTCTGCCGTAACCGCCGCTGCCTTGGTGGTCTCCGCGATCCCCGCGATCCGCAGCGCGGTCGCGGCCTGCTCGGCGATCTCCTCCATCTGCGCGACAGCCTTGTCGCCGAAGTCGGTCGCCGTCCGCATCGCGGCGTACATGACCGCGACCGTCTTGGTCTTGCTGAGAATCGGTACGGCGATCATCGCGCCGATGCCCTCACCCCGGACCTGCGCGTCGAAGTGATGGGTGATGTCGGTCGAGGAGACGTAGTTGCTGACCCGGACCGCCTGGCCCAGCGCCAGCACCCGGCCGCCGATGCCCTGGCCGACCGGGACGGTGAGGTTCTGCAGGAGGTCGGTCCGGGTGCCGGACATCCACCGGACCACCGCCTGATCGGGCGCCTCGAGGTCGGCGACGAAGCCGGAATCGACCCCGATCGTGGCCCGGATCATCCGGGCGGTGCCGTGCAGGGCCACGATCCGGTCCATGACCGTGAGCAGGCCGTCCCGCTCGCGCAGCATCTCGTCGAGCACATTGATCTGCTCGACGGCACGCTCCGCCGGGTTCCGCCGCACGTTCGCTAGGGTCGCACAGCAATCCCGCTCACGGATATCTCCAGGTGGAGATGTTATCGACCCGCTGCCGCCACCGGACCGACCCCGGCCGTTGCCCAGGGCACCGGGATGCCGTCCCTGTTAGTTAATCAACTGGTGAAGTGTTCCGGCGTCAGCAAGACCGCCGTACGACGGTCGGCCACCATCTCGCGGTCGTATTCGTCGAGGTCCGGGTGGCTGCCGCCCGCGGCGTGGTAGATGTCGCGCAGCAGCACCCGCAACCGCTCGGGGTCGATGCCGTCGAGCGCGTCATCCGGTCCGGCGAGCTCGACCGGCCCGGTGACGCCGACCCACTGCCACCCAGCCCGAAACACCAGTGTGGCGTGCGGATTCCGACGCAGATGCGCGAGCTTCGCCGTCCCGCCGCGAGCGACCATGGCAACCACCGGTTCGCCGGTGAGCGGATGATCCAACACCCCGGCATTCACGACCGACGCAGCCGGCTCGCCAGACTTCCGCTGCGTGATCATCACCGCCAGCCAGTGATCCTGCCGCCCCAGCTCCGCAACCCGATCAAGTCCCGCACGAGTATCCATACCCCGAATCTAGACGTCGGCCGGGAGCGTGGGGGTACAGGTCATTAGGACGTATACGGTCACTGAGCGCGAATGTGCGCCTGCGGGCTGGTCTCGGCGCAGGGCAGTGGGGATATACGGCTCTTGTGTTGGATGTGTGGGTTGATGCGGACAGCGCTTCGCGGCGCCTGGTCCGTTTGCCGCCCTTCGGCGGGGGGCGCGGATGGCTGTTGTGCGCTCAGGTCGTGTACGCGAGCGGGGTGGTGGCAGCGGATGCCGGCGATGTGGTTATCGCGGTCTCCGAACCCCTTGGGGGTTGTGAGCCGGGTTCAGGTGATCGAGTCGTGGATCCGGGTCAGGAATCGGCGGCGAATTTCGCCGATATCCACGACTCGAAAAACCCGGCCCGAACCACTCGCCACGACTCGATGCGCCCGGCCACGGCCGCCGCCGTCGCCCCGAGCACGATGCTGACCGCGAACAGCGCCCACCGGTCTTTCCGGAACTTCCTGGTCGCTATCCGCAGATTTACTTCCGGAAAGACCCAGCCCGCCCCTCACCACGGTCCGCCCCCGTGATCACACCCACCCCGCACGGACCCCATTCGTCAGCCTCACCACAGTCCACTCCCGTGACCACACCCCGCGCGTGCGACTACTCGGGTGAGCGGCTCCGGAATAGCTGCGATCCGACCAGCACCATCACGCAGCCCGGAGACCGCGCCACCACAGTTGCCTCGCGTCGCAGCGACGCCGAAGGCGCCCTTGACGCACACCACCGCGACTGGCACGATCACGCAGCCCGGAGACCGCGCCACCACAGTCGCCTCGCGCAAAACCACACGAGCCGGCGAATCCACCACCCGCGCCCCCGCCGCAGGCGGCAACAGCACAGCCGCCGCGAAGCGGCGACCAATCAACCCACACATCCGACACAAGACCCGGATATACGTCCTGTTGAGCTGTACGGGCTCGTTACTTCTCGGCGGGTGGGAGGGTCGGGTAGTCGAGGATGGGGTAGACGCCGACGGTGAAGCCGTAGGTGGTGGCGCCGGAGCGGGGGAGCTGGTCGAACTCGTGGACGATGCCCATCACGCGTGTCCAGAACTCGCCGGCCAGTTCGTCGGGGATGCGGGCGTGGCGGATGAATGTGCGGATCTGACCGGCGTCGTACGCCGCCTTGGACTCGCCGGCCGCGACCTCGAAGTCGTTGAAGTCCCCGGGGAGGCGTTCTTCGTCGCGGCCGAGGCCGTAGTAGAACATCCGGGCCGCGCGACCGTAGAACCGCTCCTCGATCGCCCGGACCTTCCGGGTCCGGACCACGCGCAGAATGCCTGCGTCGGTCAGCACCTTGACGTGGTGCGCGACCGTGCTCTTCGGGCGTTTGACCGCGGTGGCCAGCTCCGTGACCGTCGCGGCCCGCTCGTGCAGCAAGGAAATGATCGTCGTCCGCAACGGGTCGCTGAGCGCGCGGACCTGCTCGATGGTGGTCAGCTCGATGGTGTCCTCGAGCTCGTAGTCCGGGACCTGAGCAGGACCGTCAGAGGCTTGGCCATTGATCGACATGATGCGAATAGTCTAACATCGTCGATTGTTCGAGATAAATGGATCATTGGAGTCGAGCATGGCCGAGATCGTGATGTTCCACCACTCGCAAGGACTCACCGACGGGGTGAAGTCCTTCGCGGACGAGCTACGCGGGGCGGGTCACACCGTCCACACTCCCGACGCGTACGAGGGCCGGACGTACGCAACCATCGAGGAGGGGATGGCCTACGCCAAAGAGGTCGGCTTCGGGAATCTCCTCGAGCGCAGCGTGAAGGCCGGCGAGGAGCTGGGCGACGGACTCGTCTACATCGGCCACTCGCTCGGGGTGATGCCCGCGCAGCAGTTGGCGCAGACTCATCCGGGCGCGAAGGCCGCCGTGTTCCTGTACTCGTGCCTGCCGGTATCCGAGTTCGGCACGTGGCCGGACGGCGTACCGGTGCAGATCCACGGCATGGATCACGATCCGTGGTTCACCGAGGAGGGTGGCGACCTCGACGCGGCCCGGGAGCTGGTCGCGAGTACCAGCGACGCGGAGCTCTTCCTTTACCCAGGGGCGGACCACCTCTTCGCCGACGCCTCACTTCCGGCGTACGACGAAGCGGCAGCCTCACTGCTGAGGAGCCGAGTGCTCGGGCTCCTCGACAAGCTTTAGTCCGTTTCGAGGGCGTGGAGTTTGGCGAAGGGGGCCTGGATGCGCATGAGCTTTCCTGCACCGAAGTCGACGACGACTGCATAGCCGCCGTCGACCGAGCTGATCCGGCCTAGTCCTTCTTTGTCATGCGACACCCGCTGCCCGACCTCGAAAACTTTGATCGGGTCCGGCACGCGGGGTTTGAAGGGGCTCGTGGACAGATGACGACGCGTCGTCCCGCGGAAAGAATCCATCAGGCTTCCAGTATGCGCCAACCCTGCCGTGCCGGGGAACCGGTCAGGATTTCCTGTGCCTGATCCGGTACCCCGGCAGCGTTGTCAGGTCCGTGCACCTTCGGCCGCGAGAGCGGTGACTTCTGCGACGGCAGGGTCGTGCCGCCGAAGGAGATCGTCAGCTGGGCGAGGATCACGCCGAGCGCGGCCGCCACCCAGAACAGCGTGTGCCAGGTGAGACGGGCCTGCCGACGCTCAGGGGTGAGCGGGATGGAATTAGTTGGTTTGTGCAACCATATGTTTAAGTCAGGCAGTTGACTTAAACAAGTCGTCGGGGCAAGCTGGAGGAACGACGACGCGGAGGTGATGGCTCGTGACCGACAGTGATACGAGCGCCGATCTGACCTACCCGATGCCCCCCATCGACGCCATCGACCCGCCTCCGGAGTGGGAGCAGCTGCGGCAGCAATGCCCGGTCGCCCACGTCCGGCTCCCCAGCGGCGACCAGGCAACGCTGCTGACCCGGTACGACGACGTCCGGCAGGTGCTCGCCGACCCGCGGTTCGGCCGGACCGCGGAGGGTTCGGCCCGGATCTCGACCGCGGGCACGAGCGTCTTCGAACGCCGGCGCTCGCCGATCCCGCAATCCGGTGATGGCCATCAGCGCTGGCGGCGGATGCTCACCAAATGGTTCACGACCAAGCGGATGGCCGCCTTGCGACCGGACATCGAGGCGATGGCCGACCAGCTCGTTGACGAAATGGTCGCGGCCGGGCAGCCGGCCGACCTGAAGGCGCGGCTCGCGTTTCCGCTCCCGGTGTGGGTGATTTGCAAGCTCCTCGGCGTACCGGACTCGGACCGGGACCGCTTCTCCTACTGGTCCGACACCTTCCTGACCCTGAGCCGGTACTCGCAGGCTGTGGTCGAGGCGGCGCATGCCGAGTTCAACGCGTACATGGCCGGCCACGTCGAGGCCAAGCGCGCGCAGCCCGGCACGGATCTGCTCAGCGACCTGATCACCGGCACGGACTCCGCGGGGGAGTATCTGAGCGACGAGGCGCTGGTTGCTACCGGGACCGGTCTGCTGGTCGCGGGACACGAGACCACGACCAACATGATCGGCAAGATGACGGCGATGCTGCTCGCCGATCGCAGCCACTGGGAGGCGCTGCTCGCCGATCCCGGTCTCGTCCGCACTGCCGTCGAGGAAACCCTTCGGTACGACGCCAACGCCGGCTTCGGCATGCTCCGCTACGTATCCGAGGAGCTCGAGGTTGCCAGCGGCGTTCTGCCGGCCGGTACGACGGCGGTGTGCAGCATGGCGTCGGCGAATCGCGACGAGAGCATCTTCGCCGACGCGGACGAGCTGGATCTGTCTCGCAGTCCGAACGTCCATCTCTCCTTTGGCGCAGGTCCGCATTCGTGTGTCGGTCAGTCGCTGGCGCGGACCGAGTTGCAGGTCGTGCTCGAGGTTCTCCTGCGCCGGTTGCCGACCCTCGCGCTGGCGGTCCCGCCGGCCGAGTTGCCCGTGGTCGAAGGACTCCTGGTCGGCGGCCTGCGGGAAGTGCCGGTGGTCTGGTGATGATGATGGCGAAAGAGGTCCGGACGCGGCGGGTGAACGCCACCCGCGAGTTGATCCTGGCGACGGCCGAGCGGATGTACGCCGAGCGCGGGATTCACGAGGTGTCGAACCGGCAGATCAGCGAGGCGGCCGGGCAGGGCAACAACACCGCGGTGGGCTACCACTTCGGCACCAAGTCCGACCTGATCCAGGCGATCGCGGCCAAGCACGCCGAGCAGGTCGAGGTGCGGCGCCGGCAGCTGGTCGCCGAGGTGGAAGGCAGCACGGACCTTCGCGACTGGGTCATCTGTTTGGTCCGACCGACCACCGACTACCTCGACTCGCTCGGCGTCCCGAGCTGGTTGGCCCGGTTCAACGCCCAACTGATGAACGATCCGTCCTTGCGCTCGCTGGTGTTCGACACGGTTCTGAACTCGCCGTCGATGCTGCGCATCATCGGGGCGCTCAGTGACTGCCTGGCCGACCTGCCGGACGCCGTACGGCGGGAACGTGCCGACATGGGTCGCCACCTGATCCTGCAGATGTGCGCGGAGTACGAGCGTGCGTTGGATGAGGGACTTCCGACTGTGCGCGGCAGCTGGCAAGAGATGTCGACCGGTTTGGTCGACGGTCTCGTGGGTCTGTGGACCGCTCCGGTGACTTCATGAGCGTCCTAGTTGTCGGGGCATCCGCGGCCGGACTGTCGACCGTGGAAGCCCTGCGGCGTAAGGGATATCGGGAGCCGATCACCGTGCTGGGTGCCGAATGGCATCTGCCCTACGACCGGCCGCCGCTGTCCAAGCAGTTCCTCTGCGGCGACTGGGACGAGGGCCGGACCAGGTTGCGCCCGGACACGATGTTGTCGGCGCTCGAGGCCGAGTTCGTCCTGGGTGATTCAGCGGTCGCGCTGGATGCGGAACGTCGTACCGTGCACACCGCGTCGGGACGCTCCTTGCAGGCCGATGCCGTTGTGGTCGCGACCGGGCTGCGCGCCCGGGTGCTGGCCGGGCAGGACGGGCTCGAGGGCGTGCATGTGCTGCGGACGTTGGATGACGCCGCCGCGCTACGCAAGGATCTGCTGGAAGCGTCGCGGGTGGTCGTCGTGGGTGACGGCGTACTCGGGGCCGAGATCGCTGCCACTGCACGGAAGATGGGCCTGCCTGTCACGATGGCCGGGCCGCAGGCGGCTCCGCTGGAGAGTCAGTTCGGCTCGGTAGTGGCCGGATTGCTCGGGGAGTTGCACCAGGGTGAGGGTGTCGATCTGCGCCTTGGTACGGCGGTGACCGGTCTCACGGACGTGGATGGGCGGGTCAGCGGCGTACGGCTGGAGAGCGGTGAGGTGCTGCCGGCCGACGTGGTTGTGGTGGCGCTCGGGGCGGCTCCGGCGACGGAGTGGCTGAACGACAGCGGACTGCGTCTTGAGAACGGCGTGGTCTGCGATGCGCACTGCCGTGCGGCCGACGGGATCTACGCGGCCGGTGATGTGGCGCGATGGCAGCACGATGAGCTGGACTCCCTGCTCCGCTTGGAGAATCGGACCAACGCGACCGAGCAGGCAGCGTGCGTCGCGGCGAACATCCTCGGCGACGCGCAGACGTACCGGCCGGTGCCGTACTTCTGGACCGACCAGTTCGCCACCAAGATCCAGGTCCACGGGATCCCCTCGGCGACCGCCGAGATCACTGTGGAAGAAGGCGGTCTCGAGGAACGGCGCTTCGTCGTCCACTACCGCCAGGACGACCGGGTGGTCGCCGTACTGGGCTGGAACATGCCCAAACAGGCTCGCTTGCACCGGGCAGCGCTGGTGCCGGCGTAAACGCAGTATCGAAACCTCGCTGTATGGAAACCTCTCTGGGGAAGGATTCGCATGAAGATCGAGGAAGTACCGGCCTACCCGATGACCCGGGCATCCGGTTGCCCGTTCGATCCGCCGCCGAAACTGCGTGAACTGCAGGAGGAGGCGCGGCTGGTGAAGGTGCAGGTCTACGACCAGACCGCGTGGCTGGTCACCGGGTACGACGACCAGCGCACGCTGATGTCGGATCCGCGGCTCAGCTCCGACTTCACCAAGCCGGGGTTCCCGAATGTGGGGTTCCGGCCGCTGCCGCGCGACGACGACGAGGCCGGGATCGGGTTCATCACGATGGACGATCCCGATCACGCCCGGATGCGGCGGATGGTGACCGCGCCGTTCATGATCAAGCGGGTCGAGGCGATGCGGCCGCAGGTGCAGGAGATCGTCGACGGTCTGATCGACGACCTGCTGGCCGGGCCGAAGCCGGTCGACCTGGTCCAGGCGTTCGCGCTGCCGGTGCCGTCGCTGGTGATCTGCCAGCTGCTCGGCGTCCCGTACGAGGATCACGACTTCTTCCAGAAGAACAGCCAGATTCTGATCCGGACCAGTGCCTCGATGGAGGACCGGACCAAGGCGCGCGGCAACATCGGCGGCTACCT
Source organism: Kribbella sp. NPDC055071 (assembly GCF_053608045.1). Classification (NCBI taxonomy): domain Bacteria; kingdom Bacillati; phylum Actinomycetota; class Actinomycetes; order Propionibacteriales; family Kribbellaceae; genus Kribbella; species Kribbella sp. NPDC055071. The sequence continues at coordinate 86,268 of NZ_JBSGUS010000022.1, forward strand.
GAACGAGCTGATGGGTGACAAGATCGCCAACCCGCAGGACGATCTGCTGTCGGGGCTGGGCGAGCGAGTGAAGGCCGGTGAACTCACCCGCAAGGAGGCGGCCGGGATCGGCGTACTGCTGCTGATCGCCGGGCACGAGACGACCGCGAACATGATTGCCCTCGGCACCCTCGCCCTGCTGGAACACCCCGACCAGCTGGCGATCCTGCGCGACACCGACGACCCGAAGCTGGTCGCGGGCGCGGTCGAGGAGCTGCTGCGGTACCTGAACATCACCCACAACGGCCGTCGCCGCGCCGTGCTCGAGGACATCGAGATCGCGGGCCAGGTGGTCAAGGCCGGTGAGGGGATCATCTTCCCCAACGACATCGCCAACCGCGATGCCTCGGTCTTCCCCGACCCGGACGAGCTGGATCTGCACCGCGACGCCCGTCGGCATGTGGCGTTCGGCTTCGGCGTACATCAGTGCCTTGGGCAACCATTGGCGCGGATGGAGCTGCAGGTCGTCTACAGCACGCTGTACCGGCGTATCCCGACCCTGCGGCGGGCGGCCGAGCTGGCGGAGATCCCGTTCAAGCACGACGGTGCCGTGTACGGCGTCTACTCCCTGCCCGTCACCTGGTAACGAAGGAGCCACTCGTGAAGATCATCGTCGACCAAGACAAATGCGTCGCCTCGGGGCAGTGCGTCACCGCGGCCGGTGACGTTTTCGACCAGCGGGACGAGGACGGTGTCGTCGTCCTCCTCACCGACAACCCACCCGAGGAGCTGGCCGCCGACGTCCACCAGGCCGCCGCCGTTTGCCCAGCCCTCGCCATCCTCGTCGAGGACTGAATCATCCAGCACCGTTGATCATCTCCCGCGAGTAGAGTGCGGGAGATGATCAACGGTGCGCATGTGATCATCTACAGCCGGGACGCCGAGGCGGACCGGGATTTCTTCCGGGACGTGCTTGGCTATCCGCATGCTGATGCCGGTCACGGGTGGTTGATCTTCAAGCTGCCACCCGCCGAGGTCGCGGTTCATCCGGCTGAAGTGGAGTCGCATGAGCTGTTCCTGATGTGTGACGACCTCGACCAGACGGTCGCGGAGTTGACCGCCCGGGGAGTGGAGTTCGTCAAGCCGGTGCAGAGGGAGCGGTGGGGCGTGCTGACGTCGATCCGCCTGCCGGGCGGTGGCGAGGTCGGGCTCTATCAGCCGTTGCACGAGACTGCGTATGACCTCTGAGGTCACGCCGTTCCGCATCGCTCGGGCAGGTGGTGGATCCGTTGTGCGTGGTCGGCGTACATATCAACCTGACCTTCTCGTCGACGACATCCGCGCGTTCCTTCGGCTGGTCCGGTAGGCGGGCCGGTACGACGAAGTTGAGCAGCGAGCCGTCGCGTTCGATCGTTGCCTCGGGCCACCGGGTGCGGACCATCCGGAGCGCGCGATCGTTGGCCGCGCTGACGACGAAGAGGAAGTGGGTCGCGCCCGCGGCGATCGCGTCGGCGGCGGCCACCGCAAGCATGCGGACCCCGAGGCCGCGGTGCTGGTCGGCTTCACCGATGACCGCGGCGAGCTCGGCGGTACGTTCTGCCTGAGTCCACGCCCACATGGCGTGGCCGACGAACGCGCCGTCGCGCGTTGCGACCCAGGCTCCGCCGTTCGGCTGCAGCATCCGCAGGACGACCGCCGGTCGGGGCGGGCTTCCGATCGCGGTCTGGAACCGGAAGTAGCGGCTGAGGTCGCTCAGCCCGGCCAGCATCCGCGCCAGCTCGTCCGCGTCGGGGTCGCCGGCAGGCCGGATGAGCGGCGTACTCATCTGAGTCTGGTTCACGGATTCAGCCTGGCCTGGATTGGCTTAGTCTGTCAAGTAGACTTAGCATGGTGGTATGAGTGCTGGTGTGGACGAGTACGCGCCCGAGGCGATGCAGTGGTCGACCGAGAACTGCACGATCTCGCGGGTGATGGAGATCCTCGGCGACAAATGGACGTTCCACGTGCTGCGCGAGCTGTTCGTCGGCGTACGACGCTTCGAAGACATCCGGACCCGCGCCGGGATCCCACGGCAGGTCCTGACCGAGCGGCTCGCCTCCCTGATCGAGCGCGGATTGTTGCGCCGTCAGCCGTACCGCCTGCCGGGCCAGCGCGAACGCTACGAATACCGGCTGACCCAAGCCGGCCTGGATCTCTATCCGGTGCTGGTCGCGATGATCCAGTGGGGCGACGAGTACCTGGCCCTGGACGACGGCCCCCCACTAGAGCCCCGCCACCGAGGCGACTGCAACGCCCACGTCTCGGTAGTACTCCGCTGCGACGCCGGCCACGAACCGACCCCCCGCGAAGTAGCCATCCGCCCCGGCCCCGGAGCCCGCCTCCGATAAGCCCCGCGTGCTCCGCAGACGCACCTCGTCGCCGCGCCCACTACGCGCGCCAGACCTGTCAGAGGAGGTCTATCGCTTCTCGGAGGATTCGTTCTGTTTCTCGGGGTTGGGCTGCGGTGATGGAGAGGGCGTCCATGGTGACGACGTAGGTGTCTAGTTCTTCGCGCTTGTCCAGGTAGACGGCACTGGTCAGGTGCTCGATGTAGACGATGTCCGGTAGGTCGGTGTCGTTGAAGCGGAGGAGGGTGAACGCGCCGCCGGTGGCGGTGTAGCCGCCTTTGTCGAACGGGATGATCTGCAGGGTGACGTTGTGCCGTTTGGAAGCCTCGATCAAGTACTCCAGTTGGCCTTTGAGCACCGCCGTACCGCCGATCGGGCGCCGCAGCACGGCCTCGTCGATGACTGCCCACAACCTGGCCGGTCGCTGCCGCGTCAGCACTTGCTGGCGGCCCATTCGCAACGCGACCAGACGCTCCTGCTCCGCCCGGGCCAGGGCTCTGTCCTGCCGCCCGAGTTGAACAACGGCCCGCGCATAGTCATCGGTCTGCAAAAGCCCAGGAATGAACTGGAGCTCGAACGTACGGATCAGATCCGCCGCCATCTCCAGCCCGAGATACGAGTGGAACCACGTCGGCGTCAGGTCGTCCCAGCGTTGCCACCAGCCGGGGTTGTTCGCCTCGCGGGCCAGGTTGAGCAGCCGGTCCCGTTCCTCGCCGTCTTCGAGCTTGTACAGCGTGAGCAGGTCATCGACATCGCGGACCTTGAAGCCGACCCGGCCGAGCTCGAGCCGGCTGATCTTCGACTCCGAACCACGGATCGCCCAGCCCGCGTCGGTCCGGGTGATCCCCGCCCCTTCGCGCAGCCGGCGCAGGTGGACGCCGAGCATGATGCGCAGGGCGGTAGGGCCGCCGTACGCGCCCGTCTCGGTCACGCCTCGCCTCCCACAGCAACTCTCCCGACGCAGGTTTTGATCATTCCACAACAGAATGTGAACTGGCGCAGCCCGACGCGCTTACAGCATGTGTTCACGTGACTCTACTGTCAGTAGAGTCGGACCCACAGTCATCCCGACCAATCTGCGAGGTTCGCTGATGCCCGATGCCGCCAAGGCACCCAGTTCCGATCCGGTGGGCGTGGACACCACCCGAGCCAGTATCGCCCGGGTGTACGACGCCGCGCTGAACGGCAAGGACAACTTCGAGGTCGACCGCGAAGTGCTCCGCCAGGTGGCCGCCGTCGCGCCCCAGGTCAACGATCTGGCCTGGTCCAACCGGAACTTCCTGATCCGCGCCTGCCGCTTCCTGGCCGGCCAGGCGGGTATCACGCAGTACCTGGACTGCGGCTCCGGACTACCGACCGCGGAGAACACCCACCAGGTCGTGCAGCGGCTGCAGCCGGAGGCGAAGGTTCTCTACATCGACAACGACCCGGTGGTGCTCGCACACGGCCGCGCGCTGCTCGAGGAGAACGAGAACACCCGCTTCGTCAGCGCCGACATCTTCGATCCCGAGACCACGTTGGCGCGGGTCAAGGAGGAGAACTTCCTCGACTTCGACCAGCCGATCGCCCTGATCCAGAACGGCACTCTGCACCACTACATCGGCGACGACGGCGCGCAGATCATGCAGACGTACGTCGACGCCCTCGTGCCCGGGTCGTACACGGTGATCGCGCATTTCTACGACCCGGAGACGCCGGAGCACTCCGAGGTCGCGCGCAAGATGGAGGAGAAGTTCGTCCACAGCCCGATGGGCAGCGGCATGTTCCGCACCCGCAAGCAGCTGATGGAGTTCTTCCCCGACCAGGAGCTGGTCACCCCGGGTCTGGTCCTCTGCGACGACTGGTGGCCGGACGGCCCCCGGGTCAAGCCGCTGAACCAGGTCGAGGAGTGCATCGTCGGAGGCGTCGGCCGCAAGCTCTGACGCCGCCGTCCACCGACTTTCGGTTGCCCAGGGCATCTTTGCCCTGGGCAACTGTCGTTGCTAGACGTGCTCGGAGACGAGCGTCGCGGCGGTGCCGTCCTCGAGCGCCTGGAAAATATGCGGGATGTCACCCGGATAGGCGACGTAGTCACCGGGGTTGAGTTCGATCGGGTCGTCGGCCGGTCCGACCAAGGCGCGGCCGGAGCCGAGGATGACGTGTTCGACGACACCGGGCATGTGTGGCTCGGACTTCCGGCCCGGGCCGGGGAAGACGACGATCCGATACAGATCGCGCCGGGCGTTCGGCGGGCTGGAGGCGACCAGCGTCGCGCTGTACTCGGCCTGGTCGGAGTAGATCACCGGCCCCTCGCCCGCGCGGATGATCTGGACCCGGGGCCGCGGCGGATCGAGCAGCGCCGCGAACGGCGTGTCCAGGGCGACCGCCAACGCCCACAACGTCTCGACGCTCGGATTGCCGGTGCCTGACTCCAACTGCGACAGCGTGGACTTGGCGACGCCGGCGCGTTTGGCCACCTCGCTGAGCGACAGGCCGACCCGCGCGCGGTGCCGGCGCAGCGACGCCGCGATCGCCTCCAACGGCGCCTTGCTGTCCCGGTTCATCGGGCCGGTCACTGTCGGTCCGGTTCCGGTCGGCTCGATATCCATGGTGTTCGCTCCATCGGTCCGGTTGTTCGGCTTGACGAACGGCGGTCTTCCGTTCACTATAATGCCCATGCGTTCGATCTGGCGAACACTCGACACCGGCCTGGCCCGCGACATCGCGCTGGTCTGCCTGGCCGACGGCGTCGTCGGTCTCTCGTACGGCGCGATCAGCGTCGGCGGCGGCCTGCCGCTGTGGGTCCCCGTGCTGCTGTCGATCGTGGTGTTCGCGGGTGCTTCGCAGTTCCTCTTCGTCGGGATCGTGGCGGCCGGCGGAAGCCCGATCGCCGCCATGATCGGTGGTTTGCTGGTGAACTCACGGCATGTCGCGTTCGGCCTGGCGGTCAGCGATGTGATCGGCAGCGGTTGGCGACGCCTGGCTGGCAGCCACGTGATGACCGACGAGAACGTCGCGTTCGCGCTGAGCCAGGAGGAGCACGCCGAGAAGCGCGCCGCGTACTGGGCCTGCGGTATCGGTATCTTCGTCTGCTGGAACCTCGGTGTCGTCGCCGGTGGTCTGGCCGGATCGGTCATCACCGACACCGACGTGTTCGGTCTCGACGCCGCATTTCCGGCGGTCCTGCTCGCGCTGGTGCTGCCGTCGTTGCGCGATCGTTCGACTCGTACGGCGGCTTTGGCCGGAGTCGTGGTCGCGTTGGCGGCAACGCCGTTCCTGCCTGCTGGTCTGCCCGTACTCCTAGCCCTGGTGGGGCTGCTGTTCTATCGCGCCCCGAAACCTGCACTGGAGGTGTCTCGATGAACACCCCGCTTGTCCTCGTCGGCATCGGGATCCTTGCCGTCGGCACCTTTTCGCTGCGGCTCGCCGGTCCCGCGTTGCGCAGTCGCTTCGAGATTCCGGAGCGGGCTCAGCAACTGCTGGCTGTGGCGGCGATACTCCTGCTGACCGCTCTCGTCGCGACATCCGCGCTGACCGAGGGGCACGGTCCGGCGGGGATCGCCCGCCCGGCCGGCGTGCTGGTCGGCGGCGTTCTGGCCTGGCGCAAGGCGCCGTTCATCCTCGTCGTGGTTGCTGCTGCGGCGACCGCGGCCGGCCTGCGGTTGCTCGGCGTACCGTAACCCTGGACGCGATAGCGTGCGGCCATGACCGCATACCCTGGCCAACCGCCCTACCCTGGCCAGCCGCCTTACCCTGGGCAGCCCGCGCCGGCGAAGAAGACGCTGATCTGGATCGCGATCGCGTGCTTCGTGATCGGCGCCCTGGTGACCGGCTTCTTCGTCTGGAGGATCGTCGAGACGGCGCCGCGGTCACCGCAGTCGATCGCGGGCGGCACGGTCCACCTCGAGCGCGAGGGTCTGACGATCTACTCGTCCGTGCCCGTGCCCGGGCCGCCGTGTGAAGCGAAGGATCCGTCGGGTGTCAACGTACCGCTGACGAAGCAGACCACGTCCGAGGTGCTCACGATCAACGGCGACACCTGGTACGTCGTGGCCAAGTCGGCGTCGCCCGTACCGGCCGGCGACTACAGCGTCTCCTGTACCGACAGCGAGACCTCCGCGAGCTACGCGGCCGGACCGCGGACGTCGCTGGGCGGCTTCGTCGGATCGATCTTCGGAGCCATCGGTGCGATGGCGATCTTCGGCATCCTCGGCACCGTCCTCCTGATCATCGGCATAGTCCGTGTATCCCGTCGCAAGCAGGCGCCCGGCCCGTTCCCGCCGCAACCAGGAGCCCCTTATGGATCTTGACTGGCCCGGATGCCGAAACGCTCGTGATGTCGGCGGTCTGCCCACCGCCGACGGGCGGACCATCCGCGCGGGTGTGCTGATTCGGTCCGAGAGTCTGCAGTACCTGACTCCCGAGGGCGTCGAGGCGGTACGGCGTTCGCCGGTGACGCGGATCCTGGACCTGCGCGGTGACGACGAGGTGGCGATCGCGCCGACCGCGTTCACCGGTACCCCGCTGGCCGTCCGGCAGGCGTTGCAGGATCCGGCCGACCCCGAGCATGGGCAGGCCACCATCGTCGCCGCGTGCATCGTGATGCTGGATCGCCGGCCCGAGCTGTTCGCCGCGGCGGTGAAGGCGATCGCGGACGAACCCGAGGGCGCGGTCGTCGTGCACTGCCATGGCGGCAAGGACAGGACCGGCATGGTGGTCGCGCTGGCGTTGAGTGTGGCCGGCGTACCCGAGGACGTCATCGTCGCCGACTACTTCCTGACCCAGTCGCGACTCGCCCCGTGGTTGGAGGAGCAACTCGCGGCCGAGCCGGATGTTTCGCGGCACCCGGAGATGATCGAGTTCCGCGATACCCGGGCCGAGTCGCTGGTCGCGATTCTGCGTCATCTCGACGAAAAGTACGGCGGACCCGAGGCATACCTGCGTCACGGTGGTCTCACCACCGAGGATCTGGATCGGTTGCGCGACCGGCTGGTGGCCTGACCCCGACGTCGACCTCAGTCACGGGACCGTCACGGAACGCAGTACATTGACGCAATGCCGACCGCCGCACAGCCGACCGGGGTAACCGACCCGGCGGCCTTGGCCGAACGCTACGGACTCTCCAAAAGCTCGATCCGCCCCGCGCTCGGCTCGTACCTGCGCGAGCTGTGGAGCCGTCGCCAGTTCGTCCTCAGTTACGCAACCGCTCGCACCTACGCCATGTACGCCGGGGCCCGCCTCGGCTCGCTGTGGCAGGTGCTGACCCCGCTGCTCAACGCGGCGGTCTACTACCTCGCCTTCGGGGTCCTGCTCGGGACGAAGAACGGGATCGACAACTACGTCGCGTTCCTGCTCAGCGGGATCTTCGTCTTCACGTTCACCCAACGCTGCATGACCGAGGGCTCGCGATCACTCGCGCTGAACCTCTCGCTGATCCGCACCCTGCACTTCCCACGGGCGACGCTGCCGTTGGCGTACGTACTGAACGAGCTGAACCAGATGCTCGTCTCGATGGCGATCCTGTTCGTGCTCGTGGGTTTCACCGACGGACTCGCGTGGCGCTGGCTGCTCGTCGTACCGGCGTTGTTGTTGCAGGTGATGTTCAACGTCGGGATCACGCTGGTGTTCGCGCGGATCGGGACGTTCGTTTCGGACATCAGTCAGTTGCTGCCGTTCATCACCCGGACCTGGCTGTACGCGTCCGGGATCTTCTTCTCGCTGCCGGGCAAGCTGACCCAGATCGACGCGCCGGGGTGGGTGATCCAGGTGCTCGCGTTCAACCCGATCTCGGCGTACATCGACATCGTCCGCCGGTCGCTGCTCGACGAGCACACCAAGAACCAGTTGCCGCACGCGTGGACGATCGCGATCGTCTGGTCGATCGTGATGCTGGCCGCCGGATTCGTCTACTTCTGGCGGGCGGAGGATCGCTATGGGAGAGGCTGAGCCCACTGTCATCGCCGACCACGTCGACATCATCTACAAGGTGATCGCGGGACAGGGCGGCAAGGGTACGGCGGCGACCGCGTTCCGGCGGATCCTGAAACGGCAGGACCGGCCGACGATCCGCGAGGTACACGCGGTCAAGGACGTCAGTTTCACCGCCTACAAAGGCGATGCGATCGGCGTGATCGGCCGCAACGGGTCCGGCAAGTCGACCCTGCTGCGGGCGATCGCCGGGTTGCTGCCGCCCGCGTCCGGCGTGGTCTACACCGGCGGGCGGCCGTCGCTGCTGGGCGTCAACGCCGCGATGATGAACGACCTCACCGGCGACCGGAACGTCGTCCTCGGCTGTCTCGCGATGGGCATGTCGTCGGCCGAGGTCCAGCAGCGGTACGACGAGATCGTCGAGTTCTCCGGGATCGGCGACTTCATCGACCTGCCGATGTCGACGTACTCCTCCGGGATGGCGGCGCGGCTGAAGTTCGCGATCGCGTCCGCGAAGACGCACGACATCCTGCTCGTCGACGAGGCGCTGGCCACCGGGGACGCCGAGTTCCGGATCCGCTCCGAGCGCAAGATCCGCGAACTCCGCGACCAGGCCGGCACCGTCTTCCTGGTCAGCCACAGCCTCGACGTCGTCCTCGACACCTGCAACCGAGCCATCTGGCTCGACGCCGGCATCCTCAAACAAGACGGCCCAGCCGACGAGGTAGTAGCCGCCTACACCAAATCCACCCGCTCCTGAGCGGCTTCAGACTGCCTTTGGCTTTTCCTTGAGGCCGACGAGGAAGCCTAGGCCCCAGGAGACGTGCATGGTGGCTATGACGGGGGGCATCCAGGCCAGGGCTTTCCAGGGGAGGTAGCGGCCTTCTACGGCGGAGCCGGCCAGGAGGAGGACGGCGTAGCCGAGGGGGGCGATGAAGCCCAGGTCGAGCCAGCTGGTGCCGGTGATGAGGCCGATGATGCCGAGGATGGTGCCGAGTGCCAGCAGGATCACCGCGACCGGCGGGGCGAGGTAGCGCTTGTTCGCGGTCTCGGGGTGCCGGCGGATCACCTCGCGCCGCCACTGGCCGGTGTGGAAGAACTGCTTGGCCACCGCGGACAGCGACGAGCGCGGCCGATACGTGACCGACAGGTCCGGGCTGAACCAGATGAGCCCACCGGTCTTGCGGATCCGGTAGTTCAGCTCCCAGTCCTGGGCCCGGTGCATGGTCTCGTCGAAGCCACCGACGCGCTCGAGCGCGGCCCGCCGGAACACGCCGAGATAGACCGTGTCGGCCGGCCCGGCCTTACCGCCTTGATGGAACGTCGACGCGCCCAGCCCCAACCGGGATCGGTACGCGCACGCGACCGCCATCTCGATCGGCGTCCGGCCCTCGGCCGCCATCACGCCGCCGACGTTGTCCGCGCCGCTCTCGTCGAGGACCTCGACCGCCCGGGTGATGTACCCGTCGGTGAGGGCGCCGTGGCCGTCGACCCGGACCAGGATGTCGTGCTTGGCGTGCGCGATCCCGGCGTTCAGCGCGGCCGGCGTCTTGCCGGTCGGGTTGGCCACGAGATTGATCCGCGGATCGCGGTCGGCCAGCTTCTCCGCGATCTCCTGGGTCCGGTCCTTGCTCGGACCGATGGCGAGCACGACTTCGAGCTCGCCGGGATAGTCCTGGTCGAGCACGCGCCCGACCGCCTCTTCGAGATGGCGTTCCTCGTTCAGCACGGGTATCACGACGGACACGGGTGGCCAGTGGGACAGCGGCATATCAGGTCAGGCCTTACAGATCGAAGCGACGTCGTCGACGCCGTTGGCGGGTGGGGGTGTACTGGTCTTCGACGTACTGGGTTTCTTGGTGGTGCTGGTCGTGGGCTTGCTGGTGGTGCTACGCGGAGTGCTCGACGTCTTACCGTCTCCCCCCGAGCCGTCCTTGTCCAGCGCTTCCGACTTCGCGATCGCCTCGGCCACCTTGGTCTTGATCAGCGCGAAGTCGGGATTGCCGGTGTGGATCAACGGCGGGACCGCGGAGAAGCTTGACACCGGCAGCTTCTTCGCGTCCAGCGCGAGGTCGGTGAAGGTGCCCAGCTCACCGGCCGGAATATCGGTCTTGACCACTTGTTTACTCGCCGAGGCGATGCCCTGGAACTTGGTCAGCACGGTCTGCGGCGACAGTTGGTTGAGCATGGCCGACATCACGCACTTCTGCCGGGTCATCCGCTCGTAGTCCGAGGACTCGGCGCGGGACCGGGCGAACCACAGCGCGTGGTAGCCGTCCAGATGCTGGTTCTCGCCGGCCTCGATGTAGCCCTTGATCGGCGACGTGCCGCCGCCGATCGGGACCCGCTTGCCGATGTCCAGCGTCAGCCCGCCCACCGCGTTGATCAGGTCACGAAAGCCGGCCAGGTCGATCAGGACGAAGTAGTTCACCTTCAGGCCGGTGACCGCCTCGATGGCCTGCGTGGTAGCGGTCTCACCGGGATTCGGGTCGCCTGGGAACAGGCTTTTGTGGTTGGCGGCGTACGTGTAGACGGCGTTGAGCAGGCACTCGGCCGCGCATTTCGTCCACTGGAAGCCGTTCGGGAACTGCTTGGCCATCGCCGTACCGGCCGGGAACGGGACCTTGGCCAGGTTGCGCGGCAGGCCGATCAGCACGGTCCGTCCGGTGTCGGCGTCGATACTGGCCACCGTCATGCTGTCCGGGCGGGTGCCGACCCGGTCCGCGCCGGAGTCGCCGCCCATCAGCAGCACGTTGTAGCGGCCCTTCTCGGCCTTCGACTTGTGCCCGCTGCCGAACACGCTGGCGACGAAGTCGCGCTGAGTGTTGACGACCACGCTGGCATAGACGAGCGCACCGGCCACACAGAGCACGAGAACCGTGTCCAGGATGCTGGTGATCAGACGATGGTTCCGCTCCAGCGTCAACGGCCGGCCGAGCCGGTACGCGTCGATGAACAGTGCCGCCCAGCCGATCGCGAGCAGGATCAGCACGATCTGTACGGCGCGCAGAGTGCCCGGCCGGGCCACGAAGTTGATCGTGCCGGAGCGCCAGATCAGCCCGAGCACCACGAGGAAGACGACGATCGCGATCAGTCCGGCGAGCACGCGCCAGGCCCACCGCCCGGCCTTCTTGCTGCCCGCCACGATCTGCGCGGACCCGGGCAGCACCAGCGTCATCAGGACCAGCGTCAATGCCCGCTTGAACCGCACCGGCTCGCCGAGATTGCGCAGGTCAGGCTTCTCCTGCGGCATGACGTCCTTCCGTTCCTCGTCTACGCCGTACGGCGGGCTCTGCCGACCGTACCTTGTCGTCCTCACCCTCACCCGGTACGACGTGCCGGGGTGGCGGATGGTTCGAGCGGAAGCGGACCCGGAGACGAAGAGTAGCAGTCCTGCCACGGAGCGCAGGAAAACCCGTGCGGACACCCTGTGGAGCCCCGGATTCACACAGTTGTGATGGTGGCGGCGGCGCGGATCGGATACGAAGTGTTCCAAGGCGACTACGCCCCGCTTGCACCGTCCCCCACGGCAGGCACACAGCAGCACATCAGTGAGGACAGGAAACCGCCCATGAAACTGTTCACTGCACTTGCGGCCGGAGCAGCGGCCGCAACCATCACCATGCTCGGCACCAGCTCGGCTCAGGCGTTCGAGGCCGCCGAGCCGGCATCCGCCGTACCAGCTGCCAGGCCCGCTCTCAGGGCTCCCGGTGCTGACTTCACCGGGATCGCAGCACTCAGCAACTGTTCGGGTTCACTCGTTCGGTTCGCCGAGTCGGTGTCCACCGACCCGGCGTTGATCCTGACCAACGGCCACTGCTTCGAAGGCGGTATGCCGAGCCCGGGTCAGGTGATCGTCAACCGCTCGTCCACCCGCTCGTTCACGCTGCTCAAGCCGAGCTCCAGCAACGCCGGCACGGTCCGCGCGAACCGGGTCCTGTACTCGACGATGACGAAGACCGACATCACTCTGTACCGGCTCACCGAGACCTACGCCGCGATCGCGTCCCGGCTGAACGTGACCCCGCTGACGCTGGCCAAGGCCGGTCCGGCCGACGGCGCCGGGATGGCCGTCGTCTCCGGCTACTGGAAGCGGATCTACACCTGCTCGGTGCAGGCGACCATCCCCGAGCTGCGCGAGGCCGGCTGGGTGATGAAGAGCTCGATCAAGTACCGCCAGCCGGGGTGCGAGACCATCGGCGGCACCTCGGGCTCACCGGTCGTGAGTACGTCGACCGGTGAGGTCATCGGCGTCAACAACACCGGCAACGAGGACGGCGAACGCTGCACGCTGAACAACCCGTGCGAGGTCGACGCGAACGGAAACATCACCGTTGACCAAGGTGCGGCGTACGGCCAGCAGACGTGGTGGCTCTACACCTGCCTGACCGCCACCCGCACTCTCGACCTCAACAAGGCCGGCTGCCAACTCGCCAAGCCCGCCGCCTGACCCACCGATCCCCCCACTTTGTGCACGAGGTCCGCACGTTGACCGCCCCTACGTACGGACGTCGTGCACAAAGCTGGGGCCTGGGATGGTGCCGGGGTGGTTGCCGGGGTGGTTGAGGGTGTGACTTGTGGCACTTGGCTCGGGTAACGTCGCGCCGCATGGCAGTCGACTCCTCCACCGAGCAGGTCACTACGTCGCGTTGGCCGAGCCCTCTGGGGGTTCGGACCCGGCTGGTCGCATCCAGTGCGCTGATGCTCTTCACCGAGCTCGCGTTGATCCGGTGGACCGGCTCGAACGTCGTCCATCTCAGCTACTTCTCGAACTTCGTCCTGCTCGGTTCCTTCCTCGGCATCGGGATCGGCATCCTCCGGTCCAGCCGGGCGCGCTGGCTGCCGTACTACTCACCGATCATGCTCGGCCTGCTGGTCGCGGTGATCGCGTGGAAGCCGGTCACGGTCAACCGCGGGACCTCGTCCAGCGTCATCTACTTCACCAGCCTGAACACGACCGGCCCGCCGACCTGGGTGATCCTGCCGATCATCTTCGTGGCGGCCGCGGTCGTCCTGGCCGGTCCGGCCGAATTGGTCGGGCGATGCTTCGCCGAGTTGCCGCGGTTGACGGCGTACCGGTTCGACCTGGTCGGAAGCCTGATCGGGATCGTCAGTTTCACGGCCCTGTCGTTCCTGGGCGCGCCGCCGATCTGGTGGGGCTTGATCGTCACGATCGTCTTTGCGGCCCTGATGATTCCGCGGGTCGCGGTCCCGTCCGGGCGTCGGTTGGTGGCGACCGGGGTGAGCGCCGTACTGGTGCTGTCGCCGTTGGTGGTCATGCTCGGGGTGCTGTTCCACGAGTCGACCCGGCCGGAGAACAGTTGGTCGCCGTACTACAAGGTGCAGACCAAGCAGTACACCTGGGAGAACGTGCCGCTGCTGACGATCACTGTGAACGGCGTCCCGCATCAGCAGGCGATCCCCGCGGACGCGCGGCTGCAGTGGGAACCGCAGTACGGCCTGCCGTACGAGCGGGCCAACGTCGGCAAGGAGCCGAAGAACGTGCTGATCATCGGCGCCGGTTCCGGGTCGGACGTGGCGATCGCGCTGAAGAAGGGCGCCACGCATGTGGACGCGGTCGAGATCGACCCGCGGATCCGCGACCTCGGGAAGGCGCTGCACCCGGACCGGCCGTACCAGGACCCGCGGGTGACGTCGTACATCAACGACGGACGCGCGTATCTGTCGGGGACCAGCAAGAAGTACGACCTGATCCTGCTGGCGTTGCCGGACTCGCTGACGCTGGTGAACGGCGCGAGTTCGCTGCGGCTGGAGAGTTACCTGTTCACGGAGCAGGCGTTCAAGTCCGCGCGTGAACACCTCAACCCGGGTGGCGCGTTCGCGATGTACAACTACTACCGCGAGACGTGGCTGATCGACCGGCTGGCGTCGACGGCGCAGGAGGCGTTCGGGCACAAGCCGTGCGTCGACAAGGTCGGTGACGATCTGCAGCAGGCGGTGGTCACGGTCGGACTGACCGAGGCCGACCAGACGTGTGGCGCGGCCTGGCCCGGGCCTTCCGCGATCACGCCGCCACCCGCGACCGACAACCGGCCGTTCCTCTATCTCTTCACCGACCGGGTGCCGTCGCTGTACCTGATCACGCTCGGGCTGGTGCTGGTCGCCGGTCTGATCGGAGTCGGGATCGCCGGCGGCGGATCGTCGTACCGGCGGATGCGCCCGTACGCCGACCTGTTCCTGCTCGGTGCCGGCTTCATGCTGCTCGAGACGAAGAGCATCACCGGGTTCGCGTTGCTCTTCGGTACGACGTGGGTCGTGAACGCGATCGTGTTCGCCGGGGTCCTGGTCGCCGTACTCGCCGCCGTCGAAGTGACCAGACGCTTCAAGACTCCACCGATCAAGGTGATGTTCGCGATCCTGTTCGGCGGGCTCGCGCTGTCGTGGATCTTCCCCGACGAGTGGTTGCTGGAGATGCCGGTCGGGCTGCGGGCCGTCGTCGCGGTCCTGATCGCGTTCCTGCCGATCTTCGCCGCGAACGTCATCTTCGCCAAACGCTTCACCGACACCGAAGACGGCACCGCCTCCTTCGGCGCGAACCTCCTCGGCGCCATGCTCGGCGGCTGCCTCGAATACGCCGCCCTCATCATCGGCTTCGACGGCCTCCTCATCATCGCCGCCCTCCTCTACGCCGGCGCCTTCCTCCTCACCCCCAAACTCCGCGCATCCCTACGGACCTAGCTGGTAGGTTCTGACGTTTGGGTCGCCGGACCTCCTGGAACACCGTGGAGGTTGCAGAGATGAACGAGCTCACCGAGTACTACCGGCAGCGCGCGACGGAGTACGACGCGGTCTACGCGAAGCCGGAACGGCAGGAAGGCATCGCCCAGCTCCGAGGCCTCCTGCCGCCGCTCGTTGCCGGCCGATCGGTGCTGGAGTTGGCCGCCGGCACGGGCTACTGGACAACTGCTCTGGCTTCGTCGGCGAAGTCGGTGCTGGTCACCGACGTGAACGACGAGACCCTGGCCGTCGCGAGGGCCCGGACCTATGGCCCGGCCGAGGTGACTTTGCAGGTCGCCGATGCGTACGACCTGGACGCGATCCCCGGGCGATTCGGCGCGATCTTCGCCGGGTTCTTCTGGTCACACGTGCCGCGGGCCGACGTACGACGGTTCGCCCGGACGCTGCTCGATCGGGTCGAGCCGGGCGGGGTGGTCATCCTGACCGACAACCGATATGTGGAAGGTAGCAACCAGCCGATCACGCGGACCGGTCCGGACGGCGACACCTACCAGACGCGAACGCTGTCCGACGGCCGTACGTTCGAGGTGCTGAAGAACTTCCCGGATCGCGAGCGGTTCGCGCTGGACGTCGCACCGGCTCGGGTTGTGTGGACCGACCTCACGTACTTCTGGTTGGCGACGATCTCGTAGGTTCCCGTGCAGTTCGACAGGACGTATACGTCCACTGGCCGCCGTTGGGCGGTCGGCTGAGTGTGCGGCGGTTTGCCGGCTGCTGACACGTCCTGTCGGAATGCACGGCTGGTACGGGATCGGCCCGTCTGCGGGGTGTGCGTTGGCGGGCCGTGCCAGGATCGAGGCATGACATGGCTTGTGAGTGGTGGTGCGGGGTATATCGGGGCTCATGTGGTGCGGGCGTTCCTTGCTGATGGCATCGATGTGCGGGTGATCGATGATCTGTCGAGCGGGAAGGCCGAGTTCGTGCCGGACGGGGTTCCGTTCGTGCGGGCGAATGTGCTGGACGGGACCGCGGTGCGGGAGGCGCTCGACGGGGTGAGCGGGGTTGTTCACCTGGCCGGGTTCAAGTACGCCGGGGTCTCGGTGGAGAAGCCACTGCACACCTACACACAGAACGTGACCGGCATGGTGTCGCTGCTGGAAGCGATGGCGGAGAAGGAGATCCGCAACATCGTGTTCTCGTCCAGCGCGGGGGTGTACGGCACTCCGGAGGTCGAGTTGGTGACCGAGCAGACGCCGCCGCATCCGGAGAGCCCGTACGGCGAGTCCAAGCTGATCGGGGAGTGGTTGCTCCGGGACCAGGCGGCCGCCACCGAGTTGCACCACACGTCGTTGCGATACTTCAACGTGGTCGGGTCCGGTGATCCGACTGTGTACGACGCGAGCCCGTACAACCTGTTCCCGATCATCTGCAACCTGCTCACCCAGGGGAAGGTGCCGCAGATCTACGGCACCGACCACCCGACTCCCGACGGGACGTCGGTCAAGGACTACGTGCACGTGGCCGACCTGGCCCGCGCGCATGTCGCGGCCGCGCGGGTGCTGGAGTCAGGGAAGACGCTGGAGCAGGTCTACAACCTCGGCAGCGGCACCGGCACCTCGGTCCGCCAGATCATGGACGCCGCCCGCCGCGTCACCGGCATCGACTTCACCCCCACCGAAGGCCCTCGCCGCCCGGGTGACCCCTCCCGCGTAGTAGCCGACGGCCACCTCGCCACCCGAGACCTCGACTGGAAAAACACCCACACAGTCGACGAAATGTTCGCCACAGCCTGGGAGGCCTGGCCCAAGAGATAGCAGACGAGGGTGCCTGGCGGTCGGTCACCCCAACGCCAACCTTCAGTACACCTTCTTGAAGTGCCCGGAGGGGGTCAGGTTCATGCTGCCGCGGGGGCCGGTGAGGACGCCGCCTTCTACTGGGAGGGTGTGGCCGGTGATCCAGGCGGCGTCGGTGGAGGCCAGGAAGGCTACGGCGGCGGCGATGTCTTCGGGTTCGCCGATTCGGCCGAGGGGGTACATCTCGGAGAGGCGGGCCAGGGTGTCCGGCTGGTTGTCCCAGTTCGGGGTGCGAATGGTGCCTGGGGCAACCACATTGAAGCGGACGCCGAGTTCGCCGTAGCGGGCCGCGTAGTTGACCGACATCGCGACCTGGCCGGCCTTGGCCGCCGAGTACTCGATGTTGCCGAAGGCGGCGAGTCCGTTCACCGAGGAGATCGTGACGACGTTGCCGCGGGTCTTGACCAGCTCGGGGAGTGCCGCCTGGATGCACCGGGACGCACCGACCAGCGTGAGGTCGAGCTGCGCGTGCCACGCCTCGTCGGTCGTGTCTTCCGGTGCGTTGCCCACGATGCAGGCGCCCGCGTTGTTCACCACCACGTCCAGCCGGCCGAACTGCTCGACCGCTGTGGCCACGGCAGCCTCAACGTCCTCACGGCTAGTGACATCCACCCGCAGCGCCAAGGCCCGCGGCCCGATCTCGGCGGCGACCTTGGCGGCCTTCTCCTCCTGGAGACCGGTCACGAGCACCAACGCGCCCTCATCCGCGAGCCGCCGTGCGACCGCCTCGCCGATGCCCTGCGCCGCCGCCGTGACCAGTGCGACTCGCCCTTCGAAACGCTGCACGTCTACCCCTCCACGATTCGGTCGACCTTTTCGTCCGCCACCCGGCGCTCCAGCTTGGCCGGATCCAGATTGCGGCAAAGCACGATCGAACCACCTCCGGAGATCACCCCGACCAGCAGCCCCAGCCCGTCGCGTGACACCAGGTCCCGCGTGACCAGGATGCGGTCGGTGACGGGTTCCGCCGTACGGATCAGGTCGTCGTGCGTGAGTTCGTCGTACGCCGGTGTCGTCGGCGACGGTGGATCGAACGGGACGAACACGTCCGGGTGGTTGTACACCTCGGCGCCGTAGTCCTGGATCCCCTCCGGCACCGGCTCCCGGAACCGCCCACCCAGCGGCAGCAACGCCGACGCGACCGTCTCGCGGGACCCACGGATCGTGAAGTCCGGCCCAGTGATCGCGAGCGTGCCGACCCCACTCGTGAGCGACGCACCCACCGACCAGGTCGACAATGCCCAGACCACGCCCAGCCAGTGCGGCGGCAGCCCGATCGCGACGGTCTCGCCGGACTCGAGGTCGTACTCGTCGACGAGCAGGTTGGCCGTCTTGGCGACCCAGTTCGCGGTGGTCACGGCGCTGAGCTCGATCCGCTCGCCGCTCGTGTCGTCGTAGTAGGTGAGGAACGGGGCGCCGCCGTCCCGCCGGACCGCGGCCGCGAAGAGCTCGGGCAAGACTCGTGACATATGACCCACCCTACGGTTCGGGCACCGACGTACCGTGGTGGGGGATTCCCGGAAAGAAGGCTTGTCATGGTTCCACAGCTGGAGCTGCCGCAAGGTGGCGAATGGATCGTCATCCTGGTCATCGTCGTCCTGCTCTTCGGCGCGAAGAAGCTGCCCGAGCTGACGAAGAACGCGGCCAAGGCGTTGAACGAGTTCAACAAAGCGCGCAACGACGACGACAAACCCGAGGTCACCCAGGCCCAGGCCCCGGCCGCACAGCCGGCCCCCGCCGCGCCACCGACACCGGCAACGGACAGCGAGCGCCCGTCCACTCCGTGAATCGACCCCTGCCGGTCGCGAGGCTTTAGGTAGCCTTGGCTGAGCGACCGGCACGACGATACGCAGCGATCGGATCGGGATCGATTAGGGTCGAGCCATGCTGATCCTGGCCGGCCTGGCCCTGATCCTGGTGCTGACCGTTGCCACGGGCTACTTCGTCTCGCAGGAGTTCGCGTACGTCGCAGTGGACCGGAGCCGGCTGCGGACACTCGCCGATGGTGGTAATGCCGCCGCGGCGCGGGCGCTGAAGGTGACGTCGCGGCTGTCG
This sequence comes from Kribbella sp. NPDC055071, assembly GCF_053608045.1. Taxonomy (NCBI): domain Bacteria; kingdom Bacillati; phylum Actinomycetota; class Actinomycetes; order Propionibacteriales; family Kribbellaceae; genus Kribbella; species Kribbella sp. NPDC055071. Next base: position 105,148 of record NZ_JBSGUS010000022.1, read on the forward strand.
TTCGTGCTGTCCGGTGCACAGGTCGGCATCACCATCACCGCACTGCTGGCCGGGTACTTCGCCGAGCCCTACCTCGGCAAGGGGCTCGAGCGCGTCCTCGGCTCGGCCGGCGTTCCGACGGCCGTGAGTACGTCGGTCTCGGTCATCCTGGCGTTGCTGTTGGCAACGATCATCCAGATGGTGCTCGGCGAGCTGGCCCCGAAGAACCTGGCGATCGCGAAGGCCGAGGCGCTCGCGCTGCGACTGTCGCGGTCCACGCTGACGTACCTGACCATCGCCGGCCCGGTGATCCGTGTCTTCGACTCCGCCTCGAACCGGATCCTGCGCCGGGTCGGCATCGAGCCGGTCGAGGAGCTTCCGCAGGGCGCGACCGCGCAGGAGCTCGACCGGATCATCGTCACGTCGTACGAGCAGGGCCTGCTGGACCAGGACACGATGCGCCTGCTCGACCGCGGTCTCGACTTCCGCGGCCGGATCGCCGAGGAGGCGATGATCCCGCGCGTCGACGTGGTCACCATGCATCGCGACGAGCCGCTGACCCGGGTGGTCGAGCTGCAGGACACCGGCCACAGTCGATTCCCCGTCATCGGCGACTCGGTCGACGAGGTGATCGGCGTGGTCGGGATCGGCGACGTGGTCGAGCTCGAACCGGCCGATCGGGCCAAGATCGTGGTCGGCTCACTGGCGTCGCCGCCGGTCGTCGTACCGTCGACGTTGCCGCTGCCCGCCGTCCTCGAACGCCTCCGGATCGCCCGCCGCCAGCTCGCGATCGTCGTCGACGAGTACGGCGGTTTCGCCGGCATCGTCTCGCTGGAGGACATCGCCGAGGAGCTGGTCGGCGAGATCCGCGACGAGGACGATCTCCCGGAGACCGGGCTGGTGCAGGGCGGCGACGGTTCGTGGGTCGTGCCCGCGCGGTGGCGGCTCGACGAGGTCGAGGAGGCCACCGGGGTCGCGCTGCCCGACGGCGACAACTACGAGACGGTGTCCGGTCTGGTGATGGCCCGGCTCGGCCGGATCCCGGTCGTCGGCGATGAGCTCGTGGTCGAGCTGCCGCACCGCATCGACCACGAGGGCCGGCCGGTCCCGCCCGAGTTCGTCCGGCTCGTCGTTCAGACCATCGAACGCCGCGTGCCCGGGCTCGTCGTGATGGAGCGGACGGCATGAGTACGACGCTCGCCCTCGTCATCTCGGCGATTCTGTTGGCACTGAACGGGTTCTTCGTCGCGGCCGAGTTCTCGCTGGTCGCGTCGAAACGCCACCGGCTCGAGGAGGCGGCCGCGTCCGGCAGCCGCTCGGCCCGCGCCGCGATCGCCGGCGTGAGCGAACTGTCGGTGATGCTCGCCGGGGCCCAGCTCGGCATCACGCTGTGCACCCTCGGCCTCGGCTCGCTGAGTGAACCGGCCGTCGCGCACCTGCTGCATCCGCTGTTCGAGTTGGCCCACGTGCCCGAGGGTGTTGGTCATGTGATCGCGCTGATCATCGCGGTCGGCGGGATCGGCCTGTTGCATGTGCTGCTCGGCGAGATGGCGCCGAAGTCGTGGGCGATCAGCAACCCCGAGCGTTCCGCGCTCATCCTCGCGCTCCCGTTCCGTGCCTTCACCTGGGTCTTCCGCCCGCTGCTGCTCGTCCTCAACTGGCTTGCCAACCTCTGCGTCCGGCTGGTCGGAGTGACCCCGCAGAACGAACTGGCCAACGCGCATGGTCCGGACGAGCTTGCTCTACTGATCGAGTCGTCCCGCGAGCACGGCACGCTGGCAGCGCCCGAACACGACCTGCTCACCGCGATGCTCGCGCTCCAGAACACCACGGTGGCGCAGGTGATGACTCCGATCTCGCAGCTGTCCACTGTTCCCGCGGCCGCGTCCGCCCGCGAGGTCGAGCTCACGAGTCGCCGCGAAGGACGATCCCGCCTGGCAGTCGTGAGCTCCGGTACGACGATCTGTGGCATCGTCCACGTCCGTGACGCCGCCCGGGCGACGACGGCAGGCGATACGACGGTGCATGCCTCGGATTTGATGACGGCACCACTCGAGTTGACTGCCGGGACCCCGGTGGCGACGGCGATCCGGACGATGCGCGACGAGCGTTCGCAGCTGGCAGTCGTCTGCGATGGCGGTCCGATCGGAGTCGTTGCGTTGGAGGATCTGCTGGAGGAGGTGATCGGGGAGTTCGACGACGAGACCGACCCGATCGTCAGTGCCGCGAAGGCAGAATCACCGGAGCGTTAGGTCCTCGCCGTACAAGTTGCTGACGGCAACTAGTTCGAGAGCTGGTGCCGTCGTCCGATCGGCCCCGGTTCCGCTCGGAGTTCGCCCGGATGGGGCGGGAGGCTACCGTGTAGGCAGGTTGTCTTCTGAGGAGGTCTGTCGTGGCTGTGACCCGGCTGGGGTTGGTCGTGCACCAGGGGCGTCCGGTGGCCGTGGAGACCGCGGAGACGGTCCGCCGGTGGGCCGCGAAGCATGACATCGGGTGTACCGACATCGACGTGTGGAACCAGGAGCGGCGCAGCGGGATGGACGAGCTGCACCACGCCGGGAATCCGGATCTGGTGGTCACGCTCGGCGGTGACGGCACCTTCCTGCGCGGGGCGCGGATCGCCGCGAAGAACAACGCGATGATTCTCGGGGTCGACCTCGGCAAGGTCGGGTTCCTGACCGAAGTGGCCTGCAGCGAGGTCGAAGCGGCGCTCGAGGCGGTGCACCACGGCGGCGCCACCATCGAGGAGCGGATGACACTGACGATGCGGGCGTCGCGTCCGCTCGAGATTCCGCCCGGTATCGAGGGGCTGCTGCGCTACGGGCACGGCCCGGCGCTGCCGCCACCTGCCATCAGCGCTGAGTCGCCCGGAGACGACGGTTGGGGCGTTGCGCTCGACGTGACTGCCCTGAACGACGTCGTACTGGAGAAGCTGGCTCGCGATCATCAGGTGGCGCTGGGTGTGTACCTGGCTGGTCGGCTGTTGGCGTCGTACTCGGCTGACGCGGTCATTGTGGCCACGCCGACTGGGTCGACTGCATACAGCTTCGCGGCGGGCGGTCCGATCCTCTCGCCGAATACAGAGGCTGTGGTGTTCACTCCGGTCGCGCCGCACATGACGTTCAACCGCACGGTGATTGCGGCGCCCGATGAGCCGGTTGCGCTGCGAGTGCTGCCGCACTCCGGCCAGGCCGCGGTCAGTATCGACGGGCAGCTTCGCGGAGTGCTCGATCCGGGTGACTGGATCGGTGTGTACGGATCGACCCGGCGGCTGCGCCTGGTGCGGTTGCGTCCTACTGACTTCTACGGGCGGCTGCGGGATCGGTTCCGGCTGACCGATGCGCCTGCGACCGCGCTGGACGGGGAGTCCGACCTGTTCTGGCGGTCCACGTCGGACGTGCCGCCGGACCTGGCGCATCTGCGCATGGCGCGGCCGCCGTTGGGCGACGACCGGTAGGGTCTCTCCTCATGCGAAACGTGGTGATCCTGGCCGGTGGCTCGGGGACGCGGCTGTGGCCGATGTCCAGGGACGACCGGCCGAAGCAGGTGCTCCCGCTGGCGGCCGGGGAGTCGTTGCTCCGGGTGGCGTACAACCGGCTGTCGGGTCTGGTCGCGCCGGAGAACATCTACGTCTGCACGGTCGGTGCGTACACCGAGGTCGTGCGCAAGGAGCTGCCCGAGCTCGGCGAACACAACATCATCGGTGAGCCCGCCCGCCGCGATACCGCGAACGCGGTCGGCCTGGCGTCGGCGGTGGTCGCGCGGAACGATCCCGATGCGGTGGTGGCGTTCGTCGGGTCGGATCACCTGATCAGCCCGGAGGACGAGTTCCAGGCCGCGATCGAGAACGGGTTCGCCGTGGTCGAGCAGCGGGCGCGATCGCTGGTGACGTTCGGGATCGAGCCGACTCACCCGCACACCGGGCTCGGGTACATCGAGCGTGGTGCGCCGATCGACGGGACACCGGCGTTCGTCGTCGACCGGTTCCGGGAGAAGCCGGATCGCGAGACCGCCGAGGAGTATCTGGCCACCGGGCGGTTCTGGTGGAACTCCGGCATGTTCGTCTGGCGGGCCGAAACCGTGCTGAGCGTGCTCGACCAGCTGCTGCCCGAGTCCGCCGCCAACCTGCGTCAGGTCGCGTCGGTCTGGGACTCGGCCGAACGCGATGCCACGCTGGCGGAGATCTATCCGACCCTGCGCAAGATCAGCGTCGACTACGCGGTGATGGAGCCGGCCTCCCAAGGCAAGGTCGATGCCGACGTGGTCGTCGTACCGATGCCCGTCCACTGGCTCGACGTCGGCTCCTGGGCCGCGCTCGCCGGCACGTACGCCGCCGACGCCAACGGCAACCGGACCGACGGCACGACCCTCAGCTGCCTGCTGGACTCCCACAACAACATCATCGTCACCGACGACCCCGACCACCTGGTCGCCGCAGTCGGCCTCCAGGGCCACATCATCGTCCACACCCAAGACGTCACCATGGTCTGCCCACTGGCCGACGGCGAACGCGTCAAAGACCTGGTAGCCCAAGTCCAGTCCGACCACGCCAACTACATCTGAACAACAGCCGCCACGAAAGGCACACCGCTTCGCGGCGGCTGTGCTGTTGCCGCCTGCGGCGGGGGCGCGGGTGGTGGGTTCGCCGCTGGTGTGGTTTTGCGTGAGGCGATTGTGGTGGCGCGGTCTCCGGGCTGCGTGATGGTGCTGGTCGCGGTGGCGTGCGTCAAGGGCGCCTTCGGCGTCGCTGCGCGATCTTCGACCCTTGACCCACACCACCGCGACCAGGGAAGGATCGCAGCTGTCCCGGAGCCGCTGACCCGAGTGGTCGCACGGGCGGGGTGTGGTCACGGGGGTGGACTGTGGTGAGGCTGACGTACGGGGTCCGTGCGGGGTGGGTGTGATCACGGGGGTGGACCGTGGTGAGGGCGGGCTGGGTCTTTGCGGAAGTAAATCTGCGGATAGCGACCAGGAAGTTCCGGAAAGACGGCGGCCGTGGCCGGCGTCGGCTGTGGTTGGCGCATCGAGTCGTGGCGAGTGGTTCGGGCCGGGATATCGAGTCGTGGATATCGGCGAAATTCGCCGTCGATTCCTGACCCGGATCCACGACTCGATCACCTGAACCCGGCTCACAACTCCCCACGGGATCCGGAGACCGCCGGTTATCCGCTGAGATTGACCGTTCTCCCACCGACATTTCATGAGAGAACCGGCCATTTCATGGGAGAACCCATGAAATGGCCGGTTGATGAGTGCCGGTCGTGCGCCCCGCCGGAGGCGGCTGGAAGTCAGCCGCCGCGCAGCGGTGGCCGCTTAGCCGCCTAGGGGTTCTTGGGCGTCGGCTGAGGGGTATTTGTCCATGAACTGGGTGAGGGCTTCGCCGCTGACGGCGCTGCAGAACTGGCGGTGGCCGAACGCCTTGTCGGAGCCGGCGGCGTTACCGCTCCAGTGGGAGAAGGCGATGGTCTTGCCGTCCGGCCAGGGCTTGCCGTCGGTTTCGCGGAACGGCGCGGCGATGAATTTGCCGTTCGAGCTGTCCGGCAGCTTCGCCTTGGAGATCTTCTCGATCTGGTCCTTCTGGTCCTGCGGGATCGAGTCCTTGTACCAGAGGATCGTGTACCCGTGCTCGAGGTTGTGCACCAGGTTCGGGATCGCGGGCCGGTCGTCGAGCGTGTAGAACTTCTTGTCGAACGGCGCCCAGACCGGGTAGTGCGGACCGGACGACGGCGGCGACACGGAGTAGTTGATCACCGTGCCCTCGGCCTTGTGGTCCTGCGTACCGCCGGCCTCGTCGTCGGTGGGCGCCGCACAGGAGGCCGCCGACGCACCCACCCCGAAGTCGGTCAGGGCCTGGTTCTTCGTCTTGGAGTCCTGGATCAGCCGGATCGCCGGATACGCGATGATGGCCAGGCCGACCACGATCGACGCGACCACGATGATCAGCGTCCGGGTCCGGTCCGAGCGAGCCTGCTCGCGCTGCATCTTCTCGATCATCTCGCGGCGCGACTGCTTCTGCGACGACGCTTTACCCACAGTGTTGGTCTTCCCGGATCGGGGCGGCCACAGCGCCGCCGTGCGGGAGCAGTGTATGCAACGTTCCTAAGAGGTTGCCTAGAAAACTATCTCGACCGGGACCCGAACGTGACCGTCGCCTCACTGCCCGGGCCGGTGCGCACGGTGACGCCGTACCCCTCCGCGTGCAGCAGTACGGCGAGGCGCTCGGCGATCACGCCGACCGCGACCGGATCGTCACCGAAGACCGTGACGGCGTTGTCGAGCACCTCGAGGTGGATGTCCTCGACCTCGGCCAGCAGACCGTCCCACAGCGCCGGATCGACCTCACGCGGCCCGGTGGGCTCCTGACGCTCCAGTACGGCGGCACGCGCGGCCTCACGCGTCCCCAGACTGAACATGTCCATCTCGGCATCCCGAACCAGCGCCCGAGCCCCAGGCCCATGCTCGCCAGCCGGGAGTACGGCGTCCTGCAGCCCGCGCAGGACCGCGACAGGCACGCCATCGGCCTTCCCCTTGACCAGCTCACTCGCACTGGCGATCTCATCGGCCAGTGCGGGCTCGGTTACCGCGAGAACGTTGCCGTGGCTATCCGTCGTACCGCGGAGGTCTTCCACGACCCGGACTCCAGCCGCACCGATCGCCAGGTCGGTCTGACCGTTGCGCCACGGCCGGCCCAGGGTGTCCGTAATCACAATGCCGACGTTGACGTCGTACCGCTCCTTGAGATCGCTCCGCAGCTGCCGAGCCGACACATCAGGGTCGATCGGCAGTAGGAGGACAGTGCCGGGCGCAGTGTTGGACGTGTCCGTGCCGGCGGCCGCCATGACCAGGCCGTGCCGGGTCTGCACGATCCGGGTCTCACCGCGTTGCGCCACGACCCGCACCAGCTCGGCGTCGATCGCGTCCTGCCGACTGCCGTGGGTGAGACGTCCCTCTGCCTTGCTGACGATCTTGGACGTCACCGAGACGACGTCGCCGTCGCGCAGATCCGTCCCCTCACCGATCAGCCGGGCCAGGTCGTCTCCCTCGGCCACCTCGGGAATTCCGGTCACCGGGAAGACTTCCAGGTGCTTCCTCATCGCCGTACGGCCTCCGCGAGGTTCAGTGCCGCGTCAGCCATCGCGGCGGTGGTGGTCTCGTCCGTCATCCACAACGGCACCGCCTGCACATGAATTCCGGCTCCGGCGATCGAGTCCGCCTGCACCGCGTCCGAGGTGTCGATCAACCAGCCGTCCAGTACGCCGCCCGCCGTCCGTGACCCGTAGTACCGGGCCACGGCCGAGGCGGTGGACGCAACGCCCACGGCCGCGAGGACCTTGTCGGCCATTCCACGCACCGGACCGGACCCGATGATCGGGGACAACCCGATGACCGGCGCGCTGGTCTCCCGTACGGCGTCCTTGATCCCCGGTACGCCGAGGATCGTGCCGATCGACACGACCGGGTTGGACGGCGGCAGGATCAGCGCATCGCAGTCAGCGATGGCCTCGAGTACGCCGGGAGCCGGTTTGGCCTTGTCCTGTCCCACCGGGACGATCTGGTGTGCCGTGACCTCCGCGTGCCAGCGGACCCAGTACTCCTGGAAGTGGATCGCCTTACGGCGCCCGGGCTGGTCCGGATCGTCCACCACGACATGCGTCTCGACCCGGTCGTCGCTCATCGGCAACAACCGCACAGGGAGCTTCCAGCGCTCGCACAGCGCCTCGGTGACCGCGCTCAGCCCGTAGCCCGCGTCGAGCATCTGCGTACGGACCAGATGGGTCGCCACGTCCCGGTCGCCGAGGCCGAACCACGTGGGCTCCACGCCGTACGCCGCGAGCTCCTCCTTGATCACCCAGGTCTCGTCCTCACGGCCCCAGCCGCGTTCGGCCGAGATACCGCCACCGAGCGTGTACATCACCGTGTCGAGGTCGGGGCACACCCGCAGTCCGAACAGGGTGATGTCGTCCGCGGTGTTCCCCACGACCGTGATCTCGGCGTCCGGACGGGCCTTCAGCAGCCCGCGCAGAAAGGTGGATCCGCCAACGCCACCGGCCAGCACTGTCAATCGCATGGGAAGAGTCTGCACGAGTCGTCAATGCGTCGGACCACCGCACGACTATGCTGCGGTGGGTCCGAACCATCCGCACAGCTCAGTTGTACGGCCCCCCAACATCCCGAGGAGCCCTCGTGGTCACCGACGCAACCAAGAAGCTCAGAGAGCCGGTCGCGTACATCCTGCTCGCATTCGCCGGCCTGCTCGTGCTGGCCTCGCTGATCCGGCTGTTCGTCGGCGGCGCCGGCTTCACCGCCGCGGCCGGCGGCGTGCAAGCTACGCTCACCCCACCGTCGTTCAGCGCACTCCTGCTGCTGGTAGCTCTGGCGGGAGCGGTCTGGCTGGTGACGGAGGCCGGCGAACGGACGCCGAACGCCCGGACCGTGGCCCTGGCCTCGCTCGTGATCACCGGTCTGGCGCTGCTGATCGGTCTGATCACCGCGTTCGCCGGGTTCAGTGAGACCAGCACCGCCGGTCTGAAGATCGTCGGCTTCATCTACGCGCTGGCCGGTCTGGCGCTGTACGGCGCCGCCGGTCTGTACATCCTGAACAACTTCCAGGCCTTGCCTGCGCCGGTGCGCGCGCCGAAGCCGGGACAGTTCGCACCCCAGGGCCAGGGTCAGTACGGCCAGCAGCCTTACGGCCAGACCGCGCCGTACGGTCAGCAAGGTGGCTACGGTCAGCCGGGCCAGCCTGGTCAGCCGCAGGGCCAGTACGGCCAGTACGAGCAGGGCCAGCCCCAGGGCCAGTACGGCGGGTACGGCGCCGCGGCCGGAGCCGGTGCGGTCGGTGGCTATGCCGCCGCGCAGGGCGGCGAGCAGCAGCAGTGGCCGCAGGAGCAGGGCTGGAACCAGGGCGAGCAGGCGAACTGGTCAGCCGGTGACGCAGCGGCTCAGCAGCACGTCGACCCGCAGCACCAGCCGGCCGAGCAGGCCTGGTCCGCAGAGGGCCAGGGGCACGGCACCGAGCCGACGCAGGCGTGGAGCTCCGAAGGCCAGCAGCAGTGGGGTGGCGCAGAGGCCGCCCAGGGCGGCCAGCACCAGGCCGACCAGCAGTGGCCGCAGGAGCAGCAGTGGAGTGGCGCCGACGCCGGTCAGCAGCAGTGGACCGGCCAGGAGTACGGTCAGCCGCAGGCTCAGCCGGAGTGGGGTGGCCAGCCCGAGCACGCCGCGCCGGCCGAGGGTTCGCACGAATCCGAGACGCCGCAGTCCTGGCAGCCGCAGTCGGAGCCGGCCGCCTGGCCGGCTGAGGAGACCCCGGCCGCCGAGCAGGCGCCTAGCGTCCCGCCGGAGCCCGAGGCCGCCGACTCGACCCGGATCGACCCTGCGGTCACCGAGGCGGACAAGGACGACCAGAACCCCCCGCCGGGTCAGCAGGGTCAGGCCGGCCAGCAGGGCTGGTGGTCCCAGCCGTCCTGACCTGCCAAGTCCTGACCTGCCAGGTGTGAACCTGCCAAGTCCTGACCTGCCAAGTCCTGAAAAGGTCCTGGCCGGAAGGCGGTTCAGTTGCCTGAGAGGGCAGCGAACCCCTTCCTGACAAGGCAGCAAGCCTTTGCCGTCTGTGCGCCGAAACTTTGTTTCGGCGCCGTCGGCGGGGCACCAGTGGTGACGAGAGGTCTGTGTACACAGGCCTCTCGTTGTTTTGCAGCCGTGTTGCGGATGATGCCAATAGCAGACCACGGCTTGACTTTCGTGGATTGCAGGAATGTAATTTCAACCGTGTCGTTCGTTGGACACTCGGTATCGGGGACCGTTGCAGAGCGCAGGACGGACGAGGTCAGGCATGTGGACCGCAAACCCACATGTACAGGGGAACGAACAGGGTCGAGGAGGTCGTACCGTGACAGAGCTGATGGCGATTGTCGACGGTGAGGCGATCGAGGAGGAGCCGAACTGGCAGGAACGGGCGCTGTGCGCCCAGACCGATCCAGAGGCTTTCTTCCCGGAGAAGGGCGGATCCACCCGCGAGGCGAAGAAGGTCTGCCTCGGTTGTGACGTGCGGGGCGAGTGCCTCGAGTACGCACTGCAGAACGACGAACGCTTCGGGATCTGGGGCGGGCTGTCGGAGCGGGAACGCCGCAAGCTGAAGAAGAAGGCCGTCTGAGGCCCCGCCGATCGACTCGTGGTGGTGCCCTGCCACCCCGCGGTCATCGGTACTGGACAACCACAACTCGATAGGAATCACCCGCGGAGGCCCCGGCTCGACATCTGTCGCCGGGGCCCGCGGCTGTCCTGAGGACCTTGCCGGCGTGAAGACCCCGCCGGCCCGAAGACCCGGCCTGCCGCGGAGTTCCGGCTCCGCCTCGGGTGAGTGGGGCGAGGCTCTGCGTAACGGCTGTAAGGTGAGTCCTCGCCGCGACTCTGGTCACGGTGAGAACCGTCCGTAACCATCGAGGTGTCACAGCTCCGCATGGAACAAGAAGCCCCGGCCGGCTGGGAGTTCTTCGACTCCGTCGACTTCCCGACCGATCACATCGACGACCCGATGGGTCGCCCGCGGGTCCGGCATGTCGTCTCCGCCGTGGTGGTCGGACACGAGGGCGCTGCCTGGCTGCCCCGGCTGTCCGAGGCGCTCTGGGCCCTCAACCCGCGTCCGGACCGGCTGATCGCGGTCGACACCGGATCCACCGACGAGACCGCCGAGCTGCTGGCCGCGATGCCGGGTGTCGAGCCCGTCGTCAGCGTCTCCGCGCGGACCGGCTTCGGGATGGCGGTCGCGCGCGGTCTCGAAGCGGTCGGGTTCGCTCCGATTCCGTCGGCCGTCGGTCCGTACGGCGACGACGGCCACATGCCCGTGATCGAGTGGCTGTGGCTGCTGCACGACGACTGCGCCCCGGCCCCGAAGGCGCTGGAGAAGTTGTTGCTCCAGGCCACGATTTCGCCGGACATCGGCGTCTGGGGACCGAAGCTGCGGCTCTGGCCGCGCGACCGCGAACTGCTCGAGGTCGGCGTCTCGACGTCGCTCGGCGGCCGCCGCGACACCGGCATCGAGAACGGCGAGCTCGACCAGGGCCAGCACGACCAGCCGCGGAACGTCCTCGCGGTCAGCTCGGCCGGCATGCTCGTCCGTCGCGACGTCTGGGAGGCGCTGCGCGGATTCGACCCGCGGCTGCCGATGTTCCGCGACGACATCGATTTCGGCTGGCGGGCCAGCCGCGCCGGCTACCAAGTGGGCGTTGCGCCGGACGCCGTCATCTACCACGCACAGGCCGCCGCGACCGGTGAGCGCGCGCTGGCCGGCACCCGCAGGCACGCCTACCAGCTCGACCGCGCACACGCGTACTACACCGTCCTCGCGAACGCTCCCGGCAGACTGCTGCCGCTGCTGATTCTGCGCTTCCTGCTCGGCACTTTGCTGCGCTCGATCTGGTTCCTGCTCGGCAAGACGCCGTCCGGTGCCGTCGACGAGTGGACCGCCTTGCTCGGCACCCTGCTGGCCGGTGGCTGGACGCAGGCCCGCAGGAACCGCCGCAACCTCGACAAGGTTCCGTACGACGACATCAAGGGACTCTTCTCCCGGTCGGTGCATGCACTGCGGCACAACCTGGAAGAGACGACCACCACGATCTCCGAGCGGATCCGCGAAGCCTGGGCGGACGAACCGGAAGAGCAGGCCGTCACGACCGCTCGCCGGGCCAAGTCCACTGCACGGGTCGCGTCCGACAAGCCACGCTGGCGTCGTCAGCTGATCCGGCGGCCGTTCCTGGTGGCCTGGGTGTTCCTGGCGCTCGGTGCGCTGATCTCGGCGCGCAGCCTGATCGGTGGCGGCGTGCTGCGTTCGCATCTGTTGCTGCCGGCCCATGAGAGCCTTTCCTCGCTGTGGCATGCGGCCGCTTCGGGTCCGCCCGGGGTGACGCCGCCTGCGTGGCTTGGGCAGTTCTGGGCGTTCTCGACGGTCATGTTCGGCCCGTCCGGTGCGACGAACCTGTTGTTGCTGGGTGCCGTTCCACTGGCCGGCCTTGCCGCATGGGCGTTGCTGCGCGCGTTCGTCGTCGATCGGGTCGCCCGCGCGTGGGGTGCCTCGGCGTACGGCGTTGCTGTCTTCACGAACGGCGCGATCACGCAGGGCAGACTCGGCACGTGTGTGGCGGCGATCGTGCTGCCGTTGCTCGGTGCTGCCGTGCATACCGTCGCGCGGCGGCGGCGTGTGGTCGTCCAGGGCAGTTGGCGGGCCGCATGGTTCGCAGGGATCTGCCTGGCTGTGCTGTTCGCGTTCACTCCGTCGCTGGGGCTGTTGATCAGCGTCACACTGGTCGTCGGTGCGGTGCTGGGGCTTGGCTGGCGCCGACAAGGCCGCCAGCTCGTGTTCTCCGTCGTACTGGGCCTTTTGCTTGTGCTGCCGTGGACGATTCAGTTGGTGCTGCACCCGTCGCGGCTCGGGCAGGAGGCCGGCGGACCGCCGACCGCTGCGGTCGGTCCGGGCGACAGCTTGCCGCATCTGCTGACTGGCACGCCGATTGGTGGGCCGACGCCGTGGTGGTTCGCCGTACCGCTGATTCTGGTCGCCTTGGTCAGTTTGCTGCGGGAGTCGCGGCAGCGGTACGAGTTGCTCGGCTGGTTCGCTGCACTGGCCGGTCTGGCCGGGACTCTGGTCTCCAGCCGGCTGGGTGGTGGCAGTGGGCCGCTGATGTTCCTGATGACGGCCGGCTGGATCGTTGCGATCGCCGTTGCGTGGGACTCGGTTGGTAAGTCCACCGAGATCATCGTGCAGGGTGTGCTCGGGATCGTGCTCGTCACGACGGTGGTGACGGCCGGCTTCTGGTTGGTGCGTGGGATGGACGGGCCGTTGTGGCGCGGGCCCGCGCAGGACCTTCCGGCGTACCTCGTGACTGGGCAAGGTCCACCGGAGAATCAGTCGATTCTCGTCGTACGCAAGGCGCCTCAGGGCGAGATGCGGTTCTCGCTGGTGAAGGACGGCGGTCCGCGGATGGGCGCGCTCGAGGCCGCTCCGACCGCACAGCAGACCAAACCGATCAATGACGTCCTCGCGACCCTCGGTGGCGGTGGCACCGGCGAAGAGGGCCGTCAGCTGGCCGGGCTGGCGATCGACTACGTGTACTTGCCCGCTCCGATCGATGCGACGCTGCAGTCGACGCTCGACTCGTTGCCGGGTCTGACCAGGGCCAGTGCGGATGATGGCGACGCAGCCTGGCGGGTGGACCGGACGAAGGTCCAAGGCACCTCGCCGTTGCAGGACCAGACCCACAGTCTGTGGCGGGTGCTCGGTCTGATCGGCTGGATCATCGCTCTGATCTTCTGTCTGCCCACGGTGCGCCGCACTGTCGCCGTACCGCACGGCACTCATGCGAGGAGGGACCGGTGAGCCGGTTGCTGTCAGACCCGCGCGCCCGGCTCGGCGTCTGTGTGTTGGCGTTCGCTGTGGTCGGTGGGCTCGGCGTGGTTACGCACCCGAAGACACCGGTGACGAGTCCGGAGGCCACTGCCGCTCCCGCTGCCGCCGTGGTGAACCGTACGGCGTTGTCCTGCCCGGTGCTCGCTCCCGATCCGCGTGGCAAGGGGACGAGCGTTGTGAACGCGGTGTCCCCGACACTGCCCGAAGGCACCAAGACGGCGTCCGGCAGCGCCACACCGCTGGCGATCACGGCGTTACAGGCCTCGGCCAACCCAGTCGGCTCGCTACTGGTCCGCGGCACGATCGGTTCGAGCGCTGCGGCCACCAAGCCTGTCCCGCTCTCGATTCATGGCACCGGTCCGCTCGCCGCAGGCACAGTTGGTACGAGTACGACGACGGCCTTCGACGGTGTGAACAAGGGGATGGCCAGTACGCCGTGCCAAGCGCCCGGTTCGGACTTCTGGTTCGTGGGTGCGTCCGGAGCGAGTGACCGGCGGGACGTGCTGGTGCTGACGAACCTGGACAGCATCAACGCCGAAGTGAACGTCACCGTGTATGCGGCGAACGGGTTGCAGGACTTGCCGGCCGCGCAGGGGCTTGTCGTGCCGGCGCGCGGGACGTACGAGGTGTATCTCGGACTGGTCGCCTCGAAGCTGAAGGACGTCGCGCTGCACGTCGAGTCCACGGGTGGGCGCGTGGCGCCGTCGCTACGGTCCAACCCGAAGACCGGCAACGTGGCTGCCGGTGTGGACTTCTTGAACCCGTCGGCTCCGCCAGCGACCAAGGTGTTCGTGCCGGCCGCGGCCCCGGGTGCCGGACAACGAGTCCTAACGGTCGCGAACCCTTCCGACCTGCAGGCGACCGCGAGTCTGACGGTGAACGGGCCGAACGGGCCGTTCAAGCCGGCCGGTCTGGAGACCCTGACGATCCCGGCTGGGGCGGTCAAGACCTTCCGGCTGGACGGAGTGCTGCACGGGGATCCCAGTGCGCTCACTATTGCGTCGGACCAGCCGGTCACGGCGTCGCTGCGGATCGTCGATGCGAGTGGAACGGACTTCGCGTCGATCGGATCCGCTGAGGCGCTGACGGGACCGGCGTACTTGGTTCTGCCGGCGCATCGGCAGCCGGCGGTGCTGCAGCTGACCGCACCAGGCAAAGCGGGCAGTGTGAAGTTCGAGCTGCGGGACGCGGCCGGGCGGGTGCTGCAGACGCGGGCACTCGACGTGGTCGGCGGTGCGACCACGCAGGTCGCGTTCAAGACGCAGCCGCGACCGACGTACCTGATGGTCGAGCAGACGCGGGGGAGTGTCGTGGCAGGGGTGACGCTGATGCCTGCGGCGAAGCCGGCCGCCAAAGAGGTGGCTCTGGTGGCCGCGTGGCCGCTGACGACGTCACTGGTGTTCCGGGCTCAGCTCGGGGCCGAGTCCGACGTCAGCGCTGCGCTGCGGTAGGTCAGGCTTCGGTAGTGTTCGCGCCGGGGTCCTGCAGCATGCGCAGGTGACCTCGGCGGGCTACCTCGACCGGCGCGCCCGGAGTGCCGCGGCCGGGCTCGCCACGTGGCGGCAGGGGGCGGGCGGCCTCGCGGACTGCGTTGGCCAGGGCTTCCAGGTCGTCCGACGACGGTCCGGCGGCGGCTGGGTCCGGAGCGAGCCGGATGACTTCCCAGCCGTTCGGAGCGGTCAGGCGGTCGGCGTGGGCGGCACACAGGTCGTAGCAGTGCGGTTCGGCGTACGTCGCCAGTGGGCCGAGGACACACGTGGAGTCCGCATACACGTACGTGAGCGTCGACACAGCCGGCTGATGACAGGCGGCGCGCGAACAAGTCCTGGCGATGCTCACGACCAGACATTACGCCCACTAGGCTGAGCGCGTGACCGAGGCTCGCCGTCATCGCAGGCACATCGACCGCCATGGGCGCGGCATGCTCGGCCCGATCAGCCGGCCGAGCCGGTTCGCGCCGCGCGGTCTGCCGTTGCAGCGGTCGGCCGCCGCGCAGTTCGACGAGGTGGTCGCGATCGAGGTGACGCGGCTGGAGAAACGGCTGCCGCAGGTCGTCGCGCGGGTCGAGTTCGCGATCGAGGACGTGCCGAACCTCGACCTCGACGCCACCGAGATCCCGCTCACTCACTCCACCGGCGGCACGTCGCACGAGCCCTACCGCATCGTCGTCTTCCGCCGCCCGATCGAACTGAGAGCCGAACGCTCCGGCAGCGGGCTGTCCTGGCTGGTCCGATCCGCCCTGGTCCTGGAGCTGGCCGACGTCCTGGCCCTCTCCCCAGAACAAATAGACCCAGACTTCGACACCGACGAAGACTGACCCCCGCCTCAAACACCCGCCGCCACCCGGACACCCGTCCCCACCCGGACACCCGTCCCCACCCGGACACCCGTCCCCACCCGGACACCCGTCCCCACCCCGCCACATTTGCCTGGCCGACCCACCAGATCAGGGGTTCCACACGCCTGTTGAGGGTGTGGAACCCCTGATTTCGCTGGGGGACCAGGCAAATTGGTGGGTCAGCCAGGGAAATCGGGGTGCGTCGACGGAGGGGGGTGTGGGCCTCCCGTGTGTGAATGTGTTCCGTAGTGTGGGAAGGGGTTTGTGTCTGTCGTTGTCATCGGGAGAGGATCGCGGGTGTGAACGATCAAAGACTGCGGGTCGGGGTTGTCGGGCTGGGATTTGCGGGGCGGACGGCGCTGGAGGCGTTCTCCGAGTTGCCGGATGTCGAGGTGATCGCGCTGGCCGGGCTGGAGAAGGAGACTCTGACCGCGCTCGGCGAGAAGCACGGCGTACCGCAGCTGTACGAGAAGTGGGAGGACCTGCTCGAGACCGAGGGCCTGGACGCGGTCAGCATCGGGACTCCGACGCAGCTGCACGCTCCCATCGCCCTGAAGGCGCTGGAGAAGGGCCTGCACGTGTTGTGCGAGAAGCCGCTGGCCCGGACCGTGGCTGAGGGTACGGCGATGGTCGAGGCCTCGAAGAAGGCCGGCCGGGTGCTCAAGGTCGTCTTCAACCACCGCGAGCGCGGTGATGTCGTCGCACTCAAGCACCAGATCGACGAAGGTCAGCTCGGCCGGATCTACTACGCGAAGGCGCACTGGATGCGCCGCAACGGCATCCCCGGCATGGGCGGCTGGTTCACCAACCGGGAGCTGTCCGGCGGCGGTCCGCTGATCGACCTCGGCGTACACATCCTGGATATGGCTCTGCACCTGCTGGGCGAGCCGCAGGTGACGACTGTCTCGGCGAACACGTTCGCCGAGCTCGGCCCGCGCGGCCGGGGCAGTGCGAGCACGCCGGACCGTCCGAACGTGGACACCCTCGGTTCGAAGTTCGAGGTCGAGGACCTGGCGACGGCGTACCTGCGGCTCGAGGGCGGCGGCGCACTGCAGCTGGAGACCAGCTGGGCGACGTACAAGGCGCCGGGGGACAACTTCGGCATCGAGCTGTTCGGCACCGAGGGTGGCGCCAAGATCGAGGTGCAGAACTACACCACCGAAGACACTCTGCGGATCTTCACCGATGTCGCCGGTATCCCGGCCGAAGTGAAGCCCGCCACCGGTGCGGGACTCGGACACCGCGGAGTGGTCCGCGACTTCGTCCGGATCGTCCAGTCCGGCGATTGGGAAGGTCAGAACGGGTCCGAGGCGCTGCTGCGGACCGAGGTCATCGACGCCTGCTACGCCTCGGCGAAGGCGGGACGAGAGGTTGTGCTGCATGACTAATCCCATCCGGGTCACGGTCTGGGGCGAGAACGTCCACGAGGGCCGCGACGAAACAGTCCGCAAGGTCTACCCGGACACGATGCACGGGACGATCGCCGCGGCGTTGCGGGACAAGCTCGGCGCGGACGTCGCCGTACGGACCGCCACGCTGCAGGACCCGGAGCACGGTCTGACCGAGGAGGTGCTCGCGGAGACCGACGTACTCACCTGGTGGGGGCACGCCGCGCACGGCGACGTCGACGACGCGATCGTCGAGCGGGTGCAGAAGCACGTGCTCTCCGGGATGGGCCTGATCGCGCTGCACTCGGCGCACTTCAGCAAGATCTTCGTCAAGCTGATGGGCACGACCTGCAGCCTGGACTGGCGCGCCGAGAACGACCGCGAGCTGATCTGGACCGTCGCGGCCGGCCACCCGATCGCGCAGGGCATCCCGCACCCGCTGGTGATCGAGCGGGAGGAGATGTACGGCGAACTGTTCGACATCCCGCAGCCCGACGAGCTGGTCTTCGTCAGCTCGTTCACCGGCGGCGAGGTCTTCCGCTCCGGCTGCTGCTACCGCCGCGGCCAGGGCCGGGTCTTCTACTTCCGTCCCGGCGACCAGGAGTACCCGACCTACCACCAGCCCGAAGTCCAGCAGATCCTCGCGAACGCCGCCCGCTGGGCCGCCCCGACCAGCGAGCGCCAGCTGCCGACGGTCCACCACCGCAAGGACATCGGCTGGTTCGCGAACAGCTGAAATCCGGGCTGAAATACAGGTTTGCGCGGCGGCCGGATAGGGTCCACGCATGGTGGATGTCGGTGCAATCTTCAAGGCGTACGACGTGCGTGGGGTCGTTCCGGAGCAGCTGGACGAGTCGGTGGCCCGGGCGACCGGCGCCGCGTTCGTCGAGGTGCTGGATGTGCTCGGAGGACCGGGGGCGGTCGTTGTCGGGTACGACATGCGGCCGTCCAGCCCGGGCCTCGCGGCGGCCTTCGCCGAGGGGGTCACGAGCACCGGCGTCGACGTGATCGACATCGGCCTCGCGTCGACGGACGAGCTGTACTTCGCCTCCGGCCGCCTCGGGCTGCCGGGTGCGATGTTCACTGCCAGCCACAACCCGGCCAAGTACAACGGCATCAAGCTGTGCCGCGCGGGCGCGGCCCCGGTCGGCGCGGACTCGGGTCTGCGCGACATCGCCGACCTGGTCGCCAAGGCCGTCACCGAGGGACCTGTGACCGGCAGCACCACACCCGGCCACGTCCGGCAGAAGGATCTGCTGACCGCGTACGCCGACCACCTGCACGACCTCGTGGACCTGACCAAGATCCGCCCGCTCACCGTGGTCGTCGACGCCGGTAACGGCATGGGCGGCCACACCGTCCCGGCCGTGTTCGCCTCCGGCCCGGTGACGATCGTCCCGATGTACTTCGAGCTGGACGGCAACTTCCCGAACCACGAAGCCAATCCGCTGGACCCGAAGAACCTGGTCGACCTGCAGGCCAAGGTCCGCGAGGTCGGTGCCGACCTCGGCCTCGCCTTTGACGGCGACGCGGACCGCTGCTTCGTGATCGACGAGAAGGGCGACCCGATCTCACCCAGCGCGATCACCGGGGCGGTCGCCGTACGCGAGCTGGCCAAGCACCCTGGCGCGACCATCCTGCACAACCTGATCACCTCCAAGGCGGTCCCGGAGCTGGTCGCCGAGCACGGCGGTGTGGCGGTGCGGACCCGGGTCGGGCACTCCAACATCAAGCAGAAGATGGCCGAGACCGACGCGGTCTTCGGCGGCGAGCACTCGGCGCACTACTACTTCAGGGACTTCTGGCGGGCCGACACCGGCATGCTGGCCGCACTGCACGTGCTGGCCGCGCTGGGTGAGCAGGACCGGCCGGCCAGCGAGCTGTTCGCCGTTTACGAGCGGTATGTCGCGTCCGGCGAGCTGAACAACCAGGTCGCGGACGCGGCGGCGACGGTCGCGGCGATCGAAGACACCTACGCTGGCGTGGACGGCGTGACGATCGACCGACTGGACGGTCTGACCGTGTCGGCGGGAGAGTGGTGGTTCAACGTCCGCGCCTCGAACACCGAACCGCTGCTGCGGTTGAACGTCGAGGCGGCGGACCGGGCCACGATGGAACGCGTCCGTGACGAAGTACTGGCCCTGATCACCGGCGCATCGGTGGAGGAGAACTGAATGGCAGTCAATCTGGACCCGGACCTGCTGAGCATCCTGGTCTGCCCGAAGTGCCGGTCGGAGTTCCGCGTGGACGACGAGGCGAACGAACTGATCTGCACGAACGCCGGGTGCGCTCTCGCGTACCCGGTCCGGGACGACATCCCGGTGCTGCTGATCGACGAGGCGCGGGACCCCCGGACAGAGCAAACAGAACAGTCTGAATGATGAGCTCCTTCGACGACACGCGGCTGGACGACCCGGCCGCACTGCAGGCGGCGGACCACCTGCTCTGCCGCTTGGCCATGGCCGGCGCTCGTGTCCGGGCCGAGATCGAAGCGGCCGAGGACGTGCTGGCGAAGGTGGAGTCCGACGGCTTCCGCCCGCGGGCCGTCGTTGCGGCCGGACGCGACGCCCGGCTGGTCCGTGCGGTGCTCGAGCCGGTCTGTCCGGTTCCGTTCCTCGCCTGGCCCGGTCCTGGACTGCCCGGCTGGGCCGGTCCGCTGGACCTGGTCATCATCCTGAGCGGCGCCGCTGAGGACTCGGACTCGGTCTCGGCCGCCGGTGAGGCAGTCCGGCGCGGCTGTGGCCTCATGGTCGCCACTCCGGAGGACTCGCCCGTGGCGATCGCGTCCGCGGGTCTGCGGCACGCCATCCGGCTGCCGTCCCAGTCCGACGACCAGTTGGCGTCGGCTGTCGCCGTACTGCAGGCACTCCATCAGATGGAGCTCGGTCCGGAGGTGGACGCCAAGGCAGTTGCGACGTTGCTGGACGAGGTCGCGATCGCGTGCTCGCCGAACAACGATGCGACCTCCAACCCGGCCAAAGAGCTCGCTCTGGTCCTCGCGGACGCACTGCCGTTGGTTTGGGGTGGATCTGTGCTCGCCGCCCGTGCAGCACGGCGTGTGGTCGAGGCGATCCGGTTGGCGAGTGCCCGGCCCGCTCTGGCTGCTGACGCCGGCCATCTACTGCCTGTGCTCAAGCAGCCGCCGCGCGATCTCTTCGCGGACCCCTTCGACAAGCCGGAGGAGCTGAGGCCCGCTCTGGTCATCCTGGACGACGGTGTAGACGACCCGGGGGTCGCCGAGCACCGTCGCAAGCTGGAAGCCAAGGCCGAGGCCCATGACGTCCGCGTGCACGTCGTGACCCAGGCTGACGGCACCGACGTCGCTCGGTACGCCGCACTGACCCAGCACGGCCGGTATGCCGCGTCGTACCTGGGCATCGGTCTCGGCCGGTACGGCGCTTCGTCCGACACCGACCCGGTCGAGCTCGGGAACCCCTCGGAGGACCCAGCGTGGTAGTGCGCCTGCAGAACACCATCCGGGACTACGCATGGGGATCGCTGACCGCGATCCCCGAGCTGATCGGCGTCGAGCCGGACGGTGTTCCGCAGGCCGAGCTGTGGATGGGTGCGCACGAGTCGGCGCCGTCGGTGCTTCCGTCCGGCGACTCGCTGTACGACGCGGTGTCGGCCGGGGCGAGCGACGTACTGGGTGCTGAGACTGCCGAGCGGTTCGACGGACGGTTTCCGTTCCTGGCCAAGCTTTTGGCGGCCGGACAGCCGTTGTCGATCCAGGCGCATCCGTCGCGGGAGCAGGCGATCGACGGGTACGCGCGCGACGAGGCGGCCGGTATCCCGCGGGATGCGGCCGACCGGAACTACAAGGACGCGTGGCCGAAGCCGGAGATCCTGATCGCGCTCGAGCCGTTCGATGCGCTGGTGGGGTTCCGGCCGCTGGACACGACGGTGGCGTTGCTGGATGCGCTGCACGCGGTCGGGTTCGAGGAGCTCACCGCGCTGCTTCGGGACGGGAAGCTTCGCGAGGCGTTCACGCAGTTCATGAGCACCGATCGAGACACGATTCGCCCGCTGGTCTCGGCTCTCGGGGAGGCCTGTGCGCAGTACGCGGGCGAGGCCTTCGGGCTGGAGGTCGAGACGCTGGCGCGGCTGTGTGCCGACTTCCCGGACGATCCCGGCGTACTGGCTGCGTTGTTGTTGAACCGGGTGCGGCTGGAGCGATTCGAGGCCGTGTATCTGCCGGCCGGGAACGTGCATGCGTATCTGCACGGGCTCGGCTTCGAGGTGATGGCGAACTCGGACAACGTGTTGCGTGGTGGGCTGACGGCCAAGCACATCGACGTACCGGAGCTGGTGTCCGTCGTGGACTTCGAGCCGCTGGCCGATCCGGTGCTGGAGGCAACATCGGTGGCCGATGGAGTTTCGACGTACGACACCGGCTGTGAGTACTTCGCGATCCACCGGGTGGATCTGAACGGCGCCGAGCGGACGGTCGACGGCATCGGGCCGCGGATCGTCTGTTGTGTAGGTGGATCGGTCGAGGTAGGTGCTGGCGGCACCGAATCCACTGTGATGTTGTCCGCCGGTCAGTCCGCGTTCGCCGCGGGACCCGAGGGACCCTGTATCTTGCGTGGTTCCGGCACGGCGTTCGTCGTGTCCGCGCGCTGATCTACGTCGGCTGCGTCAACTGTGGGAGGACCTGGAGAACATGGCTGGTGGCGGTAACAAGGCCGTGGTGGCGGCATTGCTGGCGAACACCGGGATCGCGGTCACCAAGTTCGCCGCCTGGGGGCTGACGCAGTCCGCCTCGATGCTGGCCGAGGCGATCCACTCGCTGGCCGACGCCGGCAACCAGGTGCTGCTACTGGTCGGAGCGCAGCGGGCCAAGCGGGAGGCCGACGAGCTGCATCAGTTCGGGTTCGGCCGGGAGCGCTACGTCTACTCGTTCATCGTGGCGATCGTGCTGTTCAGTGTGGGTGGTCTGTTCGCGCTGTACGAGGGCTACCACAAGGTCCACGAACCGCACCCGATCGAGCACTGGAAGTGGGTCCCGATCGCCGTGCTGATCGCCGCGATCCTGATGGAGTCGTTCTCGTTCCGGACCGCGATCGTCGAGGCGAACAAGCTGCGCGGCACCGTTTCATGGACCAGGTTCGTCCGGAACGCCCGCGCTCCCGAGTTGCCGGTGATCCTGCTCGAGGACTTCGCCGCGCTCACGGGTCTGGTGCTGGCACTGATCGGCGTCGTCCTGACCCTTGCCACCGGCAACGGTGTGTTCGACGGCCTGGGCTCGATGGCGATCGGCGCGCTGCTGGTCTGCGTGGCGATCTTCCTCGCGATCGAGATGAAGTCGCTGCTGCTCGGCGAGTCCGCGACCCGCGAGTCGCAGCAGAAGATCGTCGACGCGATCACCGGTACGCCGGGCGTCCAGCGGCTGATCCACATCAAGACCCTGCACCTCGGCCCCGAAGAGGTCCTGGTCGCCGCCAAGGTCGGCGTCGAGCCGACCACGGACGCTGCTGTGGTCGCCGAGACCATCGACGCGGCCGAACGAGCCATCCGCGCCGCCGAGCCGATGTCGGTCCACATCTACCTCGAGCCCGACGTCTACCACGAGAACCACGTCCGCGACGAGCGTCCGCCGGTCCCCGAGGCCCCGTCCCACTAACCACCATTTGCCTGGCAGACCCATCAAATCGGGGGTTCCACACTCGGGTTACGGGTGTGGAACCCCCCATTTGGCTGGCAGACCAACCAAATTCGCTGGTTTGCCAGTCGAATACGGGCGGGGCGGGGGTGGGGCAGGGCGGGGCGGGGCGGGGGTGGTCAGCGGGGCTTGGGTGGAAGAACGCCGGAGCGGCCGAGCCATCTCAGTGCGCGGTCTCGGTCGATCTGGGACTGGGTGGGTGGCGTGGTGAGGCGGCCGGTGCGGTAGCCGAGGTTGCGGAGGTCGGCGGCCACGGACGGTTCGGCCAGGGCCCGGAGTGCGAAGGCGAGCGCGGCCGGCGTCACGTCGTACCGCCGTTCGAGGTCGAGGGCCAGTTGGACGGCGGCCAGGTCGCGGTCGTCGTACTGGCGTTGTGCGGTCGATCCGGCACGCGAGCGCGGCAGCAGGCCGAGGGCCTCCCGGTAGCGCAGCATGCGCGGGGTGGTGCCCAGTTGGCGCGCGGCCTCGGTGATGCGCATGACAGTTATCTTGACATTTCAGTGTCAAAATCGCCCACCCGGCGATCAAATCGGGTAGCTGGGCCCTCTAGGCTCGGGCAAGCAGAAAGCCAATCACAGTCTTCAGGGGAGCGGGAGCGGCATGACGTTTGATTACAAGGTGGCGGATCTCGGGCTGGCCGAGTTCGGCCGCAAGGAGATCCGGCTGGCCGAGCACGAGATGCCGGGGCTGATGGCCATGCGCGCGCAGTACGGCGAGAGCAAGCCGCTGACCGGCGCGCGGATCATGGGCTCGCTGCACATGACGATCCAGACCGCGGTGTTGATCGAGACACTGACGGCGCTCGGTGCCGAGGTGCGCTGGGTGTCCTGCAACATCTTCTCCACCCAGGACCACGCCGCCGCGGCGGTCGTCGTCGGCCCGGACGGTACGCCGGAAGCCCCCGCCGGTGTCCCGGTCTTCGCCTGGAAGGGCGAGACGCTGGACGAGTACTGGTGGTGCACCGAGCAGGCGCTGAAGTGGCCGGGCACCGAGGGCCCGAACATGATCCTCGACGACGGTGGCGACGCCACGATGCTCGTCCACAAGGGCACCGAGTTCGAGAAGGCCGGCGCCGTACCGGACCCGTCGACCGCGGACTCCGAGGAGTACGCCGTCGTGCTCAAGCTGCTCACCCGCACGCTGGGTGAGGACCCGCAGCTGTGGACCGGGATCGGTCAGGGCATCAAGGGCGTCACCGAGGAGACCACCACCGGCGTGCACCGGCTGTACGAGATGCACAAGGCCGGCGCGCTGCTCTTCCCGGCGATCAACGTGAACGACTCGGTGACCAAGTCGAAGTTCGACAACAAGTACGGCTGCCGGCACTCGCTCATCGACGGCATCAACCGCGCCACCGACGTCCTGATCGGCGGCAAGGTCGCGGTCGTGTGTGGGTACGGCGATGTCGGCAAGGGCTGCTCGGAGTCGCTGCGCGGCCAGGGCGCCCGGGTGATCGTGACCGAGATCGACCCGATCTGCGCGCTGCAGGCGGCGATGGACGGCTACCAGGTCACCACGCTCGACGAGGTCGTCGGGATCGCCGACATCTTCGTCACCACCACCGGCAACAAGGACGTCATCACCGCCGACCACATGGCGCAGATGAAGCACCAGGCCATCGTCGGCAACATCGGTCACTTCGACAACGAGATCGACATGGCCGGGCTGTACAAGACGCCGGGGATCGAGCGGATCAACATCAAGCCGCAGGTCGACGAGTTCCGCTTCACCGACGGTCACACGATCATCGTCCTGTCCGAGGGCCGGCTGCTGAACCTGGGCAACGCGACCGGGCACCCGTCGTTCGTGATGTCGAACTCGTTCACCAACCAGGTCCTCGCGCAGATCGAGCTCTTCGTGAAGACCGCCGAGTACCCGACCGACGTCTACGTACTCCCGAAGCACCTCGACGAGATGGTCGCCCGCCTGCACCTCGACGCGCTGGGTGTGAAGCTCACCGAGCTCTCCAAGGAGCAGGCGTCGTACCTCGGCGTGCCGGTCGAGGGTCCGTACAAGTCTGAGCAGTACCGCTACTAAGAACAGCACGCAGCGCAGGCGCCCCTACCGGTGGCGATTTCTAGGGGTCGTTGCAACACCGTGCTGGTTTCTAGGTAGTGAGTAGATCACGCAAGCGCTCGGCTGGGGTGTCCCAGTCGAGCGTTTTGCGTGGTCGGGCGTTGAGTTCCTGGGCGACGTGTTCGAGGTCTTCGGGGCCGTGGACCGACAGGT
>NZ_JBSGUS010000023.1:0-127160 GCF_053608045.1 Kribbella sp. NPDC055071
AGGGTCGAAGATCGCGCAGCGACGCCGAAGGCGCCCTTGACGCACACCACCGCGACCAGCACCATCACGCAGCCCGGAGACCGCGCCACCACAGTTGCCTCGCGCCAAACCACACGAGCGGCGAACCCACCATCCGCGCCCCCCGCCGCAGGCGGCAACAGGACCAGACGCGCAGCGGCGACCAATCAACCCACACGTCCGCCACAAGAACAAAACCCCCGGCGGGGCCGGGGGTTTTGTGGGTTTAGCCGATGGTTATGACTGGGGTGGAGGGGCCGCTCGGGGGTGGGGAGTCGGTGGGGCCGCTGGGGGGTGGGGACTGCTCGTCCAGCTTGTTCACCGTCAGGGTGATCAGCGAGCCCTTGGGGCGCTGGGTGCCGGCCGGGTAGGGCTGCGAGAGGACCGTGCCGTCGGCCTTGGTCGGGTCGTTGCCGAACACGTACCCGACCCGGAAGCCGAGCTGGGTCAGTGTCAGCTTCGCGTCGTCGTAGACCTGGGTGACGACGTCGGGCACCTCGACGTTCGACTTACCGCTGGAGATGGTCAGCGTGAACTCCTGACCCGGCGGGTACTGCTGACCCGGGTCCGGGCTGACCGCGATCACGGTGCCCTTCTTCTCGTCGCTGTCCTGCTCCACCGACTTCTGCTTGACCTTGAACTGGCCCTTCGCGTCTTCGAGCGTGCTGCGCGCCTTCGACTCCGACATCCCGATCACGTCGGGCACGGAGAACGCCGACGGTCCGGACGACACCACGAGGGCGACGGTGGAACCCTGGTCGGCCTGGGTGCCACCCTCCGGCGTCTGCGATACGATCTGGCCCTTGCCAACCGTGTCGCTCTTGGCCTGGGTCGAGGTGACCTTCAGGCCCTGGCCGGTCAGCAGGCTGGTCGCCTCGGTCAGCGACTTGCCGCTGACATCTGGCACCTGCACCTTGACCGGCGTCGAGGTGGTCGGAGTGTTGCCGGCGGTGTCGTCCTTGCCCAGGTTGGTGAACAGGGCGTACGCGCCGACAGCAACCGCCACGATGGCCAGTCC
This sequence comes from Kribbella sp. NPDC055071, assembly GCF_053608045.1. Taxonomy (NCBI): domain Bacteria; kingdom Bacillati; phylum Actinomycetota; class Actinomycetes; order Propionibacteriales; family Kribbellaceae; genus Kribbella; species Kribbella sp. NPDC055071. The sequence continues at coordinate 1,037 of NZ_JBSGUS010000023.1, forward strand.
GAGCAGGAAGTACGCCAGGCCGCGGTTGCGCCGCGACCGGGCGTCGTCCCGGTCGTCATCGTCGTCGCCGCCCGGAGGCAGTAGGTCGTCGGCCGCGGACTGCCGGTACGTCTGGGTCGCAGCAGGCGCGATCCGCGTCGGCGACATCGCGCGCGTCTCGGCCATCGCGGCCACCGGCGCCATCGGCGCGGTGACCTGCTGGCCGGCGAGCACCCGGTGGATGTCCTGCCGCATCTCGGACGCGCTCTGGTACCGCTCCTCACGGTTCTTCGCCAGCGCCTTCAGGACGACGGCGTCGACCTCCGGCGGGATGTCCGGATCGAACGACGACGGCGGCAGCGGCTGCTCCCGGACGTGCTGATAGGCCACCGAGACCGGCGATTCGCCGACGAACGGCGGACGCCCGGTGAGGAGTTCGTAGAGCAGGCAACCGGTCGAGTACAGGTCGGAGCGCGCGTCCACGGTCTCGCCGCGGGCCTGCTCGGGCGACAGGTACTGCGCCGTACCGATGACGGCCGCGGTCTGGGTCATCGTCGAGGACGTGTCGGCCACCGCGCGGGCGATACCGAAGTCCATCACCTTGACCTGGCCCTGCGGGGTCAGCATCACGTTTCCGGGCTTGATGTCGCGGTGGACGATGCCGGCCCGGTGGCTGTAGTCGAGCGCCTCGAGCACGCCGGAGGTGATCTCCAGCGCCCGCTCCGGCATGATCTTGCGGCCCTCGCGGATCAGGTCGCGCAGCGTCTTCCCGACCACGAGCTCCATCACGATGTACGGGATCGTGACGCCGGAGCCGTTCGGATCGGGTTCCTCGCCGGTGTCGTACACCGAGACGATGGTCGGGTGGTTCAGAGAGGCCGCCGACTGCGCCTCGCGGCGGAATCTGGCCTGGAAGGTGGCATCACTGGCCAGATCGACCCGCAGCCGCTTGATGGCGACGGACCGGCCGAGCCGGTTGTCCACACCCTGTCGGACCTCGGCCATGCCGCCGCGGCCGAGCGGTTCGCCTTCTTCGTACCGGCCGCCGACGAGACGTGCCTGCGATGTCATGACTCAGCCTTCCAACCTGTCTGCGATAGACCCAAAAACACACTCAATTTGCCCACGGTAGCTGCCGCCACACCTGGATCCCCGTTGGAAAGACGCGCTGTAACGGCATCATTCCGTATCGTCGTCATTGGCCGAGCACCGCCTCCATCACCTTTTTGGCGATCGGAGCGGCCAGCGCGCCGCCGGCGATGTCGTTGCGCGGGACGTTCGCGTCCTCGATCAGAACGGCGACCGCGATCTTCGGGTCCTCGGCCGGTGCGAACGCCGTGAACCACGCGAACGGCGGACGGTCCTTCGACGTCTGCGCCGTACCGGTCTTGCCGGCCACGGTGACGCCGTTGATCTGGCCGGGCCTGCCGGTGCCGTTCTTCACCACGTCGACCATCATTCCCGTCAACTGGGCCGCGACGTCCGCCGTAACGGCCTGATGCAAAGCTTCCGGCTTCGTCTCCGAGACCGTCTTCAGGTCCGCGGTCTTCACGTTCTGGACCAGGTAGGGCTTCATCACCACGCCCTTGTTGGCGATCCCGGCCGACACCATCGCCATCTGCAGCGGCGTGGCCCGGACGTCGAACTGGCCGATCGCGGACTGCGCGGTCTGCGGCAGGTTCGGATCGCCGGGGAACTGGCTGGCCGCGACTCCGGCCAGCTCGGTCAACGGCTTCTCGCCGAAGCCGAACTTGGCCGCCTGCTGCTGGAGCGCGTCCGCGCCGAGCGCCAGGCCCACGCTGCCGTAGGCGGTGTTGCAGGAGTATCGCAGCGCGATCGTGAGGGTCGCCTGATCGCTCCCGCCACAGTTCTTGCCGTCCTCGTTGACCAGGGTGGTGGTGGTCTGCGGCAACGACAGCACGGCCGGGGACTGCACCTTGGTCTCCGGCGTGTACTTGCCGCTGGACAGCGCCGCCGCCGCGGTGACGAGCTTGAACGTCGAACCCGGCGGGTAGAGCTCCTGCACCGCCCGGTTGGACAGCGGCTTCGTCGGATCGGTGAGCAGTTTGTCCCAGGTGGTCGCGACCTTGGGCAGGTCGTGCGAGGCCAGCGAGTTCGGGTCGTACGACGGCCGCGTCGCCATCGCGAGGATCCGCCCGGTCTTAGGCTCGATCGCCACCACCGCGCCGGTCTTCCCGGCCAATCCGTTGTACGCCGCCTGCTGGGCCGCGGCATTGATCGTGAGCGTGACGCTGCCGCCCTGCTGCGGCCGGTTGCTGATCACGTCGATGATCCGGCGGAACGCCATCGACGGGTCCGAACCGTTCAGCTCGGAGTTCATCGTCAGCTCGATGCCGCCGCGGCCGTACACGTAGGAGTAGTACCCGGTCAGCGGCGCGTAGGTCGGCCCGTTCGTGTACGTGCGCTGGTACTTGAACTGGTCGTCGGACGGCTTGCTCTGGGCGATCGGCGTACTGCCGATCAGGATCGGCCCGCGGTTGACCGAAAACTGCGAGTCGCGCACCCGCTTGTTGTCGTTGCGGCCGTTGATCTCGTTCGCCCGGAACGCCTGCAGGTACGTCGAGTTCGCCATCAGCGCGAGCATCAGGATGATGGCCGCCAGGGCCAGCCGTCGAATCGCCGAGTTCACTGCTTCTGCACCGCCATCGCGATCGTTTCGTCGGACACGGGAGCGGCCGGGGTCTGCGGTCGCCTCGCCTGGTCGCTGATCCGCAGCAGCATCGCGATGATCGCCCAGTTCGCGACCAGCGACGTACCGCCCAGGGCCATGAACGGCGTGGCCAGACCGGTCAACGGGATCAGGCCGGTGACGCCACCGACGATCACGAAGACCTGCAGCGCGAACGACATTGCCAGACCGGTCGCGACCAGCTTGCCGAAGATGTCGCGGCAGCCGAGCGCCGTCCGGAGGCCGCGCTCGACGATCAGCGTGTAGATCAGGATGATCGCGATCAGCCCGGTCAGGCCCAGCTCTTCGGCCATCGAGGAGATGATCATGTCGCTGTTCGCGTACAGCGTGAGCTCCGGGTGACCCTGCCCCAGGCCGCGGCCGAGGATGCCGCCCCAGGCCTGACCCATCAGGCCGAGCTTCACCTGGCCGCCGTCAATCGCCCACGGGTCCATCCAGTCGGTCACGCGTCGGTGCACGTGGCCGAAGGCCATGTAGGCGAAGTAGGCACCGCCCGCGAACAGGACGCCACCGATGATCAGCCAGCCGGCCCGCTCGGTGGACACATAGAGCAGGAACAGGAACAGACCGAAGAACAACAGCGATGAGCCCAGGTCGCTCTCGAAGACCAGAACGCCGAGACTGACCAGCCAGGCGATCAGGATCGGCCCGAGGTCCCGGGCCCGCGGCAGGTCGAGGCCGAGGAACCGGCGTCCGGCCAGCGTCAGCACATCGCGCTTCACCACCAGGTAACCGGCGAAGAAGATGACCAGGCAGACCTTGGCGAACTCGCCGGGCTGGAACGACATCCCGGCGACGCGGATCCAGATCGGGGCGCCGTTGACGTTGGCTCCGATGCCGGGGACGAGTGGCAGCACGAGCAGGATCAGACCGGCCAGGCCGAGGCTGTAGGTGAACGCCTGCAGCCGGCGGTGATCGCGGATCACGAGGATCACCGCAAGGAATCCCACGACACCGACCGCGGTCCAGGTGATCTGCTGCGGTGCGAACGGGACGCCCTTGGTCCGGCCGATCGCCGTCAGTCCGATGTCGACGCGGTGGATCATCGCGACGCCCAGCCCGTTCAGCAGGACGGCACACGGGAGGATGACCGGGTCCGCGTACGGCGCACGGAACCGCAGCGCCAGATGTGCGATCAGGGCGAGCAGGCTGATGCCGAGGGCGTAGTACCCGGTGCTGGCCGGGACGCCGTTCTGCAGGGTCACGCCGATGTTCACGTACGCCGCGACCGAGACGCCGACCGCGATGATGAGCAGCAGCAGCTCCACCCCACGCCGGGTGCGCGGCATGATCTGGATGACCGACGTCGAGGCGATGCTCATCGGACCCCGTCGCAGTCGTCGGGGTCGACCGGCGTACTAGGAGTGGTGGACGGTGTCGGGGTCGTCGATGCCGGCACCGTGGCCGGCGGCTTCGCGGGGGTGGTGGCCGGCGGGGTGCTCGGCTTGGGCGTCGGAGTCGGAGTGGGCTTCGCCTTGGCGGCGCACTCGTCCGCGGTCCGCTGCAGCTCACTCACGATCGTCCGCGCACCGGCCAGGTCGTCGGCCTGGATGTCGTTCTCGACCTGCTGCCGGTTGTACGTCGGAAGCTTGTCGACCTGCAGGGTCTGCCGTTCGAACACCTTCGTCAGCGTCAGCCCCGGCATGCCGGCGTCGACACCCTTGAAGATCGCCACGTAGTCGCCGTCGGAGCCGACGTAGTACTGCTTCTGGGTCCAGCTGTAGGCGAACCAGGCACCGCCGCCGATCAGGCCGAGGATCACCACCAGTACGGCGATCCGTCGCAGCCAAGGAAAGCGCTTCGGGGGACGGGGCGCGTACCGCAGCTCCTCCGGGTCGAGTGGGCCCGCGTGCCGGCCGCCACCTCCACCGCCGAGCCCGCCGGGGACGGTGAGGGTCTGCTCGCCGCGGCCCGTCCCGCCCTGGGCCAGCTCAGCGGCGGCACCGACGAGCTGCGGTGCGACTCCGCTCGTGGGCGGCGTCTCGACCACGTCCGCCACCACGCAGGTGACGTTGTCGTTCGACCCGGCCTCGAGCGCATGCGTGATCAGCTCCACAACGACGGAGTCCGGCGTACCGGAGGCCATCGAGGCGGCGATCACCTCGTCGCTCACGTAGTCGGGCAGGCCGTCGCTGCACAGCATCAGGCGGTCGCCGGCGCGGACGTCCAGGATCTCGAGGTCCGGATCGGAGTCCGGCCGGCCGTCGAGCACGCGCAGGATCAGGTTGCGGTGCGGGTGGGTGAAGGCCTCCTCCTGCGAGATCCGGCCCTCGTCGACCAGCGACTGCACGAAGGTGTGGTCGTGGCTCAGCTGGTACAGCACGCCGTCGCGCATCCGGTACGCGCGGGAGTCGCCGAGATGAGCCAGCCCGAGCCGCTGCCCGTCGAACATCAGCGCGGTGACGGTCGAGCCCATCCCCTCGCGCTCGGGGTCCTCCTCGACCAGCTCCGAGAGCCGCTCGTTCGCCCGGTGGACAGCACCGGCCAGCGCCTCGATCATGTCGTCGCCGCTGATCTCGGCAGTGTCGAGCCGCCGGATCACCTGGACCGCCGCGGAGCTGGCCACTTCACCGGCGGCGGCGCCGCCCATTCCGTCCGCGAGCAGCAGCAGGTGCGGACCGGCGTACGCCGAATCCTCGTTGTTGCGACGCACGCGTCCGACGTCGGACAGTGCGGCGTAGTCGAGCGACAGGGTCATCGAGGCAGGCCTACTTCGCGATGTTCAGCGTCGTCCGGCCGATCCGGATCGAGCCGCCGATCTCGGCCGCCATCGGGTGGGTCACCCGCTGGCCGTCGAGGTACGTGCCGTTGGTGGAGCCCAGGTCCTCGACCCACCACTGGCCTTCGGACTGGAACAACCGCGCGTGCCGGGTCGAAGAGTAGTCGTCGTCGAGCCGGATCTGACAGTCGGAGCCGCGGCCGATGATGACCGGGTCCTCGACCAGGGTCGCGCCGACACCGGCCTGCGGGCCGTCCGCGATCGTCACCGATCCGGGCAGGCCCTTGCGCTTCTTCACCGGCTTGGCGGCCTTCGGCGTCCGCGAAACCTGCGGCACGGCGGGCGCCGCGGCGCGACTGTCGACCTTCGCGCCGAACAGATCGGACCTGATCACGGACAGGACGGCCAGGACGAACATCCACAACAGGGCCAGGAACCCCAGTTTGATCAGGGTCAGGGTCAGTTCCGACATGGAAGCTCAGTCACCACCCGCTGCTCGGCGGCTGGGCCATCGGCTCGTCCGCGAGGCGCAGCGTCATCGTCGTGTTCCCGATCCGCACGGTCGAGCCGTCCACCAGCTCGGCCTCGGTGGCCCGCCGGCCGTTCACCAGGGTCCCGTTGGTGGAGCCCAGGTCGACCATGACCACCCGGACCCCGTCCGGACCCTCCGGCATCAGCCGGATCTCCGCGTGCCGCCGGGAGACACCGGGGTCGTTGATCTGGATGTCCGCGTCGGTGCCGCGGCCCAGCACCACGCCGGGCGGGTTGACCGGACGGCGCCGGCCGTTGACCTCGAGCATCACCTGAGGGTGCCCGCGGCGCGGTGGCTGCTGCTGCGGCGGTGGCGGCTGGTGCGTGACCATCTGCCCGTCGTTCGGCGGCACGTAGGGCTCCTGCGGGTAGGCCGGCTGCTGGTAGGACGGGGGTGGTTGCCGCCGTTGCGGCGTCCCGACCGTGGCACTGACGACGGCGAACTTACCCGTAGGGAGGTCGTCCTGCTGGGTCAGCTCGATCTCGATCGGCCCGGAGAACGTGTACCGCTGGATGTCGGCGTGGTCGCGCAGCTCGTTGGCGAGCTCGGTGTTCAGGGTCCGGCCGTAGGCGTTGAGTCGCTCGAAATCACCCGGGCCGAGCTCGATCGTGAAGTGGTTCGGCACCAGCCGCCGGTCCCGGGACAGGATCCGCGCGGTGTTGTCGATCTCACGCTTGAGGGCGGCGGCCAGCTCGATCGGCTCGACGTCTCCCTTGAACGCGCGCGCGAAGACGCCGCTCACCAGGCCTTCCAGTCGTCGCTCGAAGCGCTGCAGCGGTCGCACGCCTCCTCCTCCACGGTCGGTACGTCGAAACCTCGTCCACCGGTCGGGCGGACACACCGGGTACGACGATCGATCGTATCGGGAGGTTCGACCGAACCCGCAATGTGAAGCTCCACGACATCCCGTGCTAATGTTCCTTCTCGTCGCGAAAGCGGCAGCGCGCGGGTGGCGGAATAGGCAGACGCGCACGGTTCAGGTCCGTGTGCCCGAAAGGGCGTGGGGGTTCAACTCCCCCCTCGCGCACAGAAAGTCCCGGTCGACGACCGGGACTTCTTGCGTTTGAGCTGCCGTCAGATGGCGGTCCGGTTGGTTGAGCGGGGGTCGCTCACGGCTCGGGTGCGGTAGATCTCACCCTTCAGGGCCGCTGTGCGCCAGGGGCGGGCGTGGGTCAGCGGCACGGTCAGGGCCGGGTCGTCGCGGTCCAGAGTGAGGACGGCCAACTGCGCCTGGCCGGTGACCTGGGCGGCGTAGCTGCCAGCCGGGGTGATCACGCCGGACGGCATCAGGTCGAGGGTCTGGGTCGGCAGGGACATCGAGATCCAGTAGCAGTTGATCGCGGCATGCGCGCGGGCCTTCAGCTCGAAGATCGCGTCCACCGGGTAGGCCGACAACAACAGGCACTCGACGCCGAGACGCTCGTACTGACCGAACAGGTGCGGGAAGTTGATCTCGACGCAGATCGCGGTGCCGAACCGGTACCCGTCGACGTCGAAGACGACCGGGTCGAAGCCGGGTGAGTAGAAGTGGTTGATCTCCGTGTGCGAGCAGAACCGCTTGTCGTAGCGATCGATGAGCTCGCCGGTGTCGGAGATCACGTACAGACTGTTGTGCGGGCGATGTGGCGGCGTGAGCGGATGCGCGGAGCCGAGCACGACCCACAGGTTGAGCTCCGCGGCCAGCGCCATGATCCGCTCGAGCTCCTTGCGGACGATGTCCCAGTCGACCTGGGACCAGTCCGCGATCTGCTCCTTCGCATACCCGGTCAGCATTCCTTCGGGAAACTGCACCAGCCGCGCTCGCTTGGCCGCTGCCTCCCGCATCAACGCACGCACCGTCTTGCCGTTCACCCGCGCGTCCGCACTGATCGTCGGCTGCGCAGCGCCGATCCGAATCCCCGTCATCCCCCAACTCTCGCACCGACCCCCGACAAAACCAGGGACCTCGGCGCGTCCCTCCGCCACGTCCGACTTTGTGCACCGGATCCGTGTCTTTCCGCGGTGCGCGTACGGATCTCGTGCACAAAGTGCGCATCGGAGGGAGTCGGTGGTTGTCGTAGACAACTAGTTCAGGAGCCTTGGTAGGCCTCGCCTTTGTGCATCTGTCGCCTCCTTTGGTTGAGGAAAGAATCACCGGCTGGGGTTGACTGGTACCTTGTGCGGGCCTTGAATCCGCAGGTCGGTCCGGGTGGAGGCAGCGATGGAGTTCGGCGTACTGGGTGAGATCGAGCCGGTCGAGCTGGGGCATCTGCGTCAGCGCGCGGTCCTCGCCGTACTCCTGCTGGAGATAGGACGTCCGGTGACCGCGGACCAATTGATCGACCGGGTCTGGGGTCAGCACGCGCCGCAGCGAGCTCGGGAGTCCTTGTACGCCTACGTGTCCCGGCTGCGGACCGCACTCGACGACGACCTGTCCCGGCAAGCCGGCGGCTACGTCCTACACGCCCGGCCGGAGTCGGTCGACGTGCATCAGTTCCGGCGGTTGGTGGCAGACGCGACTGCCGAACAGTCCACCGCGTTGTTCGAGGAGGCGCTCGGTCTGTGGCGTGGTTCGCCGTTCGCCGGTGTGGACACGCCATGGTTCAACGAACAGCGCGATCGCCTCGAAGCCGAGCATTTCCAGGCAGAGCTCGATCTCACGGACCTTCGGCTCCGCCACGGCGAGTACGGCGTACTCCTGCCGGCACTGCGGGCCCGAGCACGGACCCACCCGCTCAACGAACGGGTCGCTGGCCAACTGATGCTGGCACTCCATCGCGCCGGTCAGACGGGCGATGCGCTGGAGGAGTACGCGCGCATCCGTCGTGCCCTGCTGGACGAGTTGGCGATCGAGCCCTCAACCAGACTTCAACAGTTGCAGCAAGAGCTCCTCGCCACCGAGCCTGTCCGCGGGTCGGTTCCCCAGCAGTTGCCAGCAGCAACGGCTTCGTTCGTCGGGCGCGCGCGGGCCCTGAAGCAGTTGTCGACGGCGCTGGCCAGTGAGGCCCAGCCGGCGACGATCGCGGTGTCTGCGGTTGGCGGGGTCGGCGGAATCGGCAAGACGGCGTTGGTGCTGCACTGGGCCCACGACAACCTCGGACGGTTCCCGGATGGGCAGCTGTTCGTCGACCTGCAGGGCTTCGACCCCAGTGAGCCGCCGCTGTCCGCGGACCGGGCCATGAGCACAGTCCTGCAGGCGCTGGGGGTCGAGCGGATCCCGTCCGAGCCTCAGGCACGGACAGGTCTCTACCGGACCATGCTGGCCGGCAAACGTCTGCTGCTCGTGCTCGACAACGCCAAGGACAGCACGCAGGTCACTCCGCTCCTTCCAGGCACAGCTGGTGGCGCGGTGATCGTGACCAGTCGGAACCGGCTCGGTGGGCTGGTGACGCGGCACGGCGCCGTACCGGTGGATCTTGACGCGCTGGAGCCGGCCGATGCCCGTGACCTCTTGCTGCGTCAGATCGGTTCGGATCGGGCGAGCGCCGAGCCCAAGGCGTTCGAGGAGCTGCTTGCGCACTGCGCCGGTCTGCCGCTCGCACTGGCGATTGTTGTGGCTCGAGCGGCCGGACGGCCCGATCTACCGCTGTCTGCGCTCGCCGATGAGCTACGCGACGCTGAGGCGCGATTGGACGCATTCGACGCGGGTGAGTCCGATGCGGGCCTGCGCGCGGTCTTCGAGACGTCGTACCGCGCGCTGGACCCAGACGCGGCCGTCCTGCTCGCTTTGCTCGCGCATGCGCCCGGATCGGACATCAGTACGACGTCCGCCGCCGCACTGGCCGGTGGTAATCCCAGACCGGCCCTACACCGGCTCGAGAGCGCCAGCCTGATCCAGCAGCACACCGGCGGCCGCTACCGCATGCACGACCTGATCCGCCTCTTCGCCCGAGACCAACACGTCCCCACCGAAGACCAGGCCCTGAACCGCCTGATCGACCACTACGTACACGGCGCGATCGAGGCGGACCGGACGCTGCGGCCAGGCCGCATACCGCTGGAGCTCGAGCCGACCGCTCCGCTGAGTCTGAGCGACAGTGCCGAGGCGCTGGCCTGGTTCGACGCCGAGATGGACAACCTGCTGGCCGCTCAGCGCTTCGCGTCCGAGACCGGCCGGTTCTCGGCCGTCTGGCAACTCGCGTGGGCGCTCGCGCCGTACCAGGCCAAGCGCGCGCAGAACGCCGCCGCGACGGAGGTGTGGGAGCGAGCGCTCGCGATCGTTCCTCACATCGACAGCGTGTCCGCGCGGGCGCTCGTTCATCGGTTCTACGGCCGCTTCCAGGCGCAGGTCGGGCATTACGACGAGGCCATCCGGCAGCTGGAGATCGCCTCCGACTACGCCGACCGCAGTGGTGACGACAAGGAGCGCGCGTCCTGCCAGCAGACGCTCGCGGTGGTCTATCTCCGGCAGGGTAACCCCGAGCGTGCTCTGCACTACGCGATCGGCCAGGTCGAGCTGTACCAGGGTATTGGTGCGGACATGCAACTGGGCGCTGCACTCGCCCTGGTGGGCTGGATCTACGTCAACCTCGGCCGGTACGACGAGGCTCGATCGGTCTGCCTGTCCGCCCTCGAGGCGTTCCGCCGGCTCGGCGACCCCGACGGCATCGGCGATGTCCTCGACACGCTGGGAGTGGCAGCTTTGCGAGGCGGTGACCCGGCCGAGGCCGTCGCGAGCTTCGAGGAGGCGCTCGCCTTGTACCGCGCCAGCGGCAACGACGCACACGAGGCAGACACCCTTGACCGCCTCGGCGATGCTCAGCTCGCACTGGGCCAACCCGCTGAGGCCCGTGTGTCTTGGCAGACCGCAGCAGCCCTCTTCGAGCGCCAGAACCGTCCCGAATCAGCCGACGAAACTCTGGCCAAACTCAACGCCTCAGTCGACGGCAGTGCTCCGACCTAGGTAGGTGACCACGGTGACGTCCGGGACCGGGATCGGGTGGAAGCCGAGGCGTTGGTAGAAGGCGCCGGCCGGGGTGTTGGTGGTGAGCATGACCAGGTGGATGGCGTCGACGTTGCGTGCCTGCAGCGTGGAGAGCAGACGCATCATCAGGGCCCGGCCGTGGCCGGAGCGTTGGTACTGCGGGAGCAGGTCGATGTGGAGGTGCGCCGGGTAGTCGGCGACCTCGGGGATGACCATCCGCTCGGGGTTGTGCAGCAGGGCGATCATCTGCTCGGCGGGGCTGGAGGGCGTGGTGGTGGGAGCCGGATAGGCGACCGTCGGGAGGTACTCGGTGCGGAATCGCCGGGTGAACGCCGGAGTGTCCGCGCAGCCGAGGATGTACCCGACCGCGCGGCCGTCGTCGTCGAGGACGAACGCGGACTCCGGCTCGAGGTCGACGTACGGATAGGCGAAGATCGTCGGCATCAGCTCGAGGTCCGGGAACAGCTCGCGGGCGTCGCCGCCGTTGTCGGCCGTCCGGACGCAGACGTCGGCGACGGCGGCTCGGTCGCTGGCGCGGTACGGGCGGATCTCCGGCATCGCGGGCCTCCTCCGGCAGGGGTGTGAGAGCGCTTGCATGCTACTCGCCGAGGATAGGTTGACCGGATGGAACAGGCGTTGGAGCTGGTAGGGCTGACCAAGATCTTCGGGTCGGAGCGGGCGGTCGACGAGCTCAGCCTGAGCGTGCCGAAGGGATCGTTCTTCGGGATGCTGGGCCCCAACGGTGCGGGCAAGACGACCTCGTTGTCGATGGCCGTCGGGCTGTTGCGACCCGACGCGGGCACCGCGCGGATCTTCGGGGTCGACGTCTGGCAGGACCCGCTGCACGCGAAGGCGCTGGTCGGCGTGCTGCCGGACGGGCTGGCGATGCCGGAGCGGTTGACCGGGCGCGAGGTGCTGACGTACCTGGGCTTGCTGCGCGGTCTCGATGAGGGCGAGGTCAACGCTCGTACGACGGAGCTCCTCGAGGTGCTCGAGCTCGATCACGAGGACGACAAGCAAGTGATCGGGTATTCGACCGGGATGCGGAAGAAGCTCGGGCTGGCCGTCGCGCTGCTGCACGCGCCGCGGCTGCTGGTCCTGGACGAGCCGTTCGAGGCGGTCGATCCGGTGTCGGCGGCGACCATCCGGACCATCCTGAACAGGTTCATCGCCGGCGGCGGGTCGGTGGTGATGTCGAGCCACGTGATGGCACTGGTCGAGCAACTCTGCGACCGGGTGGCCGTCGTCGCCCAGGGCAAGGTAGTTGCCCAGGGCACCGTTTCCGAGGTGCAGGCCGGTGGCAGCCTGGAGGACGCGTTCGTCGCGCTGGTCGGTGCGTCGACGCGAGGCGCGGACGGTCTGACGTGGCTGTCGGTCTGACCGCGCGCACGCTCGTCCGGATGCGGTTGGCGGCGTTCCGGCATGCCTTGAGAGACCCGAACCGGCTGACCTGGATCTGCACCGGCGCGTTTGTGGGCCTTGTGCTCGCGGGCGGGACGATCTGGTCCGCTGCGGGAGACAGTGACCTGCTGGTTGTGGCGCTCGCGGTGTGGATGCTGGGCTGGGTGGTCGGGCCGTTGTTCGCAGGTGGCGGAGACGAGACGCTCAAGCCGGAGTACTTCGCCATGCTGCCGATTCCGCCGCGCACACTGGCGGCGGGTCTCCTCACCGCCGCACTGGCCGGTGTAGCGCCGATCATCAGCCTCATCGCGCTACTGAGCCTCGTAGTGGCCGGTGGACAGCTGAGTGTCGTTGCTGCGGTTGTTGCGGTGCCGGCGCTCGTACTGCAACTGTTCTGCTTCATCTTGGCGTCCCGGCTCGCGGTTGCCGTGTACGGCGTACTCCTGCAGATCCGCGCGGGTGCGGTGATCGCGGGACTGGTGAATGCGTTCATCCTGGCGTTCATGGCGCAGGGGTGGGCGCTGATCGTCGCGTTCGTGTCGACGGACGTGCAGGGCACCATGGCCAAGGCGGCGCGGATTGCGCCGTCCGGTTGGGGTCTGGTCGCTGTTGAGGCCGCTGGCCGTAATGACTGGTTGAAGGCGGTCCTGGCGCTGGCGGGGTTGCTGTTGCTGGGCGCCCTGATGTTGCTCGCCTGGTCGGCGCTTCTGGTTCGTCGTACGGCGGCAACCCGGACAGGCGGCAAGATCCGCCGGGTCCTGTCCGCCACCGGACCACGCGGCGCTGCCGGGGCCAAGGAGTTGCGGTCGTGGACGCGTGACGTGCTCTACGGGTACAAGGCCGTGTTCGCGATCAGCTACGGGTTGTTCTTCTGTCTGATGCCGCTAGCCGTCGGCTGGAAGGCGATGTTGCCGTGGGCGGGCGCCGCGACCGTGATCATGGCCGGAGCGATGTCCTCGAACCTCTATGGCTCTGACGGTACGGCGCTGTGGACCACACTGATGACTCCTGGGTCGGCCCGACCAGATGTGCGCGCACGGCAGCGTGCGTTCGTCCTTGTCTTCGGTCCACCGGCTCTGGTGATCACGCTGCTGCTGACGTGGTGGTCCGGCTCCAGCAGTGCCTGGCCGCTCGTGCTGAGCGTGCTGCCTGCGCTGCTCGGTGGTGCGGCCGGTCTGGTGGTGGCCTGCTCGGTGTACGCCGCCGTACCGACGACTGATGCGCACAAGCGGTCCGGAAACCCGTTGAACTCCGGTGAGAACGAGGGCGAGACCATGGGCCTCGTCTACGTGATGCTCGTCCTGGTCTCCATCACAGCCGGACCTGCACTGCTCGTCGCCCTGGCCGCGTCCTGGTGGGGTGTCCCGGTCGGTGTGCTGACCGGCGTACTCCTCTGGTGGTCCCTTGGCCGCGCAGCCGCCACGCGCCTGGACCGCCGCGGTCCGGAGCTCCTAACCCTGCTGAGGCACGGCCGGTCCACCCCAACGCAGTCCAAACAGACCACGTCCCTGGAGTCTCTCCCGCGCTGGCGCCGGACTACCGCAGGCCTCTGCCTGGGCTTCGGAGCGATTCCCCTCGTCCCCCAAGCCGTCGTCCCGACCATCTTCAAACTGACCGGCAACGCCGGCACCAAGTCCTGGTTCCTGGCCCTCTACGCCGGCCCTCGATGGCAGTGGTCGGTCATCGCCGCCATGGCAGCCCTGGGCCTCTCCATGTACACCTACGCCGGTCTGACCTACCTGAATGCCAAGAAAACGCTACCTGCAACGTTGGAGTGACTGGTTAGGTGTGGGGGTGGAGGTGGGGTAAATGCAGGAAAGCTTGTTGTTGGACGCTCGCGAGGAGCAGGCTTACCGGTTGCTCGTCGGGCTGGCGGTGGCCCGGTCGGCGGAGCTGGCGGAGGTTGCCGAGTTGCCGCAGCAGGAGGCGGTCGACGTGCTGCAGCGGCTGCAGGCGAAGGGGCTGGTCGCGGTGCAGGAGGCCGACGAGCCAGTGTTCCGGCCGCTTCCTCCGGACGTGGCCCTTGGTACGACGCTGCTCCGGCGGCAGGAATCACTCGAGGCCGCCCGGAAGACGGTCGCGGCGCTGAGTGAGGAGTTCCGCGCGAGTGCGAACCGGCGGGACGCCCACCACCTGGTCGAAGTGGTTGTCGGCGCGACCGCGCTGCGTGAGCGACTGCGCGACCTGCAGGAGTCCGCGCGGACGGAGATCCTGTGGTTCTGCCGAGCCAACCCGCTCGCCATGCAGGGTGCCGAGAACACCGAGGAGTACGGCGCTCTGTCCCGCGGCGTCCGGTATCGCGCGATCTACGAGCGCGCCCTGCTCGAGACGCCGGGCGAGCTCGACACGATCGCCGAAGGTGTCGGCTGGGGTGAGGAGGCCCGCACCCTCCCGACGCTCCCGGTCCGGCTGGCGATCGTGGACCGGGCGACCGCGATCTGCCCGCTCGTCCGCGACGACGAGACCATCGGCGAACCGACCGCCGCGGTGATCGGCCGCGGCCAACTCCTCGACGCTCTCCTGGCCCTCTTCGAGAGCCGCTGGGAGCAGGCAACCCCGGTGAAGCTGCAGCCCGACGACGACACCGTCGTGGTGGAGGGCTTGGACGACTCCGAGCGATTCCTGCTGTCCTTGCTGGTGGCCGGCGTACCCGACAAGTCCATCGCGTCCCAGCTGGGTATCAGCCGCCGTACGGTCCAACGCCGCCTCGACCGCCTGATGGCTCTGGCCGGCGTAGACACCCGCACCGGTCTGGCCTTCCAAGCCGCAAAACGCGACTGGCTCTGAGGAGCTGGGGCGGCCGATCGGCCGCCCCAGCTCAACGGACTACTTGACGCCGTACGCCCGGATCACGGTCTGCGTGACCTTCGTACCGCCCGCACCGCTGGCCTGCACCTTGAGCGACACGCTGTCGTGCGCGTTCGGTACGACGGCCAGGTAGTGCCCGCGGGCGCCAACCGTCACGAGCCGCTTCCAGCTGGTGCCTTCGTCGAAGGATGCCCACGCCTGCACAGCCGTTGCCTTGGGTACGTCGAGGCCGACAACGTGGGTGCGGGACGCGACGCGGCCGGTGAGATCGGTGGGGACCTTGTAGCCGATCTGCAGCAGCGAAAGCGGCACGGCCTCGTCATCCGGTTGTTTGGTGGACCGGAACTCCCAGGACGTCTGCGTACGCGTTCCCCAGGCCCACTCGCCGTCCGGATCGATCCGCTCGGTCGACAGGTCGAGCTTGTACGACGCATCGCCGCTGGACGTGATCACGTCCTGCCAGGCGTTCGGGAGGTTGGCCACGACCGCGCCGTTCCGGGACAGGACCGCCGAGGACGACGTCGTCTCGCCGACCGTGTAGTGCCCGTCCGCATCCACGAACGACGGGATGCGCAACGACAACCGGTCACCGGTGCGTGTCGACACCACGCCAGGCGCCGCGGCGGGCCGGACCACCGGACCGAACCAGGTCTCGTTCGACGAACCACTGCGGTAGCTCTGCGGCAACGCCGTCATCCCGCCGGCCAACGGGTTCATGTCGTCCCAGGTGTAGAGGTGGTGGACCCGGTGTTGCCAGAGCGAGTCACCGGAGGTCACCCACTCCTCGCGTACCTTCGGGGTCTCGACGAACCGCTGTGCGTCGTTCCACGAGTACTCCTGCCACGGGCGCCACCCGAACCGCTGCTCCTTGGCCCAGTTGAAGCCACCGTTGTCGGTGTACCGGGTGGTGATCCGCGCACTGTTCGCCGCAGTCACCTTGTAGGTGATCTTCGCGGGGATAGACCCGGTCGAGACCTGCTGGACGTCGTACAGATACGGGCTCGACGTGGTCAGCGTCAGGTCGACAGAGGCGTGACCCCGGGCAATCCGATCGAGGAGCTTCTGACCGTCCTTGTACGTCGTGACCATCGCCGGAATCGGCTCCCGGTCACCCGTAGGCCGCCACACCGTCCACGCCGACCAGTCCGCCGGCCGGATCAGGATGATGGCCGCCGCACCCGCGGCAGCTGCGGCCGCGATCTGCGCCTCCTCGTCGTCGGACGGCAACACCACCAGCGCACCCTTCGCCCGATCGAGCGACGAAACGAGCGAGAACCGCCGCTTACCCTCGTACGACGGGGACTGGTGCAACAGGTTGATGTCCAGCGGTCCATTCACCCCAGAAACGGCAGCCTGGACCATTGGCGCGACCAACTGCCACCGCGACGAGAACTCGAACGTGCCGTCCTTGACCGGCTTCGTCGGTGTGACATTCACCTGCTTGACCGTGCTGAAGTGCATCACGCCGTGACTGATGGACCGGCCGTTCGCGTACTGCCGGTGCACGTAGTAGCTCAGCACCGCCTGCTGCTCGGACGGTTTCGGCGTTTGGATCGTGATCGGCACCGCCTTCCGCGCGTCGATCAGGATCTCCGTGTCCTTGCTGACCACGATGTTCGGGTCGGTGAAGAGACTGACCTGCTCGTCCTGCGGATCGCTGTTCTCGACCAGCGCGTGCAGCAGGTAGGTGCCTTCCTCGACCTCAGCCGTGTACGACGAACCGTCACCGATCCACCCGAGCACGTCCGATCGCGAGTTGTCGCCGAACAGCGAGACCACCGGAACGCCGGTGGGCTTCCCATCCAGACCAACGGCCCGCAACGTCACCTTGTGCTTCGCACCGGACCGCAGCGCACCAACGGCAGTGTGCGTGACAACCCCATCAGGGCCGGTGGCAACGATCCACCCGCTGTACAGGCCACGCGCCAGCCCCGCAGCCTGCACCGGTACGTCGACACTCCCGCCCGCCGGCACCGTCACACTGGCCGGAACGCCGAACCCGCCGGCGACCGGCTGACCGCTGTCAAGGTTGGTCATGGCAACGGTCAGGTTCAGCGTGACCGCAGTCGCACCCAGGTTCTGGTAGGTGATGGTCCTGGTGGCCGCGTCGGCCGTGCTCTGCAGTCCGAAGTCCGCGACGCCGGTAGCGAAGACCTTCTGCGCGGTCGCGCGGGTGAGGTCCACACGGCCGCCGCCCTGCTGGTAGACGGTCTGGTTGGCCTGGGTCTTCGCCGTACTGACCAGCGCGTTCTTCAGCTGGTCTGCCTTCCAGTCCGGGTGCTGCTGCGCGATCAGGGCCGCCGCACCGGCCACGTGCGGCGTGGCCATCGACGTACCCGAGGCGGCCGTGTAGAGGTCGTCCACCGGGTCGCCCATGATCGTGCCGGCCGCGCGGGCCGCGATGATGCCGACGCCGGGTGCGGTGATCTCCGGCTTCAGGCCGCTGTCGCCGAGCCGCGGTCCGCGGCTGGAGAAGTCCGCCAGTTGGTCGTTGCGGTCGACGGCTCCGACGGTCAACGCGGCGGCCGCGGCACCCGGCGTACCGACCGTTTCGTCTGCGCCTTCATTGCCGGCCGCGACGACGAACAGGGTGCCGGACTGTGCGGTGATGTCGTTGACCGCCTGGCTGAGCGGGTCGGTGCCGTCGGTCGCTTCACCGCCGAGGCTCATGTTCACGACCTTCGCGCCCTCGGCCGCGGCCCACTCCATCCCGGCGATGATCCACGAGTCGTAGCCGTACCCGTCGTCGCCGAGCACCTTCCCGACGAGCAGATCGGCCTTGGGCGCCACGCCCTTCCGGGTCCCACCGGCGCCTGCGCCCGTACCCGCGATGGTCGCCGAGACGTGCGTCCCGTGGCCGAAGTGGTCCTGGGTGCCGGACGGGCTGCCGGAGAAGTCGACGGACTCCTTGACCTTGCCGACCAGGTCCGGGTGGGTCGCGTCGACACCGGTGTCCAGTACGGCGACCTTCACTCCTGAGCCTTCGTAGCCGGCCTTCCAGGCGTCGGGTGCACCGATCTGCGGGACGCTCTTGTCCAGCACCGGACGCACCTTGCCGTCCAGCCAGATCTTGCTGATCCCGCTGTTCAACGCGCGCGCACCGGCGGCAGGTTTGAGCGACTTCCACAGCTCCGGCAGCTGGTCCTTGGCCGCATCCACAGCGCGGCCGCCGATCGACGGGAGGTCGCGGGTGGTCGTCGTACCGGCGAGGGCCTGAGCGCTCCGCAGGCCGCCACTGTCCTTGACGATCAGCGGGAGCTGCCGCGCGGCAGAGTCGCCGAAGCCGTCCGCGATCAGCTCGTCGACGTCGAACAGGTCCGCGTCGAGGACGCCGGTCGAGATGTACGGAACGGCGTCGCTCGGCAGAACCCGGAGGCCGCCGTCGGCCTCGATCGTGTGGAACGAGACGCCTTCGCGGCCGGCGGCCGGGTGGACGGTGGCCGCCTTCTTGCCGGCACCGGCGTCGGTCACCTCGACGACGTCACCGGTGATCAGGGTGACGGTGCTGACCTTCGGGTCCGCAGCGCCGGTCGGGGGTGCGGCGGCCGCGGACGGGGTCACCGTCACCGCGGCCAGGGTCAAGGCCGCTGCGAGGGTGGCAGCGGTGATCCTGAGGGAGGACATGGGCAGGTTCTCCTCTTCCAGAGGTTGGGGGCACACCTCTTCTTTCGACAGAGTTTGCAATCAGGTCACGGGGATGCGCCCTGTCCATCACTGCCGTCCCTGCGACATGGCGCAACCACGCCAGTCCGGGCACCATCTGTCCATGAGCGCACAGATGCTGGTCCGCAGGTGGGCATGGGTCGGGACGTTCCTGATCGGCGGGGGTCTGTACCTCGCCGTGCTGGCGGTCCTGACCGACACCGGGAACCCGAATCTGTTCCCGACCATGATCCTGCTCGGGGCGCTCGTCGTACCGCTCACGTTCGTCACGTTCGCGGCCGGCCGATCCGGGCGCTGGCTGATCGACGGACCGACGCTGGGCGGCTGCCTGCTCTTCGGCGGTGTGACCGGGGTAGTCGTCGCGGGCCTGCTCGAGTACGACGCGATGCGGCGACTGGGGACCCTGCCGATGGTCGGGGTCGGGCTGATCGAGGAGGCCGCCAAGCTCGTCGTACCGGCCGTCCTGGTGGTCTTCTTCGGTCACCGCTACCGGAACTCGCTCGGCCAGGGGATCGTGATCGGCGTGGCCGTCGGCACCGGCTTCGCCGTGCTGGAGACGATGGGCTACGCGTTCGTCGCGCTGCTGCAGTCCAACGGCAACGTCGGCGCCGCCGAGGCGACCCTGTTCATCCGCGGCCTGTTGTCACCGGCCGGTCACGCCGCCTGGACCGGACTGAGTTGCTGGGGCCTGTGGCGGTTCGTGATCGCGCCGAACGGCAAGCACTTCGCCGGCTTCGTCGGCATGTACGCGCTGGCCGTCGCTCTCCACACCGCCTGGGACGATATCGGCGGGCGGATCACGTACGCAGTCGTTGGCGTGATCTCGATCGGCCTGCTGCTCTACGGCCTGAAGCGAGCCCAACGCAGCGACGCCGTCCTGGTGCCCGCCTGATCGGTCAGTGACCTGTCAGTAGCGTGAGACGGCCTCTCCCAGCCATGGACAACGCGTGCCGGGCTGAGTACCGTCCGTAAGCGGCGTCCGCACCACGCCACCGCTGGAGGGCCCGTGCGCCCTCCCCTTGTTCGGTGAGGTGCTGCCCGCCAGTAGCGCCTCGCTGGTGGATGGGCAGAGCGGCCCGCGGCAGTTCGTCGCGGCCTGATGGGGGCCCAGCCACCCAGGTGGGGCGGCGAGCGACACTCACTCGTTCACCGCCCCACCGGTTCAAACCTTCACCTGGTGTTCGCGATCGTGATGTTCGGCGGCCGGGCGCGGTGGGCAGACTGATCTCAGTTCGGTCCCCCAACCGCCCCTGGGAGTCACCGTGTCGCGCTGGTTTCGTCCTGCCCTGATTGTCACCACTGTCCTCGCGCTGCTCGGCTTCGGCATCACGCCGTCGACCGCGGCGACGCCCATCACCGTCGGTACGGCGATCGGCCGCCAGGACGGATCGAGTGCCTCGGTCACCGGCTACGTGGTCGGTCAGCCGACCGCCACCACGACCGTCGTCCGCAGCAACTTCCCGAACGACTTCGCACTCGCGCTGGCCGACTCGGCCACCCAGACGAGTACGTCGTCGATGCTCTATGTCCAGATCCCGTCCGCGTTCCGCGCGTCGTACGGACTGCAGACCAACCCCGGACTGCTCGGCCAGAAGATCACGGTCACCGGGACGTTGGCGGCGTACTTCTCGCACGCCGGGTTGAAGGACGCGACCGCGTTCACCGGAGGCGGGTCGTCGGATCCAGGTGATCCGCCGACCGATCCGGGTGACTACTACGCGGCCGCCGCGGGCAAGTCCGGCGCGGCGCTGAAGGCCGCGCTGCACACGATCATCTCGAACCAGACCAAGCTCAGCTACGACCAGGTCTGGACCGCGCTCCAAAGCACCGACCAGGATCCGAACAACAGCAACAACGTGATCGAGATCTACTCCGGCCGCTCGATCAGCAAGACCAGCAACGGCGACGGCGCCGACGACTGGAACCGCGAGCACGTCTGGGCCAAGTCCCACGGCGACTTCGGTACGGCGACCGGCCCGGGAACCGACGTCCATCACCTGCGCCCCGAGGACGTGTCGGTGAACGCGGCCCGCGGCAACCTCGACTTCGACAACGGCGGTACGGCGGTGGCCCAGTGCTCCGGCTGCACGGCCGACTCGGACTCGTTCGCTCCCCGGGCCGCCGTCCGTGGCGACATCGCCCGGATGATCTTCTACATGGCCGTGCGCTACGAAGGCGACGACGGGTTCGCGAACCTCGAGATCAACAACTCGGTCAACAACGGGAGTGCGCCGTACATCGGGAAGCTCTCGGTGCTGAAGGCGTGGTCGGCGGCCGACCCGCCGGACGCGTTCGAGCAGCGGCGCAACGAGGTCATCTACACGACCTTCCAGCACAACCGGAACCCGTTCATCGACCACCCGGAATGGGTGACCTCGATCTGGCCGTGACCGCCGCTACTGGCGGAGGTTGACCACGTCGGCGCCGCGGGCCGTCGTGGTCGGCCGCGGCGCCGGAGCCGCCGCCAGTTCGTCCTGAGCAGCCTGGGCCGTGGGGTGGGCGATACCGGAGTTCGCGGCGGCGAGGCCCATCCGGTCCTGGACCCAGGCCAGCATGCCGGGGTCGGCGATCGAGACATGCCGGCCGTGGTCGCGCAGCAGGCCCTTGGAGACGAGCTCCCAACGGGCACCGTCGAGACCCCAGTTGCCGACGCCGACCACTTCCTTCATCGGCAGGCCGTGCGGACGGGCGGCGGCCTTCGCCAGCAGCTCCCGCTCGTTCGGATCGCTGTCGCGCCAGGCGGCGTCGTACAACAGCTGGGACCGCAGGTTCAGCTGGAGCATCGCGGTCCTGGCGATCTGGTCGGTGACACCGACCTTGGGGTCGGACAGCTCGAGCGCCGAGCCGGCCAGCGTCCGCAGCCTGCTCGGGTTGCCGTTGGCCGCCTTGACCAGGCTCTTCACCGCCTCCGGCTCGATCGCGATCCGGGCCTGCTGCAGCGGCACGGTGAGTGCGGTACTCAGCTGGGCGTCGGTCAGCGCGGTGACGTTGCGGATGTCGAACCGGTCGGTGACCGAGGTCTCGATCTGGGAGTGCCCGCCCGACGCCTCGGCCAGCCGGGTCGCGGCCATGTCGCCGCCGGCGCCGATCAGGAACAACGGCTTCCCGTTCGCCTGCAGCATCGCGGACAACTCGGTCAGGCGGACCAGATCGTCGTCGTTGGCGCAGTCGAGGTTGTCGACCATCATCAGGATCGGCTCTTTGTGCTTGGCGGCCACATCGCTCAGGTACGTCGCGAGCTCGCGCAGCGTGCTGCCGACGTTGTCCTTCGACACATCGTCGGCCCGTTGGTTGACGCCGAGCTCCAGGACACCGGACGGGCCGACGCGCAGCTGCTTGTCGGTCCAGGCCTTTCGGCTCCGCACGGCCAGGTCGCCCGCGAGCTTCTTGAGCTTCGCAGCCTCGGCCTCGCCGTACTTGGCGCTGAACTTCGACATGTTCTCGTTGATCGAGCGGACGAAGCGAAAGGCCAGCGGCTCGCGCGACGACGCGTCCACCCGCAGCGAGACCCACTGTTGCCGCTTGGCCAGTCGCTGCACCTTGTCCAGCTCCTGGCTCGTGCCCATGCCCGGAGGGCCGGTGAACAGGATCGACGTTCCGCCGGGGCGGAGCCGGTCGAGTGAGATCGGCTCACCCTGGTCGTTGACCCGCTCGACTTCGTGCACCGGCTTCGTCGTACCGAAGACCTTGCCGGCCAGCGCCGCGCCGTCGGCGGTGGGGTGAACCGGCGCCATCTGGTCGCCCGGCTCCGCGTTGCGCATCAGCTTCCGGGTGGCGACCTCCGGCCGGGTGGGTGCCGCCTGCCGGCCGGTGACTTCCTTGTTGATCCACTCCATGAAGCCGGTCGTGGAGATCGTGACGAGGCCGCCTTCCTCCTCCCGGAGCAGACCGCGAGCGACCAGGTCCAGGCGGGCCTGGTCGAGCCGCTGCCAGGCGTCGCGACCGGCGTCGCGGTAGACCTCGGGCATCACCAGTCCGTTGAGACCCTGCGCGGCGACCATCGCGAGCAGGTCCTTCTGGGCGTCGTCCTTGGTGTTCGTCCAGTCGATCCGGTGCTCGGCGCGGTCCTTGTGCTTCACCCGGGCGATCGCCTGGCGGGCGACCTCGGGGGTGATGCCGGTCCTGGCCCGGCGGGCGTACGACAGCGACGTGTCGGCCAGGCGGCGAAGCCGGCTCGGGTCGCCGTTCGCGGTCTTGACCAGCGCGCCGATCGCGTCGACGTCGTACTGGATGCCGCGGTCTTTCAGTGGCACCGTCAAGGTCGACCACAGTTCGACGTCAGACATCGGCCCGACGGCGCGTACGTCGAACTGGTTGGTGACCGTGGTGGCGATACCGGACATCCGGTGGGACGCCTTCATCAACCGGCTGGGCGCCTTCGTGCCGCCGGCCGTGATCAGCCAGACGTCGCGCTTGCTCTTCTCCAGATGGATGGCGAGCTCGTTCAGTCCGGCCAGGTCCCGGTCGTCCGCGACGTCGATGTTGTCGACGAGCAGGAGGATCGGCTTACCGTTGCTGGCGGCAAGCTCTCCGAGCTTGTCACCGAAGTCGTTGAGGGTGGTGCCGATCTTGTCGTGCTTGGTCGTGTCCCACTGCCGCTTCAGGATCCACGTCGTGAACCACAGGCCGACCCGCGCCTCCACACCGGCCTGGGTGTTGCGCGGGCTGGTGGTCAGATCGCGGACGGTGCCGCGCAGATCGCCGGCCCGCAGGACTCCGTAGCGCTGGTGCAGCAGGCCGAGATTGGCCTTGATCGCGCGGGTGAGCAGGTTCTCGAGTTTGTCGCCCTTCGAGGCCCGGATCGAGATCGTCGTCCAGCCGTGCTTGTCCGCGGTCTCCTTCGCCTTGTCCAGCTCCCGGGTCTTGCCCAGACCGGGTGGCCCGGTGAAGAGGATGGCCTTGCTCTTCGGAAGCGGGTAGCCGATCGAGATCGATCGGCCGAGCCGGTCTCGCCGCATCACGGTGTACGCCGGGCGCGGCGGCGTACCGAAGACCGGGTCCATTGCTTCAGCGTGCGGATCGCAGCAGTCCCTGACACGGGCTGTACATGTCCTGACGGTTAACAATCACCTGCCGGAAGTTGAATGGCGGACCGTCCCGCCGAACTGGTCTAATCTCGCGACCCGATCGCGCAGGGTTACGCCGAAAACCTTGTCGGGGCGTTCGGGCCGCGGTCACCCTCGGTGCATGACGATGAAACGAGTGATGGCGGCGCTGTTCGCAGTGCCTATGGTGGGGCTGTTGCTTGGCGCGCTGCCGACGGCGGCACAAGCGGCCCCGAACCCGAACCTGCACGTCACCTCCGTGACGCTCAGCAGGGCCAATGTGGTGGTCTCCGGGACCAACACCGTGCCGGCGACAGTCACGGTCAAGGGTGGCTACGACTCCACCGACCCCAGTGACCAGAAGCTGACGCTCTACGTGATTCTGGAGCGCGCAGGCGGTACCGGACCGCTGCACTATCTGTTCTCCACCGACCTCCCGCGCACTGCGGGCACGGTGCAGGACGGCACCTGGAGTGGACCAGTCAATGTGCCGTCCACGGCCAACGGCACCTTCAAGGTGACCGGTGTGTTCGCCGGCACCTTCGGCGCCAACCCCGGTGACATGACCGACCCGACGCCGTACGCCGGACCGTCGATCGCGGTGAAGGGGAACGACATCCCGAAGATCACCGCCAAGGTCACCCCGAAGATCGTGCCGTTCAACAAGCCGTTCTCGATCACCTGGGCGGTCACCAACTCGGCCACCGGCAAGGCGTACGGCTCGAAGATCAAGGTGGTGCTCGGCGGCGACAACGTGTGCGCCGAGAACTTCGGCCCGGGCTACACGAACCTGACCGGCACCAACGGCCTGATCACCAAGTCGTACCCGGCGGGCGCCGCCAACTTCCTCAACTGCCTCATCCTGCCGGGCAACCCGAGTGGGATCAACGGACTGGGATTCTTCGTGGCGCGCCCCGGCATCGTTGCTGCCGCACCGTCGAAGACCAGCGCGCCGGTCGGCTCGCTCGTGCCCGTGAACGGCTCGGTGGCCGGACCGCCGTCCGGCTGCCCGGTCAACCTGCAACGCCTGTACGGCGCCACCGCCTGGCGGACGGTCGGTACGACGAAGGTCCGTCAGAGCGGGCGATTCACCCTGACGGCGCAACCGGCGTACAAGGGTCCGATCTCCTACCGGGTGTCCTTCCCGGCCTGTACCCCGTATGTCGCGGGGGTCAGCAAGGCGTTCTCGATCCGCGGTCTCTGACGCGTTGGGCGGGTGGGTTAGGCTCAGTTAGGTATACCTAACCTGCCCGCCCCGAGAGGATCGTGGTCGCGTGACCAGCCCCGCACCCCGCCGTAACCGTGTCTGCAAGCGCGCCGTCGTCCGCCGGACCGAGCGGATCACGCCGCACATGATCCGCGTCGTGCTCACCTCCGACGACTTCGCGGACAACGGATGCAGCGATCACTACGTGAAGCTGCTGTTCGGCCGGCCCGGTGTCGATTACCCGGAGCCGCTGGACATGGGGGTCATCCGGGAGACGTACCCGTCCGATCAGTGGCCGACCATGCGGACCTACACGGTGCGTAGCTGGGACGACGACAGCAAGGAACTGATCATCGACTTCGTCTACCACGGCGACGAGGGTGTCGCGGGCCCGTGGGCGGCGTCGGCTCAGCCGGGTGACGTGCTGTGGTTCAACGGTCCCGGCGGTGCCTACACACCGGAGGAGGCCGCCGACTGGCATCTGCTCGTGGGCGACGAGAGCGCGCTGCCGGCGATCGCCTCGGCGGTCGAGGCGCTGCCGGCGGGTTCGCGGGCGACCGTCCTGCTCGAGGTGGAGGACGAGACCGAGGAGCAGAAGTTCAGCGGTCCGGGCGACGTCGAGGTGACCTGGTTCCACCGGTCCGGCGGCAGCGATGGTCGAGGGGACGGTCTGGTCGCTGCGGTCGAGGCGCTCGACTTCCCCGCGGGTGACGTGCAGGTCTTCGTGCACGGCGAGGCCGGATTCGTCTTCCGGATCCGCAAGAATCTCTTCGCCGACCGCGGTCTGCCGCGCGACCGGGTCTCGCTGTCCGGCTACTGGCGACTGGGCAAGAACGAGGACGGCTGGCAGGCCGAGAAGGCCGAGACCGCCCGCAAGGAGCGGGAAGCCGCCAACTGAGCTGAAAACCAGATGCGCGCGGGCGGCGTCGTACGGGTCATGGAAGACCCTGTCTCGTTCGACCGATTCGCCGCTGAGTACGACCGTTTCGTGAGTCTGCAACCCGGGCAGCACGCCGAATGGGTGCTGGGGCTCGGCCTGCAAGGGCAGCGGGCGCTCGACGTCGGCTGCGGCGCCGGACACGCGACCGAACCGCTGGCCGACCAGTACGACGAAGTCCTCGGCGTCGACCTGAGTGAACCGATGATCGAGCTCGCCCGGCGCAAACGGTCCAGGCCGAACATCGAATACCGCGCGGCCGATGTCTTCGCGGTCGACGACGACGGTTTCGACCTCGTCTACAGCCACACGATGATGCATCACCTGCCCGACTACCGGGTCGGCCTCGAACACCTCAAGGCGCTGGTACGTCCGGGCGGGACGGTCGCCGTGGTGGACAACGTGAGCGATCGGTATCCGACCCCACCGCGGTGGGTCTACCTGCTGGGCGCGTGGCTGGGCCTCCCGCGGCAGGTCCGGCGGCTTGGGCTGCGGGACGCGTGGTTCGAGTTCCGGTTCTGGCACAGCAAGCCGTGGCTCGAGCACCTGCTCAGTGACAGGTACCTGTCCCGGACCCAGTTCCGCGAGGTGTACGACGGCGTCTTCCCCGGCGCCCAGTACACGGACCTCGGCTTCGCCCTCGCGATGCGCTGGACCGACGGCCGTCTCGTGGCCTGACCGCTACTCGATGACCCCGGTGACGATGCGCCGTGGGGTGATCTCGAACATCGAGTCCTCCGGCGGGTCGGCCAGGTACGCGTCGCGGAACTCCTTCGGCAGGTACTTCGCCACCATCGCGTGCAGCAGCTCGGTGGACAGTGGCTGGAGCCGAGTGTCGCCCTGAACGTTCACGTACTTCGCGGTCGGGCCTTCGGCCGTCTGGACCGACAGCGACAGCCCACCCGCACCTTCGCGATACAGCCGTGCCTTCTTCGAGTTGGCCGGAGTCATCACCTGGAAGGTGTTGTCCGCCGGCACATGGTGGAACCAGACCGGCGCCACGTGCGGCGGCCAGCCCGGGTCGTTGATGGCAAGCACCGCCACCAGCGGCTGCGCGAGGAACTCGGCGATCTCATCGTCACCCATCTTCCGAAAACCCATGCCGTCCACCCTTGCAGCAGCTACCGACAAATTGGCTTGTTGGCTTGCCTAGGGTGATGAGGGTGTTCGAGATTCCCGCGAAGTTGGTCCGGAACCACAGCGTGAGCGGAGCCTCGTGGCTCGCGGAGTTGCCCGCGACGGCAGCGTCGTACGTGCAGCGGTGGCAGTTGACGGTCAGTGGTGAGCCGTTGAGTGGTGAGGCGTCGCTGATCCTTCCCGTCGTACGGCGGGATGGCACCGCGGCGATGCTCAAGCTCCAGCAGGTGAACGACGAGAGCGAGGCCGAGGCGCTCGCGCTCCGGACGTGGAATCACGACGATGTCGTCGAGGTTCTGGAGGACGATCCGGCGACCTCGACCCTGCTGCTCGAACGACTCGAGCCGCAGACACTGGATGATCTCCCTGATCACGTTGAGGCCACGTCGATCGTGGCGGAGTTCCTGGTCCGGTTGACCGCCGTACCTGCTCCGCCTGGGGTTCGGCGGCTCGCGGACATCGCGGCCGCCATGGTCGATGCGGCACCTGGCGTGATCCCGCGGTTGAGCGATCCGGAGGAGCAGCGGTTGACCCGGCGCTTCGTCGCGCAGACGGCCGAGCTGCTGCCGGAGTCCGGCGATCGCTTACTGCACTGGGATCTGCACTACCTCAACGTGATGGCCGCGCAGCGGAAGCCGTGGCTGGTCATCGATCCGAAGCCGCTGGCGGGCGATCCGGCGTTCGACATCTTTCCGGTGTTGTGGAACCGGTGGGACGACCTGGTCGCGACCGGGAACCTGCCGGGCGCGATCCGGGATCGGTTCGACCTGATGCTGTCGGTCAGTGGGATCGACCGGGACCGGGCGCTGGGCTGGACCGCGGCCCGCATTCTGCAGCAAGTGATCTGGGCGGTCGGCGGTGGCGACACCCGGATGGATCCCGAGCTGGGTGCGGTCGCTCGTGCCCTCTTTGCGTGATTACATCATTACGTGACCACTCCGACGTTGTACGAATGGGCCGGCGGGCATGAGGCACTGCGGCGGCTGACCGAGGTGTTCTACGACAAGGTCCTCGAGGACCCGATCCTCGCGCCGGTGTTCGCGCACATGAGCGATCAGCATCGCGAGCACGTGGCGATCTGGCTGGGTGAGGTCTTCCGTGGACCGACCCGGTACACCGACGAGCTCGGCGGCTACCCCGGGATGCTCTCGCACCACATCGGCCTCGCGTTGACCGAGGAGCAGCGGGCCCGGTGGGCGACCCTGATCGCGGCCAGTGCGGATCCGGCCGGGCTGCCGGACGATCCGGAGTTCCGGTCGGCGTTCGTCGCGTACGTCGAGTGGGGTACGCGGATCGCGCTGGCCAACTCGCAGCCGGGCGCGACCCCGCCGCCGAAGGCGCCCGTTCCGCACTGGGGTTGGGGCGAGGCCCCGCCGTACCAGCCCTAGGTGCCTGGCTGGGCTTACCTGGTTGCGCTTAGCTGACTGCGCTTAGCTGACTGGGCAGACACCCGCGCGGGCGCCGACGGACTAGAGGTTGGATACAGTCGCGGTTCACGACGAATCCGCCGGCGGGGATGCGAGGGTTAACCTGTGACCGCTCAGCTCGAGTATCCCGAGACCCAGGACGACGACGCGCTGCTGTCCGTCCAGGGTCTGTGGAAGGTCTTCGGTCCCAAGGCCCAGCGGGTCCCGCGCCGGCCCGAGCTCGCGGCCCTCGACCGGGCCGCGCTGTTCGCGAAGACCGGATGTACGGCGGCCGTCCGCGACCTCAGCTTCGACGTGGCGCCGGGCGAGGTCTTCGTGGTGATGGGGCTGTCCGGGTCCGGCAAGTCCACGCTGGTCCGCTGCCTGACCCGGTTGATCGAGCCGACGGCCGGCGGGTTGTACTTCGAGGGCGAGGATCTGCGCGCGGCCGACGAGAAGCGGCTGCGGGCGCTGCGGCGGAGCAAGTTCTCGATGGTCTTCCAGCACTTCGGCTTGCTGCCGCACCGCAAGGTGATCGACAACGTCTCGTACGGTCTGGAGATCCGTGGCGAGAGCAAGCCCGATCGCCGGCGGCGTGCCCAGGAGGTCATCGACCTGGTCGGCCTGGCCGGCAACGAGCAGCTTTATCCCGAGCAGCTCTCGGGCGGCATGCAGCAGCGCGTCGGCCTGGCCCGCGCGCTCGCTAACGATCCCGACGTCCTGCTCTTCGACGAACCGTTCTCCGCACTCGACCCGCTGATCCGCCGGGAGATGCAGACCGAGGTCGTCCGGCTGCACCGCGAGGTCGGCAAGACGATGGTGTTCATCACCCACGACTTGTCCGAGGCGCTCAAGCTGGGTGATCGGATCCTGCTGATGCGCGACGGCGCCGCGATCCAGCTTGGCACCGGCGACGAGCTCGTCGGTGCGCCGGCCGACGACTACGTCCGCGAGTTCGTCCGCGATGTGCAGCGAGCCGACGTGCTCACGCTGCGCTGGATTCTCCGCGAGCCCCGGCCCGACGAGCCGCTCGACGGGCCCGAGCTCGGTCCTGACGTCCTGGTGCGCGAGGCGACCCGGCTGGTGCTCGAGGCGGATCGCCCGGTCAAGGTCGTCCAGGACGGCACGCTGCTGGGCGTGATCGGCGACGAGGAGATCCTCGCCGTCGTCGCGGACAGCTGATGGCGTCCATCACCGGCGGGGTGGAGATCGAGGTACGGCGGCCGCGGCGTGGCGTGGTCGTCGGAGTGCTGCTCGTCGGGTGGGTCGCGGCGTACTTCGTCCTGCGCGGCATCGACACGCTGGCACTCGGCGGCCAGGAGACGACGCCGTTCCATCGGTGGCTTACCGACCATCGCGACGATGCGGGCCAAGGCAACGTGGTCTTCGACGCGATCCGGATTGCCGTCGACCACTTCGTCGTACTGCTGCAGAACGTGATCTCGCAGCCGTCGTTCGACCGACCGGTTCCGGTGATCGGGTGGCTGGGGGTCGTCGCGGTGTCGACGTACCTGGCCTGGGCGTTCGGCAACTGGAAGGTCGCTCTGCTGACCGCTGTGGGGCTCGGCTTCGTCGGGGCGCAGGGG
Organism: Kribbella sp. NPDC055071; assembly: GCF_053608045.1. Classification (NCBI taxonomy): domain Bacteria; kingdom Bacillati; phylum Actinomycetota; class Actinomycetes; order Propionibacteriales; family Kribbellaceae; genus Kribbella; species Kribbella sp. NPDC055071. Next base: position 31,070 of record NZ_JBSGUS010000023.1, read on the forward strand.
TTGTGGCAGGAGAGCATGGACACGCTCGCGCTCACGATCGCGGCCGTACTGTTGTCGTTGCTGGTCGCGATTCCGCTCGGCATCTGGGCCGGGCTGTCCGATCGAGCCTTCAAGGTCGCCACGCTCGTGCTGGATCTGATGCAGACGCTGCCGACGTTCGTGTACCTCGCGCCGTTGACGCTCTTCTTCGCGATCGGCCCGGCCGCCGCGACGATCGCCACGCTCATCTACGCCGCGCCGCCGGCCGTCCGGTTGACCGCGCACGCGATTCGCTCCGTCCCGCCGGAGAGCGTTGAGGCGGCTCGCTCGCTGGGATCGACGCGCGGGCAGACGCTCACCAAGGTCCTGCTGCCGATGTCGCGCTCGACGGTTGTCGTCGGCATCAACCAGACCATCATGGCTGCGCTGTCGATGGTGACCGTCGCCGCGCTGATCGATGCGCCCGGCCTCGGCCAGACCGTGCTGAAGGCCTTGCAGACGCTGGATGTCGGCGTCGCGTTCAACGCCGGGCTCGCGATCGTGGTGATCGCAATCGTGCTCGACCGGGTGACGACCGCTGCCGGTGACCGGCCGTGGCGTACGGCGAACGTCCGCCGACGGATCCTGCTCGGTGCGGGAGCGGTCGGGGTGCTGGTCGCGATCTGGTTCTCGCGGACGTATGTGTGGGCGGCGTCCTTCCCGTCCGAGCTGAACCTCGGCCCGCGGATCGCGGCGATCGCTTCCGACGTGACGAACTGGATCCAGGACGTCTTCGGCGGATTCACGTACGGCGTCCGCGACCTGGTGACCAATGCGTTGCTCAACCCACTCGAGGGGCTGCTGACCGGGTCGCCGTGGTGGCTCGTGTCCGCAGTCATCGTCGTACTGGCAGCTGTGTTGGGCGGTTGGCGCGGTGCCGTGCCGGCGGTCGTCTGCCTGGGGCTGCTGGTCGCGACGGGGGTCTGGAACGACAGCATGATCACGCTCGCCTCGACGCTGCTCGCGACGGTCGTGGTCGTCGTGGTCGGGCTCGCGCTCGGCGTGTGGGCCGGACGGAACCGACGCGTGGACATCTGGATCCGGCCGGTGCTGGACGCGGGGCAGACGATGCCGCCGTTCGTGTATCTGGTGCCGTTCCTCGCGCTGTTCGGCACCAGCCGGTTCACCGCGATCGCGGCCGCGGTGGTGTTCGCGGTGCCGGTCACCACCAAGATCGTTGCCGATGGCATCAAAGCGGTGCCGGTCGCGACCGTCGAGGCGGCGAACTCGGTCGGGTCGAGCGCGTGGCAGGTGATCAGCAAGGTGCAGCTGCCGGTGGCCCGGCGGGCGATCACACTGGCGGTCAACCAGGGCCTGATCTACGTGCTCTCGATGGTGGTCGTCGGCGGTCTGGTCGGCGCGGGTGCGCTCGGCTACGACGTGGCTGCCGGATTCGCGCAGAGTGAGTTGTACGGCAAGGGGTTGGCGGCCGGGCTGGCGATCGTACTGCTCGGGGTCATGCTCGACCGGGTGACGCAGGCGGCGGCACGCCGTACTGGGAATTTTCGAAGTAGAGGAGACAAGCGGTGAAGAAGCTCCGGTACGCCGGCGTCCTGACGGTCGTCGCACTCGCGCTGGCGGGATGCGGCGGGGAGAAGGTCGGCGCGGACAAGCCGGCCGCCGGTGGCAAGGAGTGCGGCAGCTTCAACCTGACCGTCAGTCCTTGGGTCGGTTACGAGGCGAACGCCGCGGTGGTCGCCTATGTCGCGACGAAGGATCTCGGCTGCAAGGTGGTGAAGAAGAACCTCAAGGAAGAGATCGCCTGGCAGGGCTTCTCCACCGGCGAGGTCGACGTGAACCTGGAGAACTGGGGTCACGAGGACCTGAAGAAGAAGTACATCACCGACGACAAGGTCGCGGTCGAGGCCGGTTCCACCGGAGTCAAAGGCGTGATCGGGTGGTACGTGCCGCCGTGGATGGCGGCCGCGCATCCGGACATCACCGACTGGAAGAACTTGAACAAGTACGCGGCGCTGTTCAAGACGTCGGAGTCCGGCGGCAAGGGACAGTTGCTCGACGGGGACCCGTCGTACGTCACGAACGACGAGGCGCTGGTGAAGAACCTGTCGTTGAACTACAAGGTGGTCCAGAGCGGTAGCGAGACCGCGCTGATCCAGGCGTTCCGCGACGCGGAGAAGAACAAGAAGCCGCTGCTCGCGTACTTCTACGAGCCGCAGTGGTTCTTCAACGAGGTCAAGCTCGTCAAGATCAACCTGCCGGCGTGGAAGGCCGGCTGCGACACCGACCCGGCCAAGGTCGCCTGCGACTACCCGCCGTACGACCTGGACAAGATCGTCTCCAAGAAGTTCGCCGACTCCGGCAGCCCCGCCTACACCCTGGTCAAGAACTTCCAGTGGACCAACGAAGACCAGAACGCCGTAGCCCGCATGATCGCCGTCGACAAACTGACCCCCGACGCAGCAGCGGAGAAGTGGGTCAACGCCAACCAGCCCAAGGTCAACACCTGGCTCGGCAAGTAAGCACAAACAAGAGAGAGCGTTATTCAGAGAAGAAATATCGGTTCTTGTAAGGGATGTGGGCAAGACCGTCACCGCTGCGTGATCGTGCTGGTCGGTGCCCGCGGGGAGTTGTGAGCCGGGTTCAGGTGATTCGGTCGGTCGGCGTGGATCCGTGCCCGGTGTGGTTCGGTGCAGAGTTTGGTGATCGGACCGGTCCGGGTGCAGCGCGGGCGTAGCCGGGTGGTTGACACACCTTCTGGTGGGTGTGAACAAGAAATAACTTGTGTACACCCACCACAAGCTGTTCAAGCCCTCCGCGAATCGTCCGTTCCACGCCCAATCCCGCCACCCGGACAACACCGACCACATCGCGAGAACCCGGCCCGCCCGGGTGTCGAGTCGTGGATCCGGGTCAGGAATCGGCCGCGAGTTTCGCCGATATCCACGACTCGAAAACCCCGGCCCGAACCACTCGCCACGACTCGAAAACAGCCGCCGCGCAGCGGTGTCCGCTCAAACCACACATCCGCCACCGGGACCTGTTGTTGTCTGTTCCTTCTTCAAACCTCAGAACTAGAAGATGCCTGGGCCGGGGGTGAGGATGTTGGCTGGGTCGTGGTGGTGCTTGAGGGTTTGGAGGTGGGGCCAGCGGGGGCCGTAGTGGCGGCGCCAGTCGGTGGGGGTGAAGGGTGTGGACTCGATGGGGTAGCGGGTGGCGCCCAGGTCTCGGGCTCGGTCGAAGAGACGCTGGTTGCGCTTGACCATCCGGGTGCCGAAGTCGGTCGGGGCGCCGTGGGGGCCGGCGGTCATCAGCGTGAAGAGGTAGACCCAGTCGCTGCCGTCGCCGACCGGTAGCCGCAGGGACGGGCGGGTCAGCCTGGACCTGCGGTGGGCGTACATCAGGACGAAGCCGCCGACGCCGACGTCCTCCGGGGTGAGCGTGCTGACGACCTCGGTCACGTACTGCTCGACCGACACCTCCGGGAGCCACAGCGTCATCCACGGCTTCTGCAGGTGACTCCAGTCGAGGGCCTGGTTCAGCTGATCCACCGCGTCGTCGATCCGGGTGACGTGCGGGAGGAAGTCGTTCTCGGTGACCATCGCCTCGGCGGCGGGCTTGGTCAGACCGCGGAGCAGGTGTGCGTCATCCGGCGGGGTCGCGGCCGGGTGGAAGGTGAAGGCGTTGAGGTGGTGAACCTCGCCGTGCTCACCGGGCCGCCACCAGTCGCCGTAGATCTCGCTGATCTCACTACGGTTGATCAGCGTCTTGAAGTCGGCAAAGAAATCCTTCGAACTCGTGTACGCGAGCTCGTGACCCCGCACCCGCTCCGGCGCCGGGATCAACCGGACGGTCGCCTTGGTGATGATGGCGTACTGACCGAGCCCGGCGAGCACCGCCTCGAACAGGTCCCGGTCCCGCGTCTGGGAGCATCGACGTACCTCGCCCGTCCCGGTGACGACCTCGAGCTCGAGCACGCTGTCCACCTGGCTGCCGGACTGGATCGCGGGCGGAATCCCGCCGAGCGACAGCGTCCCGCCGAAGGTGAGACCGAGGAACCCGGTCAATGCCGGCGGGGTCAACCCGTGCGCGTTGGCCGCGTTGGTGAGCTCCAGCCAGTCGGCGCCCGCGTCGACGATCGCCCGGTCCGGCCGGATCTCGTGGATGGTCTTCAGCGCGCGCATCTCGATCAGCAGCCCGCCGACCAGCCCTTGCCCGTCGGTGGTGTTGGCCAGGCCGCGCGGCGCGACCGCGATCCGATGCCGGACGCAGTACCGGATCATCGCCTGGATGTCGGCGACCGAGCCGGGCACAAGGACCGCCTGCGGTACGACGGAACGGTAGTGGCCACCGTCCGTGGCGTCCTTCTGGCGGCTCGGCAGATCCAGCAACAGCCGACCGTCCAGCCGCGGAACCGGGTCGACATCGTGCCCCGATTCGGCGGCCCAGGACCGTCGGACCGGGCTGAAGCCCGCCGCCAGTACGCCGAGACCGAGCACTCCCAAGACCGTGCGACGACTGCTCATCAGACCCCTCCCGGATGGCATCCGAGCCGCACGTTATCCCCTCGACGGCTCACCCGAACAGGTTGAAGAAGGGTTGAGCTTGTTCATCGGGGCCGTAGGCAATTATCACGAACACGTCGAGCAACGCCGACGACACGCCGAAAATTGGGCCGAACCGGGTAAGTTCACTCTCATGATCATCGTGACAGCTGCACTGAAGGGCGGGGTCGGGAAGACAACCACGTCGGTGTACTTGGCCTCGTTGGCATCTTCCAACCGTCGCACAGCCACTCTGGTCGACGCGGATCCACAAGGCAGCGCAGCCGACTGGATCGAAGCATCCGACGACCAGCACCTGGCCAGGATCGAGATCGCCGAGGCGCCGACCGAGCGTCTCCTGACCAAAGCTCTGGACAAGGTCCCGCCGGAGGGGATCGGCATCGTCGACATGCCGCCGTCCCACGAGCGCCTGCTGAACAAGGCACTCGAACGGGCCCGGATCGTGATCATCCCGACCCGGATCGGCGGGGTGGAGACACCCCGGGTCAAGGCCGTGCTCGAGTTGGTCCCGGACGGGGTGCCGGCGGGACTGGTGATCTGCTCGGCCCGGACCTACACCCGCAGTTACCAGGACGCCATGCAGCAGTACGCCGACGACGGCATCCCGGTGTGGGGATCGATCCCGGAGCGGGTCTCGATCACCGCCGGCCCGACCGGCCCCCTCGCCGCCGACGGCCTGGAGTCCTACAAAAAGGTCTGGCGCAAAATCCTCGCCGCCGCCCGCACCTGACGCCCTCCCAACCAACCACCCTCACGCCACCCCCACCCTCACGCCACCCCCACCCTCACGCCACCCCCACCCTCACGCCACCCCCCACCCTCACGCTCACGCCACCCTCACCCTCACGCCACCCCCACCCCACCCCGGCCGTACGCCACCACCGCCCGGCCCCGAACAATCTCGTGGGAGATCCCGTCAGCTTGTCCCTTCTCCGCTCGCATTCCAGGGGGAGAACGGACCATCTCATGGGATCTCCCATGAGATTGCGAGGGGCCGGTGACAGCCCGGGCGGGCGGGAAGGCGGGCGGGAAGGGTGGGGTGGCGGGAAGGGTGGGGTGGCGGGAAGGGCGGGCGGGGTGTGGGGTGGCGGTCAGCGGTGGAGGGGTGGTTCGCCGCGGACGTAGGCGCGGATCACGGTTGCGGCTGCGCCGCGGGCCCAGTCGTCGAAGGTGTGTGAGCGCAGCATCAGGCGGCAGTTGCCCGCGGCGCCGAACGCGTGCTCCGCGAACGCGAGGCGCATCCGCTCCTCGTACAGGTCGTACTCCGCCACGCCCTCACCCGCGATCACCACCAGTTCGGGGCCGACCAGGTTCACCATCGCGGCCAGTGCCGCGCCGATTACCTCACCGGCCCGGTCGAACGCCTCCCGCGCATGGGCGTCACCCTCGTGCGCCAACTTGATCGCACCGGCCAGATCCAGGTCCGCCTGCCCGGTCGTCTCCCGGGTCCGTGCCAGGATCGCGTCGGACGAGGCAACGGTCTCCACGCAACCACGCCGGCCGCAGGTGCAGACGAGGTTGCCGGGTGCGAGTGGGAGATGGCCGAGCTCGCCGGAGACGCCGTACGCGCCGGACACGACCTCACCGTTGATGTAGAGCCCGCAGCCGATCCCGGAACCGATCGTGACCACGGCGAACGAGTCCGCGTTCACGCCGACACCGAACCAGTGCTCGGCCACGGTCAACGCCCGTACGTCGTTCGTCACGACAATCGGCACCTTGAACCGCTCGCCGAGCAGCTCTGCCACCGGTACACCACGCCAGCCCATCAGCGGCGAGTCACGGACGACGCCGTGCTCTCCGTCCACATCGCCGGACACCGCGACGCCGATCCCGACCAGCGGTCCAGCCATCGCCTCACCGGACTTCAGCGCACCGATCAGGCCCTTGACCAGCTCGGCGACCTGCTCGATCACCAGCTCCGGCGCGGTGTCGTCGATCTGCTCGTGCCGAACGCTCAGGATCGCGGAGGTGAAGTCCGTCGCGACCCCGATCAGACCGGTCGGGGTCAGCTTCACCCCGATCACCGAAACGCTGCTCGGTACGACGGTCAGCGGGCTGACCGGCCGCCCGATACCGAGCTGGTTGTCCAGCTCGACCGGTACGGCGGCCTGGTCCGTGACGAACCCGGTCTCGATCAGCGGCGCGACCGCCTTGGTGACGGCCGCCTGGGACAGTCCGGTCCGGCGGGCGATCTCTACCCGCGGAATCGGCCCCTGGGTCAAGATCTTGGTCAACACCTCGACCCCGGCCGGCGTGGCCAGGGGAAGGGGACGATGAGGACGCAGCGGCACAGGACCAACCTACCGGCGCAAGGCCGCACAACCGCACAAATCCGGCGCTGCGGAGCGCTATGACAGCGTTGGTGAGGCCAACGCCCAGCGGATTGTCCGGGTGAGGGCTTCGCCGGAGGCGCGGACCACGGTGTGCTCGGCCAGCGGGAGGTAAGGCAGTCGGAGCGGCCAACGCGTCCACCACGGCAGCAGCCCGACTGCAGCCGTAGAGAGGATGCCGTACGCCGGTCGGGCCGCCCACGGCACCGGTGGGTGCACAAGCATGAAGCGCGCGGCTTGGCGGGCTTCCGCCGTACCGCGGAGCTCTGGCTGGTATTCGGCCAGCACTTGGCGCAGCTCGGCCACCGTGGTCGGTGGGTCGACCACACCGAGCTTGCCGGCCACGAGGGCCGCGTCTTCGACGTACAGGTCCTGCTCGGCTGAGGTGAGCGGGTTGGCGCCGTACCGCTGGTGGGCGGCGAGGAAGCTGTCCACCTCGGCCACGTGGACCCACTTGAGCAGGTGTGGGTCGGAGGCTCGGTACTTCACCCCGCTCGGGCTGGTCCCACGGACCCGCTCGTGCACCGACTGGACGTGCGCGATCGCCGCTTCCGCCGCCGGGATATCGCCGTACGTCGTGATCGCCAGGAAGTAGCTGGTCCGGCGCAACCGTCCCCACGGGTCGCCGCGATAGCCGGAGTGCGCCGAGACCGCGGCCATCGCCAGCGGGTGCAGCGATTGCAGCAGTAAGGCCCGGAGTCCGCCCGCAAACATCGATGCGTCGCCGTGGACGCGACGAATCGGGCGGTCCGGGGCGAACCAGCGCGGACCGGGTGTGTTGTGCACCCGGTCGCGCTCGGCATGCGGGTCTGGACCCGCCACCTTCGTCAGGATCATCCGCGCCAGCCCGTCCCGCAACGGGTCCAGCGGTCCAGTCGTGGTGGGGGCCATGCACCCAGTCTCCCCACCACTCCAAGCTTTAGTAGACGTCCACGAAGATCGGGTTCGTGTACAGCCAGGTGTCGAGCCACGGGTCGCCGTCGGCGTTCGGGTGCTGGATCGGGCCGGCCGGGTCGATCCGGCGGCCCAGGTAGCCCGGTCCGTTCCGGCGGCCGTCGCTGCCGCGGACCCGGACGTAGTGTGACCGCTCTGCGCGGCCGAGCGGGATGCGGAGCTCATACGTGCCGGACTTCCGGTGTACGTCGACCTGCTCGACCACTCGAGTGTCAGGCGCCTTCCAGCTGTCCTTCTCTGCGGTCTGCCCGGTGACGATCCCGCGGATCACGTCCACGGTCGCCAGCCGCGGGAGGAGGCCGTGGAAGTTCGGCCGGGTCGCACTGGTCACCGTCACCCGCAGCTCCAGCCGCTGGGACCGGTGCGCGCGCAGACGCCCGCCGAGGGTGACACCACGCTGCGGCGAACCCACCGGAGCGAGCCGTACGTCGATGCCGTCCACCAACTGCCCGTGGTCCACCCACACGCGCCCAGCCCGCAGACCGGCCATCACCTCGAGGTACCCGTACCGGCTGACGCCCACGTGAGTGCGGCTGAACTGACCCGGCCAGAAGTCACTACCAGGCTGCGGTACGCCGGAGTCGGTCGGAGAAGGCTTCCACCCGAGGCTGTCGAAGTTCTGACCGGGCGGGAAGTCACCGTCCTTCCAGGTGTCCCAGATCGTCCGGTGGTTGTCGCTGTTCGACGTGATCGAGAACAGTCGGCCCTCGGCGAGCATGCTGTCCCACAGACCGCCGACTGTCGCGGTGGCCCAGTCGAAGCCGCCGTACGTGCGGTATGCGTCGACCGGGTACCCGGGGAAGCTGCCGGCGCCGGGCGAGTTGACGTACTCGCCGCGCTGGTTGGTCGTCGTACCGCGGAAGGCGGCCCAGGCCGGGTCGGCGTCGCCCTGCGAGCCGGGTGCACCTTCCATGCCGATGCAGACGCCAGTGTCGCGCCAGGCGCGGATCTCGTGCGGTGCGTCGATGCCCAGCCTGAGCGGATGGTTGGCGAGCACCAGCACGTCGTCGACGTACTTGCTCTGCTTCTGCGCGGCCAGCCACTGCAGCGCCTTGATCGCGTGCTGCTCGTTCTCCGGTGTGTCCGCGGACCGGCTGGTGAGCTTGCCGTCGTACTCACGCTCGAACTGCTGCAGCAGGGCTACGTTGTTCGGGCCGGGCGCGACCAGGACCGTGGCGTGCTCGGCCGAGGGGATGTACCACTCCAGGCCCTGGAAGATCAGCATGCGCGGGTTCTCGGCGCGGGCCTTGAGCACCTCGACGTTCTCGGCGGCAGCACCCTTGTCGGCGTGGCCGAAGTTGCTGTGCTCGGTGAACGCCATCCAGTCCAGCCCGAACTGCGCACCGCGCTGGGCGTGCTGGCTGAAGTCGTACTTGGCGTCGTGGCTGTACCGCGTGTGCACGTGGTGATCGCCGACCAACCAGGCCAGCTCAGGATCACTCCCGTACGACGAAGTCTCGCTGGAGGCAAACGCCTCCGTCGAACCCACCGCCGCGACGGCGAACCCGGCGCCCAGCAGACCGGCGCCGCGGATCAGACCGCGCCGCGACACCCCCTGCGGGTCGAGTGCCTCTTCCGGCACCTCTGGATCGGCCCACTCCGGGACCTGCTGTGTCACCATGAGCGGCAACCTTGCTGGTCCGGACAAATGCCGTCAAGGCGCCAGTCGACGCTCAGATGAACGATCGGCGTACTCGTGCTCGAGCAACGAATAGAGCAAGGAATCGCGCCATTCACCGTTGGTGAACACGTGATCGCGGAGATGACCTTCGTAGCTGAAACCGAGCCGCTTCACGACCGCGATCGAGGCTGCGTTCTCCGGGCCGATGGCGGCGGTGACCCGGTGCCGCCCGAGCGTGGTGAACGCGAAGCGCAGCAGCACCCGGGAGGCATCCGTTGCGTACCCGCGGCCCCACTGGTCGGCGTTGATCGCGTAGCCCAGCTTCGCGCCCCACGACCCGCTCGGCGCGATCCGCCCGAAGCCGATCACGTGATCGTCGTCCTGGCGGGTGACGGCGAGCATGTGATCGGGCCGGTCCTCCCGTGCCGATCGCTCGATGATCCCGGCCAGGACCTCGGCGGCCCTGGTCCGGTCGTAGCTGTCGAACGCCATCCAGGCGGTCACCCGGTCGTCGCCGGCGATCGCCAGATAGTCGTCGAGATCAGAGGTCCGAAATTCGCGCAGTGTCGTCAGTTCACCGAGCAGGGGCTCCATGCGCGCAGGCTATCCGTCAACTGGTCTAGCGATTGAAGGTCTGCATCGGGGTCCGGGTGAACATCTCGATCTCCTCCTGGAGATCCCGGGCGTCGTCGGCACGGCCGGACAGCCGCAGCGCCTGGTGGACCCGGCGGGCCGAGTGCACCACGCCGTTGATCCGGCGCTCGGTCGGCAGGCCCAGCACCGGCGCGATCGCGTCGGCCGCGCCGTCCAGCTCGCCACTGGCGATCCGGCTGATCGCCATCGCGGCCTGGCTACCGGCCGCGTCGCCGAAGGCCCACTCCGGGTGGTTCTGGTCGGTGTAGGCGTCGACGGCCTGCCGCGAGTACCGCTCGGCCTGATCGACTTCACCGGGCAGCCAGGCGAGCGCGTCAGCGGCGTAGTACAGCTGGCGGTTGCGGCCGAAGGTGCACAGGCCGCCCATGTCGTCGAGATCGTCGTTCCGCACCGAGCTCCAGGCCTGCTCGGCCCGCTCGAGCGCGGCGCGGGTGGCCTCCGGGTTGCCCAGGGCGGCCCAGGCACGAGCCTCGCTGACCGGGAGCCAGACGCTGGTGGTGCTGTTGGCCTGCTCCGCATACCCGGCGCCGAGCTGGGCATACCGGACCGAGTCGTGCGGGTTGCCGGCCCAGTACGACACCAGGGACTGCAGGCCGCGGACCCAGGCGCGCAGGCCGTGGTGGTCGGCGTTGTCTGCACACAGGAACGCCGTCCGCGCCTGCGTCAGCGCAGCGTGCGGGTTGCCGAGGTCGTGGGACGCCTTGGCGAGCAGACCGCCGGTGACGCCGCCGAGGAAGTACAGCTGCCGCAGGTGCTCCGGGCGTTGCCGGCTCTCCAGCAGGGCGAAGACCAGATCCTGCGTCTCGACCAGCTGGCCGAGGATCTCCGGCAGCGGTCGCTGCGGATACGCCTTCGCGACGTGGCGTACGTCGTCGTACACCTGTTCCATGGCCTCGCTTCCGAGACCGGACTGGGCCGCGAGGGCAAATGCCCTCGCGCGGCTGGCAGCCATGTCGAGAACCTCCATCTCATTACCTGTCGTGATCCGTCCACTCGCGGCAGGTGCCGGCACCACCTGGGCGGCCTGCTCGGGGACGTACGGCGCGAGGAGCTCCTCGACCGGCTTGCCGAACATGCGTTGCAGGGTGCGCCGGGTCTGAGGAGTGGTGCCTGCACGCTCGCCCGATGCGAGGCGCCGCAGGTGCCGCTCGGTGATGGTTCCACCCAGCTCGACGAACTCGGCGACGATCTCGGAGTAGGTCTGGTTCCGGCGCTGGATCAAGTGCGCCAGGACCGTCTTAGGCGCCAACCTCGCCGCCATCGTTCCTCCCGTTCACGTCAGAACAGACGTTGTCTCGACTCATGCCCCACGACAAGGTGCTGTCCTCCAGATGTCCGCGAGAGGTCCGGAAGAGGTCCGGCAAAGGTCCTCTTCAGGTCCTAGAGCGGTCACGTTGGGCTCGTGCACCATTACTGCCATGACAACCAGTAAGTCCAACTGGTTGCAAGGGCTCAGAGTTACGGGGTGAGAGGTAGTGACCATCGCGGAAATGACGTCGAGGCAGCACCGACGCAGGGTTCGGGTCTGGTTCGGTGAGCATGTGATCGCGCAGTACGTCGCGGAAGCGCCGCTCGCCGCCCGCTACGAACAGGCCATGCGGCGCCGTTTCGCCGGTCTCCGGGTCACCAACGACCTGCTCGGCCCGCTCGACAACTGAAGCACCTGAAGCACCTGAGACACCTGAAACAACCTGATCTCCGGGTCCTCCTCAGACTCGGTAGCTGCCGCCTGGAGTCTCCTCACGTCCAGGAGCAGCACAACTGGAAGGTCCGTGGCACTCCTCAGTCCCGGACGAAACCCAGGTGCGGTCCGGGGCACTCCTCAGCTCCGGACCGCACCGCCCAACAAGCCCGGCTGGGCTTGGCGGCTGAGTTCCCTGTATCGCCGCCGCCCAGCCGTTCCAACCCACCTCCTGGCCGACACCTCGGGCCAGGCGGGGCCGAGTGTCCTGGGCGGTAGGACACCGGAGACTCCCGACACCTCACCGGGAGTCTCCCCCTGAGGTGGCCGACTCCGCTGTGTGACCGCCGCGCCTGGGTGGTCACACAGCGGAGTCTTTCCCGTGTAAGCGCCCGCTGTGGTCCCCCACCCGACACCCCGAGCCCGTGCCCGTGCCCGTGACCATCTCATGGGATAACCCACGGGCTTGCTCGTTCTCCCCCGAAATCCCCGGGGGAGAAGGGCCTATCTCATGGGATATCCCATGAGTTGGGGCTTGCTGGTGGGGAGGGGGTTCAGGGCCGGGCTGGACCGCTAGATGTCCGGTTTGGGTCCGGTGTCCTGGTCCGGCTCGATCGCGTAGACGGCGAAGGGGGCGTCGGGGTGGAGGGCGTCTGAGCCCTCGCGGTAGGCCTCGGTGGTGATTTCGCCGGTATAGGTCATGCCGATGCGTTCCATCACCGCCCGGGACGCGGTGTTGTGCCGTTCGGTGAAGGCGATGACCGCTTGGGCTCCCAGCGTCTCGAAGGCGAACTCCAGACCGGCCCGGCCGAGTTCGCTCGCCAGACCGCGACCACGTGCGGACTCGGCAAACGCCCATCCGAGCTCCAGCCGATCCGCGGCCCACGCGGGGCCGACCAGCGCGGCGATCGCCGCCGTGACCGGGTAGTCAGCCGACAACCGCGACAATCCGCCGCGGCCGGCCAGTGCGTCATCGGTCCGCTCGTACGCCATCCACTTCCCGACGGACTCCCGCTCCCAGCCCGCCTGGAACTCGACGGCCCGCCGCGCGGCCTCGTCGACGGACCAGGAACCGGCGTACCAATAGGCGACCAACGGGTCCGAGTACAGCCGGACCAGGTCCGCCACATGTCCGGTCAGGACCCCGTTCGGTCCGGTGATCGGCTCGAGCCGCAGGCGCGGGGTGAACCTGGTCCCGACCACATGCGCCACCAGATCGCGCAACCGACGATCGCCGTCGGTCCGGTTGACCATCAGCAGCTCGAGGTCATCCGGCCCGGCCCACGCCGACGCGTCGTGCTTGCCGATCTCCAACAGCGGACGGCTGAGGTCCCCGTCGACGGTGATCAGGTAGTCGAGCTCCCGCCGTACGCGTCCCTCGTACTCCCACTCCCAGTCGGCGACGGTCCACACGATGTCGCGGACCTTCCACCCGGTCTCTTCCTCGACCTCCCGGACCAACGCCTGCTCCGGCGTCTCGCCCGGCTCCAGGTGGCCCCCCACGATGTCCCAGATCCCGGGGAGCAACCGTCGTTCCGGCGTACGACGTTGCAGATAGACGCGATGCTGTTCGTCCCGGATCAAGGCACCCACACAGTCGACCGCTCGCATGACGTCAACCTAAGCCGTGGCAGAGTGCAACCTCGTGTCGAGCACTCAACCAGACGACGCAGCGAAGCGGTCAGGCAATCGCATCACCCTGCTGTTCTTCGTGGCAGCGGTCAGCTTCGCTGTTACCGGCGCTGTTGCCGGCGAGCGCCTCGCTGGCTTGCTCGGCGCGGCGGTGGGCCACAGCGAGTTGGCGCTTCGAGCGATCGGCTGGTGTTGGGGCGGTCTGCCGTGGGTGGTGCTCTCGACGGCGATCGTTCTCCACCACCGCGCGCTCCTCACCAGCGGTGTGCGGACGGGACTCAAGTACGTACTCCCGATCTGGGTCGGCAGTGCGGCGTTTCTGCTGCCCGGCCGAACCAGCAGTCTGGAACGCCGCTTCGGCAGCGCGTGGCCGGACGCCAGGCCACTGGGGTTCGGCTGGGGCTGCGGCGCCGCCACGGTCGCGGCGATGCTATTGGTCGTGATCATTACCGGGGTGATCCTGAAGAAACTCCCCGGACAACGAACGAAGCGCGGCCTCGGCGCTCTGGGTGTCGGCGCAGCAGTCGTCTGGGCGGCACTGACCGCGGCCGGCCTGATCGCGGCCTTGGCGGCACCACTCCCCTAGGTGTTCGTCAGCGGGTGCCGAGTGGTTGTTCTTCGATTCTGTTCGGCATGAAGAGGACGGCGGCGACGAGGAGTACGGCGGCGATCGCGGCACCGTAGTAGACATCGTGGATCGCAGGGGCCAGGACCTCGCCCGGGAGCTTCTCGAGGTCCGCGTGGTTGTCGCCGAGGCGCGCCGCGACCACGCCGTTCGCCACCGCGCCGAAGACGGCGACGCCGACCGCGCTACCGACCGACCGGGCGAACATGTTGGCGCCCGTCACGACCCCACGAGTCGTCCAGTCCACCGACGACTGCGCGGCCACGACCGACGGTGACGCCGAGAAACCGAGCCCGATGCCGATCACGAAGCACGCCGCCGCAAGCCGCAGTACGCTGCTGCCGGCGTCGACCGTGAGCAGCAGAGCGGCTCCGAGTACGACGATGATCGCGCCCATCAACATCGTCGTACGGAATCCGACCCGCAGGTAGATCCGGCCCGCCACCGACGCCGCGATCGGCCACCCCAGCGTCATCGCGGCCAACGCGAACCCGGCGACGAGCGCCGACGTGTGCAGCACCCCTTGAGCGAACAGCGGCACGTACGTCGACAGCCCGATCATCAACAACCCGATCAGCAGCGCGGCCGAGTTGGCGGAGTTGAGGACCCGATGGCCGAGCACCCACAACGGCAGGATCGGCTCGGGCGCGCGACGTTCGACGATCACGAACGCCGTCAGCAGGACCGCGGCCCCGGCCAGGATCGCGATGCTCAGCACCGAGTCCCAGTCCCACATCACGCCGCCCTCGAGCAGGCCGAGCAACAGCAGCGAACCGCCGACCGCGAGCAGAATCGCGCCCGCGTAGTCGATCTGATGGCTGGTCTTCTGCGTGACGTTCTCCTGGAACCGGCGGACCAGCACCCAGGCAGCGGCGAGGCCGAGCGGGACGTTCACGAAGAAGATCCAGCGCCAGGAGATGTAGTCCGAGAACACGCCGCCCAGCGTCGGGCCGACGAACGACGCGATCCCCCACACGCTGGCGATGTAGCCCTGGACCTTGGCCCGTTCCGCGACCGTGTAGATGTCGCCGACGATCGTCATGCCCATCGGCTGGACCGCGCCCGCGCCGAGCCCCTGGATCAGCCGGAACACGATCAGCGCCGGCATGCTCCAGGCGAACCCGCACAGGATCGAGCCACCTACGAACAGCCCGACCCCGAGCAGCATGATCGGCTTGCGCCCGCGCAGGTCGGCGAGCTTGCCGTAGATCGGTACCGAGACCGCCTGCGCCAGCAGATAGATCGAGAACAGCCACGGGAACTGCGTGAACCCGCCGAGATCGTCGACGATCGACGGTACGGCGGTGGCCAGGATCGTGGCGTCGATCGCGACCAGCCCGATGCTCAACATCACCGCGAGCAGGATCGGTCCCCGCTCCGACCGCAGCCCCACACTCGCCCGGTCGATCCGCTCAGTAGTCATATCGCTGATCAATGTATGTGATCAGACAACAATTCCCGTATCCACCAACCGACAGATGGGACGGTCACACCGCGGGATCCCCTAGTGCCTGATCCAGGATGCGGCTCCATTGCCGGACGATGCCTTGCCGCCGGGCGCTGTCGTCGGTCAGTAGGTCGGCGAGGCCGAGGCCGCGGGCCATGTCGAGGACGCCCTGCACGGTCTCCCGTACGCCGGGGGTTCGTTCGCTCACGTCTAGGACCTCCAGCAGGGCGCGGTGTGCCTGCCGTCCGACATGGGCTTCTAATCGGACGATCTGGGTTCTCAGCGCTTCCTCGGTTGAGGCGGCGACCCAGAGGTGGAGGGCGGCTCGGAAGAGGGGGCCGGTGTAGACGCCGGCCAGCATGCCGACGATGGCCTCGGTCCGGCCTGGGCCGCTTGGAAGGGCAGCGGCCTGGGCGCGGATCTCAGCCAGTCGCACTTCGGTCATGTACTCGACGGCGGCCGCAAAAAGATCCGCCCGGGTGGGGAAGTGGTGCTGAGCGGCTCCCCGTGACACCCCGGCTCGGGTCGCGACCACGCTGACCGTGGTCGCGGCGTACCCGACTTCGGCCAGCGACTCCAGAGCGGCCTCGAGCAAGCGCTGCCGGGTGGCCCGGCTGCGTTCCTGCTGGGGTTCCTTGAGGGTCTCAGTCACCGGCCGCCTCGCGGGCCCGGAGTTGTCGCCGCAGGATCTTCCCCGACGCCGCCTTCGGCACCGCGTCGATGAACTCCACCTGACGGACCTTCTTGTACGGCGCCACCCGCGCCGCGACGTACTCCATCACGTCGTCGGCACTCAGCGACACCCCAGGCATCGGCACCACGAACGCCTTCGGAATCTCGTTGCCATCGGCCTCGACCCCGATCACCGCCGCGTCCGCGATCCGGTCGTCGGTGAGCAGCACGGCCTCCAGCTCGGCCGGCGGCACCTGGTAGCCGTGGTACTTGATCAGCTCCTTGACCCGGTCGACGACGAACAGGTAACCGGCCTCGTCGACCCGCCCGAGATCGCCCGTGTGCAGCCAACCGTCGGCGTCCACGGTCGCGTCGGTCTCGGCCGGACGGCCCAGATACCCCTTCATCACCTGCGGCCCACGGATCCAGATCTCGCCGGTCTCGCCCGTACCAACATCGTTGCCGTCGGCACCGACCAGGCGCATCTCGGTGTTCGGGAAAAGCTTGCCCACGGCACCGGGTGACGGATCCGGATCATCCTGCGGTACGGCGTGCGTCCCCGGCGACAACTCGGTCATCCCGTACGCCTGCAGCACCGCGTGCAACCCGAGCCGCTTCGCGCACGCCTCGGCCAGGTCGGCGTCCAAGGGAGCTGCCGCCGACGTCACGTAGCGCAGAGCCGACAGGTCCACGCCGTCCACGGCCGGGTGCTTCGCCAGCGCCAGTACGACGGGCGGTGCGACGAACGCCCGCGTGATCCGCTGCTCGTCGAGCGTGGTCAAGAACTGCTGCAGCTCGAACTTCGGCAGCACCACCACCGTCGCCCCGAGCCGGAACGGCAGATTCATCAACACCGACAGCCCGTAGATGTGGAAGAACGGCAGGATCGCGATGATCCGCTCGTCATCGCCGACCGTGATCATCACCTCGGCCTGCGCCATGTTGGACGCGATGTTCCGGTGCGTCAGCATCACGCCCTTGGCCGCGCCGGTGGTCCCGCTCGAGTACGGCAGTACGGCGATGTCCTCGCCTGGATCGATCTCCACCTCGGGCTCGGGAGCCGTCGACGCGACCAGCTCCAGCACCGACCGGTATCCCTCGGCGCTGTCGCACACGAAGATCTCACCGACGTCCGTGTCCTCGACGGCTGCCGTCGCGACCGGCAGGAACAGCGAAATCGTCACCAGCAACTTCGCCTTCGAGTCGATCAGCTGCTTGTGCAGCTCGTCCGCGGTATAGAGCGCGTTGACCGTGGTCACGGTCGCGCCGGCGCGGGTGGCGCCGTAGAACACGACCGGCCAGAGGATCGTGTTGGGGCTGTAGAGCGCGATGACGTCGCCCTTGCGGATGCCGAGCTCGGCCAGCCCGGCCGCGACCCGGCGGGTCATCGCGTCCAGTTGCGCGTAGCTGATCTCGCGTCCGCTCACCCCGTCCACGAGCGCCGGGTGATCGCCGTACTCCTGGGCCTTTCCGAGCACCGCGTCATGGATCGGAACGTCGAGGAGGTCGACGGGCGGGAACTGGCTCGTGATGATCGTCTTGCCCCTTTCAACGCTGCCCACTGCCTGGTGGAGGAACTCTGACCTACTCCGCAGTAATACGGAAGATGTCAGTACGACTTCGGCAGTCCCAGGCTGTGCTGCGCAACGAAGTTGAGGATCATCTCGCGGCTCACCGGCGCGATCCGGGTCGCCCGCGCGGCCGCGACCAGCGAGGCCACGCCGTACTCGACCGTCATGCCGTTGCCGCCGAGCGACTGCACCGCCTGATCGGTGGCGCGCACCGCTACCTCGCCGGCCGCGTACTTGGCCATGTTCGCGGCCTCACCCGCGGCCAGGTCGTCGCCCGCGTCGTACAGGGCGGCCGCCTTCTGCATCATCAGGCGAGCCAGCTCGAGCTCGATCTTGATCTGCGCGAGCGGGTGCGAGATGCCCTGGTGCGCGCCGATCGGGCTCTTCCAGACCTGGCGGTCCTTGACGTAGGCGGTCGCCTTGCCGAGCGCGTGCCGTGCGATCCCCAGTGCGAACGCCGACGCCATGATCCGCTCCGGATTGAGCCCGGCGAACAGCTGCATCAGCGCCGCATCCTCGGCGCCGACCAGCGCTTCTCGCGGCAGCTGGACGTCGTCGAGGAACAACGCGAACTGCTTGTCCGGGCTGATCAGATCCATCTCGATCTGCTGGAACTCCACCCCGGGCGCATCGACCGGGACGATGAACAGGGCGGGCTTGAGCTTCCCCGTCCGCGCGTCCTCGGTCCGGCCGACGACCAGGACAGCCTGGGCGACGTCGAGTCCGGAGATGAAGACCTTCCGCCCGGTCAGCGACCAGCCGTCGTCCGTACGGCGTGCCGTCGTCGTGATCTGGTGCGAGTTGGAGCCGGCATCGGGCTCGGTGATCGCGAACGCCATGATCGTCGTACCGTCGGCCAGACCGGGCAGCCAGCGGTGCTTCTGGTCCTCGGTACCGAAGCGCGTGATCACCGTGCCGCAGATCGACGGCGAGACCACCATCATCAGCAACGGGCAGCCGGCCGCGCCGAGCTCCTCCAGCACGATCGACAGGTCGGCGAGTCCGCCGCCTCCGCCGCCGTACTCCTCGGGCAGGTTCACGCCGAGGTAGCCGAGTTTGCCGGCCTCGAGCCACAGCTCGGTCGTGTGCCCGCCGCTGCGCGCCTGCTGGGTGAACCACCCGTAGCCGTACTTCTTCCCCAGCTCACCAACCGCCTGACGCAGGGCCTGGCGTTCCTCGGATTCGATGAAACTCATGCCTGCTCTCCAACCACGGCCAGTACGGCGCCGACCTCGACCTGTTGACCTGCTGCGACCTTCAACTCGGTGAGCACCCCGTCGGCCGGGGCGGCGATCGTGTGTTCCATCTTCATCGCCTCCAGCCACAGCAACGGCTGCCCTTGCTCGACCTCTTCACCCACCTGCACGCCGACCCGGATCACGGTCCCCGGCATCGGCGCGAGCAACGACCCCGCCGACACCTGCAGGGCCGGGTCCGCGAACCGCCCGACCGGAATCAGGCTCACGCTGCCCAAGGACGAGTCCACACACGTGATCCCGTCGTACGCCGCGACCTCGAACGTTCGTCGTACGCCGTCAACCGCCAGCACCACGCGATCCGGCGCGCTCTCGACGAGCTGAATGTTGCCCTCAGCAACAAGACCGTCCCGGGTCAGCCGATACTCCACCTCGTACGTCGACTCACCCACCCGGAAGCTCTTCCGTTGCGCCTGCGACGGCAGGTTCCGCCAGCCGCTGGGCACCCGCACCGGCCCAACCCGGCCGGCCGCATCAGCCAGCGCCGCCGCCAACGCCGACACGCGCGTCACGGCGGGATTCGGCGGCACTCCGATCCCGTGCTTGTCGAAGAACGCAGTATCGGTGTCCCCAGCCAAAAACGCCGGATGCCGCAGAATCCACACCAGCAAATCCCGGTTGGTCCCCACCCCGTGAATCACCGCCCGCTGCAGTTCGCCGGCCAACCGCCGAGCCACCACAGTCCGATCCGCCCCGAACCCAATCACCTTCGCCAGCATCGAGTCGTAGTACGGCGAAACCTCCGACCCATCCTCCACCCCAGAATCCACCCGGAGCCCGCTTTGCGGAACTTTCTGGTCGCTATACGCAGATTTACTTCCGGAAAGACTTCGTGATCCCACGGCGAAGGCGTACACGCTGCCCGTCTGGGGTTGCCAGTCGTTCAACGGGTCCTCGGCGTACAACCGCACCTCGATCGCATGCCCGACCGTCGGCGGCGGATCCGCTGCCAACCGACCCCCGGCGGCGACGTCGAACTGCAGCTCCACGAGATCCAGTCCGGTGGTTTCCTCGGTGACCGGGTGTTCGACCTGGAGGCGGGTGTTCATCTCGAGGAAGTAGAACGCACCCTCCTCGTCCGCGAGGAACTCGACCGTCCCAGCCCCGACGTACCCGATCGCCGCAGCAGCTTTCCGCGCCGCATCGAAGAGCGACGCACGCATCGACGGGATGCGCTCCACGAGCGGCGACGGCGCCTCCTCGACGACCTTCTGGTGGCGACGTTGGATCGAGCACTCGCGCTCGCCCACCGCCCAGATCGTCCCGTGCTGATCAGCCATGATCTGCACCTCGATGTGACACCCGGACGACAGGTAGCGCTCGCAGAAAACCGTCCCATCACCGAACGCCGACAGTGCCTCGGCCGACGCCGCCTCGATCTCGCCCGCGAGGTCCTCGAGGCGCGTGACGACCCGCATCCCGCGACCACCACCGCCGGCCGACGCCTTCACCAGCACGGGCAGGTCGGCGACCGAGACCTCAGCAGGCGTGAGCTCGGCGAGCACCGGAACCCCGGCGGCCGCCATCAGCTTCTTCGACTCGATCTTCGAGCCCATCGACGAGATCGCATCCGCCGGCGGCCCGATCCAGGTCAGCCCGGCGTCGATCACTTGCTGGGCGAACGCGGCGTTCTCCGACAGGAATCCGTAGCCCGGGTGGATGGCATCGGCGCCCGCGCGTAAAGCCGCCTCGATGATCAGGTGGCCGCGGAGATAGGTCTCGCTTGGTGCGTTGCCGGGGAGGTGTACGGCCGCATCGGCCTCAGCCACGTGGGGCGAGCTCGCGTCGGCGGAAGAGTAGACGGCAACCGTGGACAGGCCGAGCGACCGGGCGGTCCGGAAGATCCGCCGGGCGATCTCAGCCCGGTTCGCGACAAGGACCGAGGAGATCACGCCGGGCGTGTCGGCTGGTGAAGGCATCGCGATCACATCCTGAAGACGCCGAAGGACGAAGTGCCTTCGACTGGGGCCGAGTGGATCGCGGACAGGCAGATGCCGAGGACGGTTCGGGTGTCTCGGGGATCGATCACGCCGTCGTCGTACAGGCGACCGGACAGGAACATCGGCAACGACTCCGCCTCGATCTGGCCCTCGACGTACGCGCGCATCTTCGCGTCGCCCTCCTCGTCGTACGGCTGACCCTTCGCCTCCGACGCCGCCCGCGCCACGATCGACAGCACCCCGGCGAGCTGCTGCGGTCCCATCACCGCAGACTTGGCCGACGGCCACGCGAACAGGAACCGTGGATCGAACGCCCGTCCACACATCCCGTAGTGCCCGGCGCCGTACGACGCTCCCATCAGAATCGAGATGTGTGGGACGGCCGAGTTCGAGACGGCGTTGATCATCTGCGCGCCGTGCTTGATGATGCCGCCCTGTTCGTACTCCTGCCCGACCATGTAGCCGGTCGTGTTGTGCAGAAAGATCAGTGGGGTGTTCGCGCGGTTCGCGAGCTGGATGAACTGCGCCGCCTTCTGCGACTCCTCGCTGAACAGGACCCCGCGTGCATTGGCGAGAATCCCGACCGGATACCCGTGCACCGACGCCCATCCGGTCGCCAACGACGACCCGTACAACGGCTTGAACTCGTCGAAGACCGACCCGTCCACCACTCGGGCAATGACGTCCCGCGGATCGAACGGGATCTTCAGATCCCCGGGCACGATGTCAAGCAGCTCGTCCTCGTCGTACCGGGGCTCGTCGTACGACGGCTTCGGCGCCGGGCCCTGCTTCCGCCAGTTCAACCGCGACACGATCTGCCGGCCGAGCCGGATCGCGTCCTGCTCGTCGACCGCGAAGTAGTCCGCGAGCCCCGACCTGCGCGCGTGCATCGACGCGCCACCCAGCGACTCGTCGTCGGCATCCTCGCCGGTCGCCATCTTCACCAACGGCGGACCGGCCAAGAACACCTTCGCCCCGCCGTCGACCATCACCACGTAGTCGCTCATCCCCGGGATGTACGCGCCACCCGCGGTCGAGTTGCCGAACACCAGCGCGATCGTCGGAATCCCCTCGGCCGACAGGCGGGTCAGATTCCGGAACATCGCGCCGCCGGGTATGAAGATCTCCTTCTGCGTGGGCAGATCCGCGCCACCGGACTCGACCAGGCTGATCACCGGCAGCCGGTTCGCCCGCGCGATCTCGTCCGATCTCAAGGCTTTGCGAAGTGTCCACGGGTTGCTCGCGCCACCCTTGACGGTCGGGTCGTTCGCCGTGATCAGGCATTCGACGCCCTCGACGACCCCGATCCCGGTCACCAGACTCGCGCCGACCGTGAAGTCCGAGCCCCATCCGGCCAGCGGCGACAACTCGAGGAACGGCGAGTCCGGGTCGAGCAGTAGCTCGATCCGCTCCCGCGCCAGCAACTTCCCACGCTTGTGGTGGCGTTCGACGTACTTCTCCCCGCCACCTGCCAATGCCTTCGCATGCTCGACGTCGAGCGCGGCCAGCTTCTCGAGCATCGCGTCTCGGTTGCTCGCGGCCGCTCCGCTTCGCTCCGCGACCGCGGGGGTGATGTGTGTGGTCATGCGGTGAACCCCAGTCGTTTCGCGGCCAGGCCGGTCAGGATCTCGGTGGTGCCGCCGCCGATGCCGAGGATTCGTTGGTCGCGGTACTGGCGTTCCACCTCGGCCTCTCGCATATAGCCGAGGCCGCCGTGCAGCTGCAGTGCCTGGTCGCACACCCACTGCCCGGCCTCGACGGCGGTGTTCTTCGCGAAACAGGTCTCGGCGAAGACGTCCTCGCCTCGGTCGGACCGCTCGGCGACCGAGTGCACGTAGACCCGGGCGACGTCGATCCGGCGGGCCATCTCGGCGAGCGTGTGCTGCACGGTCTGCCGCGAGATCAGCGGCCGGCCGAACGATTCCCGCGCCCGGCACCACTCGACCGTGAGATCGAGCGCCCGCTGGGCTCCGGCGTACGCCTGCGCCGCCAGGATCAGCCGTTCGGCGACGAAGTTGATCGCGAGCTGGACAAATCCCGTCCCGGCCTCGCCGACGAGGTTGGCAACAGGCACGCGTACGTCGGTGAACGACAGCTCGGCGGTGTCCGAACAGAGCCAGCCCATCTTCTTCAGCTTGCGAGAAACCGTGAAGCCCGGCGTGCCCTTCTCGATCACCAGCAGACTGACTCCGTGCGAACCCGGCCCGTCGGTGCGGACCGCAGTGGTGACGAAATCCGCGCGGCACCCCGAGGTGATGTAGGTCTTGGCGCCGTTCACGACGAACACATCGCCGTCGCGGCGGGCCGTCGTACGCAAGGAGGCGACGTCCGAACCGCCGTCGGGTTCGGTGATCGCGAGCGAGCCGATCAATTCGCCGTCGAGGGTCGGTCGCGCCCAGCGGTCGATCTGGCCCTGGTTGCCAGCGGCAACAATGTGGGGAACGGCGATTCCGCACGTCAGCAGGGATGCGACGAGTCCGCCCGATCCGCCAGCGTAGTGCATCTCCTCGACCACGGCGAGCGAGTCGAGCAGCGAGCCACCACCGCCACCGGCCGATTCCGGGAAGGCGACGCCGAGCAGTCCGAGCTGACCCGCCTTCTTGTGCAACTCTCGCGGCAGCTCACCGTCCCGTTCCCAGTCGTCGAGGAACGGCAGCACTTCGGCGGCCATGAACCGGCGGACGGTCTCGCGGAGGGCGTCGCGTTCGGTGCTCACAGCAACTTCTCCGGGACGTCGACGTACCGGGATCGGAGCCACTCGCCGACGGCCTTGGCCTGTGGATCGAAGCGTGCCTGCGAGGCGACGCCTTCGCCGAGCAGACCCTCGACGACGAAGTTGACCGCCCAGAGCTTCGGGAAGATGTAGCGCGTCACGGTCAGCTCCCTGGTCTCCGGCAGCAGCTCCTGGAAGAGCTCGACCGTCAGGGTGTGCGCGAGCCATCGCCACGCCTTCTCCTGCCGCACCCACACGCCGACGTTGGCGTCGCCGCCCTTGTCGCCGGACCGCGCGCCGGCGATCCGGCCGAGCGGAACCTCCCGGGTGCGCGGTCCTCCGCTGGTCGCGAGCTGTGGCAACGGCACTGGTAGGTCGATGTCCTCAACCGGAGTCAATGGCTGTGTCTCCGCGGCCGGCTCAATCACACGCCGAGTCCCATCCGGCAGGACGACCACGTGCTCGACTTCGTGGATGTCGACGTACCCGGCCTTGAAGACGCCGTACGGCGACCCCTCGCCCGGCGGCGCAGTCACATGGAAGCCCGGGTAGCTCGCGAGCGCCAGCTCGACTGCGGCGCTGGAGAATCCGCGGCCGACCAGCTTCGGGTCCGCGTCCTTCACCTCGCAGCGGAAGAACACGCTCGCCTCCCGCTCGGTCTCGGCGTTCGGCGTTTCGGTCCAGGCGACGCTCCACTTCAGCTCGGCCGGCCGCTTGGGGAGCGCCTGCTCGAGCTGCTGCTTGACCAGGTCCGCCTTCTCCTCCAGCTGCAGACCGGTCAGGACGAAGTCGACCTCGTTGCGGAACCCGCCGACGCTGTTCAGCGAGACCTTGTACGTCGGGGGCGGCGGCTCACCGCGGACACCGGAGATGCGGACGCGATCCGGTCCGGCGTCAGCGAGCTCGACCGTGTCGAGGCGCGTGGTGACATCGGGACCGGCGTACCGGGCACCGGTGATCTCGTAGAGCAGCTGGGCCTTGACCGTGTCGATGGTGACCGCGCCGCCGGTGTTGTCGTGCTTGGTGATCACGCTGCTGCCGTCGGCGTGGATCTCCGCGATCGGGAATCCGGGACGGCCGAAGTCGTGCAGTTCGGTGAAGAACGCGTAGTTGCCGCCGGTCGCCTGGCAGCCGCACTCGATCACGTGACCGGCTGCGACGGCTCCGGCGAGTTCGTCGTACTGGGTCCGCTTCCAGCCGTGGTGTGCGGCGGCGGGGCCGACGATCATCGAGGCGTCGGTGACGCGGCCGGTGACGACCACATCGGCGCCCTCCTGGATCGCCTCGGCGATACCCCAGGCACCTAGGTAGGCGTTGGCCGTCAACGGGTCTCCGAGATTGAGCTCCTGGCTTCGCGGGAGGAGATCGTCGCCGGTGACGTAGGCGATCTTCGGCTGCAGGCCGAGTCGCTCGGCGAGTGTTGTGATCGCGTCCGCGAGTCCTGCGGGGTTGAGCCCACCAGCGTTACTGACGATCGTCACGCCGCGATCTAGCGCCTCGCCGAGTCCGGACTCGAGCTGCTTGAGGAACGTCCGCGCGTACCCGAGCTTCGGGTCTTTCAGGCGGTCACGGCCGAGGATGAGCATGGTCAGCTCGGCGAGGTAGTCCCCGGTGAGCACGTCGAGCGGCCCGCCGGTCAGCATCTCGTGAACGGCGCTGAACCGGTCGCCGTAGAAGCCGGACGCGTTGCCGATGCGGATGGGCTCAGTCATTGGAACTGTCCCGGACGTCGGCCCTTCCCGGGCAATCCGGCGAAGGCCTGGATGATCCCCAGCCACTCATCGGCCTGCGCTCCCTCGACCACCACCGCGAGGTCGTCGCGGTGCCGCCGCTGGGTCGCGAGCAGGCAGAAGTCCACGGCTGGCGCGCTCACCCGCTGAGCCGCGTCCTCCGGTCCCCATGACCACGGGTCACCGTCCGGCCCGGTCAGCTCGACGCGGAACTCCTCCGCGGGTGGGGTGCGATCGTTCAGCAGGTACGCGAAGTCGCGGGTGCGGACCGCGAGGTGTGCGACATGCCGCAGCCGGTTGCTCGGCGTACGACGAACGCCCAGCGCGTCGGCCACGTCCTGCCCGTGCGCCCAGGTCTCCATCAACCGGGCCGTCGCCATCGAGGTCGGACTCATCGGAGGCCCGTACCAGGCGACCTTCGCACCCGCGGGCACCTTCTTCAGCGCGTCGGTGACGTCGGCCCGGGTCTCGCGCCAGTACGTCAGAAGCTGGTCGGGCGGTAGCGAGGCCGTCTCCGCCGCACCCTGGTCCACATAGCCGGTCGGGTTCGCGGCAGCCGTCTGCAACGAAACCTTGAACCCGTCGGGATCGGTAGCAGCCAGGTGAGTCGCCTCGTCCGTCCAGGCGAGATGCGCAATCTGATGCGCGATCGTCCACCCCTCAGCCGGCGTAGGCGTCGCCCACTCACCAGCCGCCAGACCACCCACCAGCCGGTCCAACTCAGCACTCTCGGCCCACAGATCAGCCAGCACTTCATCCAGTCGCACGCCGCACTCCCTACGCCGGGACCCGTGCCCCCGACCCTGACACCAATCCCCAAAAGAATCAAGCGTGCTTGTTTTTCCCGCAAGCCCAAAGGACACCGCTTCGCGGCGGCAGTTCTGTTGGCCGCCTCCGGCGGCGCGGGGATCCTGGTCCCGCCCGCATGTACTCGGCGGAAGCTCCTGTAGACAGCGCGCTAGGTGGAACCCGATCCTGTGGTCCCGGCAAAAGGTAGAAGGCAGCACGAACATCCGAGAGCGCGGCGCGCACCTTGGGGCTGGGGGGAGTTCGCCCAGCTCGCTCGTTGGAGCTGATGCCAGGAAGCAGTCGGTTCGTCATCAGACCACGGCACACCGCCCAGGCGGCGAAGCTTCAGACAGGCCTGCATCGCTGTGGTGAGAGACTGCGGGTATGGCTGGGGCAGTTGATCGGACGGCTGCGTTCCGGGTGGTTCGATCTGTTGCCGCCAAGCTGGGGGTGGGGGTCGGGGCGACAGGCGCCGAGTTGCTCGGACCGATTGCCGACAACGCGGTCTTCCGGTTGCCGGGTGGCCTGGTGGCTCGGGTATCGGCTGGATCGTCGTACGAGCGGGCATTGCTCGAGGTCCGGACGGGCCGGTGGCTGGCCGAGCAAGGCGTGTCGGCGGTGAAGCCGCTCGAGTTGATCGACCAGCCGTGGATGGTCGAGGGGCATGCGGTGACGATCTGGCATGAGGTGCCGGACGCCTCGATGGCCAGCACGGCGGAGCTGGCGAGTCTGCTCGGGCGACTACACGCGTTGCCCGTGCCGTCGGACTTCGAGATCCCGCTGTTGGACCCGTTTGTTCGGCTTGCGGAGCACCTGGACGCAGCCGACGGAGCGCTCGACGCCGGCGATCGCCAGTTCATGTCGGAGCGGTTGGACCAGCTCCAGGACGAGTACACGCAAGTGAGTGCCGGCCTGCCGGTGTGCGTCATCCACGGCGACGCCAACCGCAAGAACGCAATTCGTGGGAGTGACGGCATCGCCGTACTCCTCGATCTGGAGCGGTTCAGCATCGGCCCGCGCGAATGGGACCTCGTCGTACCGGCGGTCTACCAGCGGCTCGGCTGGTACGACAACGCCGAGTACGACGCCTTCGTCACCGCCTACGGATGGGACGTGCGCACCTGGGACGGCTTCCCCGTCTTCGCGGCCCTCCGCGAGTTACGCATGACCGCCTGGCTCCTCAGCCGCCTAACCCGAGAACCCCGCCTCCACCCCGAAGCCACCCGCCGCATAGCCACCCTCCGCAACCCAGAAGCCCCCAGATTCTGGACCCCGGGCACCTGACAGCTAAGACGCCACAACGAGGATCTCTCGCGCTCGCTCGCGGAACTCGGAGATCGACCGGTGCCGTCCGAAGCTGGTCAATGCGTTGTCGAACGTTCGCACGTACTTCCGGACGCGCGCGGACTTGATCTTGCCCGCAGCCGCCAGTGCCTCTCCGGCTGTCGCGCAGGCTTGCGCGATTTCACCTGCATCCAGGTAGGACGTTGCGAGCGAGATCCGGCAGAACGTTCGGCTCCGCGGGTGCAGATCGATCGAACCTCTGAGTGCTGCCTGAGCATGTCGCTCGGCCTCCCGCGGCGTGCGGAGGCTCGTGAAGCAGTGCGCCAGTTCGTCGTGGAGCTCTGACTGATCGAAGTACCCGATCCAGTCCGGCTCGCCGTCGGCCTCGGTGCTCTTTGCGAAGCTGGCCTCCGCGTGCCGCATCATCCGGAGGCACGCACGCTTGTCTCCGATGCTGGCCAGTCCGCGCGCCTCCATGGCCGCGTACATTGACCTCACCCGTGGTGTGGCATCCGCGCCCGCTCCGAGCGCCGCCGCCCTCGCCAGATCAACGGCTTCGCGGTGTTCACCAAGGTAGTTGGCCTGGTGGCTCATCAGTGCCAGGACCTTCCCACCCAATGGCCGATGCCCAGAAGCGTGCGCGAGGTTGAGCGCCTGAACGAAATAGCGTCGGGCAAGTCCGTGCCGGCCGACGTCGTACGCCATCGCTCCGGTCTTATATGTGAATTGTGCCGCGACCGAGAACAGTTCACGTCCGATCGCGTCGGTGTAGTTCGCGTGCAGTAGTGGGGTCACCGCGTCAGTCAGGTACTGAACGGCCGCGGATCGCGCGTGGCCGCCACCGAACTGGTGATCAAGACGTTCGAACATCTGCAGAGTTGCGCGAATCGCCTCGACATCGTCGACGCCGACCCGGCCGAGGCCGTGTGTGCGGTAAGGCGGATCCGCGGGAGGCGATACCAGCCATCGAGCCATCGGTGTCGTCAGCGCGCCGGCAGCGACGGCCATGCGAAGGAAGTCCGAGCGTCTCAAGTCCTCTGTCCACAGTCTGCGAGAGGTACGGATCGTTGCCTCGCGGGACTCGGAGAAGGTGAGGCCGAGCGTCAATGGTCGTTCGGCTGTGAAACCGAGCTCACCGAGCGACAACGCGCGGCCCAGACGACGACCAAGCGCCTCGGCGATCAGGTCCGGCTTTGCGCCGCGAGGAACCATTCCTTTCAGCCAGCGGCCGACGTCCACATGGTCACAGCGCACGTCCTTGAGCCCTCGGGCTGCCGCGAGTTCACGAATGTCGCGCGCGAGCGCATTCCGCGAGCAGGCCGCCTCGTCCAGTAGGGCGGCGAGCGACTCGTTGGGCGATCTCATGCAACCTCTTCAGAAGCACTGGTCTGATCCACTCACAGTAGTCGGTTGATCGCGCGGCGGACAGCTGCTCTGTTCGGCGATCCGTGCTCAAGTGCACATGCTCTGCACAGGTTGTTGCCGAGTGCACGGTGTTTGCATCTGCCGGGCGAGCTGACGCAGCGCTGAGATGGAGACATTCCCCTGATCGGCGGGGCCGGCGTTGTGGATTCCCTGCGACCGACGCCGGCTCCGTCCACCACGAGAGGGCTCCCATGCTCAACAAGTCCCTGTGCGGCGGGCGATGACCGACACCACGCGGGTGCCCGACGAGGAGCTGAAGTGGTGGCAGCTGAAGCAGGGTGATCGGGTCAGCCACTTCGACTACGGCGTTGGGACTGTGGATGGCGCCGGACCGGTGTGGGTGTGCATCACCTGGGACAACCCCGACGAGCACGTGAACTGTCACACCGTTGAGATTGTCAGGTACCTCTGCCTGGAGGGGGTGGCTGGTGGGGAAGTGGTCTAGGGCGAAAGGGTTCGACTGGTGTGGAAAGGCTTTTGGTGGGGTGGGGGTGGGTGTTACGTAAGACCAATGCATGCGTCGTTGCCGGGGAAGGCTGCTGAGATTCGGGCGTTGTTGTTGAGTTTGATCGACACGTTGCCGGAGGGTGCGGCGTTGCCTGCGGAGCGGGAGCTTGCGGTGCGGTGGAACGTGGCGCGGATGACGTTGCGGCGGGCGGTGGACGAGCTCGTGATCGAGGAGCTGCTGGTGCGGCGGCACGGCAGTGGGACGTACACGACGCGGCCGAAGGTGGCGCGGTGGCTGGGGATGATCGGGTTCTCCGAGGACATCCGGCGGCGCGGGATGCGGCCGGGGAGCACGATGCTGGAGTTCCGGCACCAGAAGGCTGAACGCTCGGCCGCCCGACGACTGCGGATCCCGGTCGGCGATCCGATCCTCGCGTTCACCCGGGTCCGGCTCGCGGACGATCACCCGATGGTCGTCGAACGTACGACGATGCCGGCCGCCTACGTCCCGGGCCTCCAGGCCGAGGACCTCGACGGCTCCCTCTACGACCTCCTCACCACCCGCTACGGCATCGACCTGGTCAGTGGCACCTCCCGCCTGGAACCAGCCATGCCCGACGCGAAAACGGCCGCGTGGCTGGACATCCCCACGACCCAGCCCTGCCTGGCTCTCCACGGCATCAGCTTCGACAGCCGCGACCGCGTCTTCGAATACACCTCAGCCCTCTACCGAGGCGACCGCTACGCCTTCACCACCGAACTCCGCACCACCCCAACCCCCCGCGCCAACGCCAAGGGGCTGTAGTTGACGGGGCATGATGATTACTTGGTGTGGTTGGTAGGTAACTATCGTGGGGTGGATCATGGATCTCAGTAGCCCGATCAGTGTGGTGGTGCCCTCGTTGGATGGGCCTGTGTTGCGGGTTTTGGTGCAGGCGGAGGAAGGGCTGTCGGGGCGGCAGATCCATAAGTTGGCGGGGTCGGGGAGTGTCGCCGGGGTTCGGCTGGTGCTGCAGCGGCTGGCGGCGACGGGGCTGGTGCATGTTGACGATGTGGGCAACTCGTTGCTCTATCGCCTTAATCGCAAGCACCTCGCGTATCCGGCGGTCGAGTTCCTGGCTGACCTGCGTCGTACGTTGATCGGCCGGCTTGCCGATGAGATCAATGGGTGGAGGGTCCTGCCCGTGCATGCCAGCGTGTACGGCGCTCTCGCTCGTGGCGATGGTGATCTCGACAGCGACGTCGACCTACTGCTGATCCGTCCCGATCACCTGGACGCGGGCGACGTCGGCTGGGAGGAGCAGGCCGGTCGCCTGATGCAGACCGTTGTCGACCTGACCGGCAACCCGGCGCACATCTTTGAGCTGAGCCGCACGGAGCTCGCCGACCACCTGAACGCCGGCGACTCCATCCTCAACGACTGGGCCCACCCCAATCTCCAGCTCACCGGCCTCCCCCTCGACACCCTGCTCGAAGAAGCCGGCCGGCTGGACGACCTCGAGGTAGTCCTTCCCAGGTAACGCGGAAACGGCGCGTGCTGTTCAGCGGTAGTCGTCGAGCCGGCTGACGACCTTGTCGAACACGGCCCGCTCGTGCTCCTTCGGCGCATACAGAACGAGCTCGTCGAAGCCGATCCCGCCGTACCGCTCGACGAGCTGCCCGAAGCCTTCCTCCGACGCCCACGGATCGATCTGCCCGTACGCGAGCAGCAGCCGCCGGATCGTCCGACCGTTGAGCGCCGCGTCCAGCGCCTGCGAGCGCTCGATCGACTTCGCGTAGAACTCTTCCTCGGTCGCCGCACCCGGGAACGTCACCCACCCGTCGCCGTGCGCCGCGACGACCGCGAGCGCTCGCGGCGCGTTGGCGGCAATGATCAGCGGCAACCGCTCCTGCACAGTCCCAGGCGTCATCGCGGCCAGCGAGTACGGGTAGTGCGGGCCGTCGTGGTCGGCCACATCGCCACTCAGCAGCCGCTCAACCACGGTGACGAACTCGTCCAGTCGTTCGGCCCGCTCGCGCGCGGTCCACATCGGCGTACCGGCCATACCGTGGTCGGTCGGCCAGACGCCCGAGCCGATGCCCAGGTCGAAGCGCCCACCGGAGATGTGGTCGAGCGTGGTCGCCTGCTTGGCCAGTATGGTCGGGTGCCGGAACACGACGTTCGCGATCAGCAGCCCGACCCGGATCCGACGCGTGGTGGCGGCCCAGCCCGCGATGACCGTCGGGCCGTCGTGCACCGGTACGGCGGCGTCGCGCGGATTGCGCAGGTTGTCACCGGTCCACAGACCGTCGAAGCCGGCGTCCTCTGCCACCCCCGCCCAGTACGAGGCGTCGTCCCAGCCTGCCGCGTTGACCTTGAGCCCGAATCGCATATGTCCCCTCCCGAGGTTCCCGGCCAGCCTGCCACGCCGACTGGTCCCGAAGCATCCGTTTGCCCGGCCGGACCGCAGGATCGACCCGAGTGGTCTACTCGGGGTGCTTTACCTGGACCCTCAACCACTCGATACGCTGCATTCCTCCCTGGCAGGACTACTCGCACTGGATCACAGCATGACGCAGATCGCGATCGACGGCGGCCAGTCCGCCCTCCGGCTCCGAGTCCTCCCGTCCCGTCGTACCGGCAAGGGCCCCGGCTATACGCACGGTCCCGACGCGATCGCCCGGATGCTCGACGCGATCCGCGTCGCCGCGGTTGAGGCGGAGGTCAATGGGCCGGTCGAGGTCGTGGCGCTCGGGCTGACCGGGTATCCGCAAGCGCATGGAGCGGCCGAGGTGTTCGCAGCCGAGGTTGGCGAGCTGCTCGACGCCGACGAGGTGCGGCTGACGCAGGACATGGTGACCGCGCATGCCGGTGCGCTACCCGACGGGTACGGCGTAGTAGTTGCCGCAGGCACCGGATTGGTCTGCCTGGCGGTCGATCGTGACGGCACCTGGCGCAAGCTGGACGGGCACGGGTACCTGTTCGGCGACGCGGGCAGCGCATTCGCGATCGGTCGTGCCGGCCTGGTCGCGGTCCAGCGCGCGCGGGACGGCCGAGGACCGGTCACCAAGCTCTCGGACACCGCGCTCGATCCGGTCGCCCTGTATCGGTCGTCGACCCTGGTCGACGACGTAGCCCGCTTCGCCCCCGAAGTACTGCGATGTGCCGCCGAAGGTGATCCGGTCGCGGTCGACGTGGTCGTCTGGGCGGCCGAGGACATCGCCGAGACCATCAGCGCGGCAGTGGCGCAGCTCGCCGGCGAAGGGCCGGTCCCGGTCGCGTGTGTCGGCGGCCTGTTCGAAGGCGCCGGCGAACAGCTGCTGGCGCCGGTCCGCGCGGCCGTGGCCCCCCGTGCCCAACTCACCCCCGCGGCCGGGAACTCGCTCGACGGCGCCGAGCGACTTGCGACCGGTCCGGTTCGGACCTACGCCGACCTGATCGTGACACACCATCGATGACCTCACTTGCCCCCGGCATCTTGGTGGTGTCCTGCCAGGCAGATCCCGGGACGCCGCTCGACGCACCCGCCGCGATGGCTCTGATGGCCCAGGCCGCCGAAGCGGGCGGTGCCGGTGCGATCCGGGCCAACGGGCCGGGGGACATCGCGGCGATTCGGGCCGTGACCACACTGCCGATCCTCGGGCTGCACAAGGTTGGTGACCGGACCGGCGTGTTCATCACTCCGACGTACGACGCCGCGGTCGGGGTCGTGGCAGCCGGCGCCGACCTGGTTGCACTGGACGGCACCGACCGGCCGCGACCCGATGGGCAGCGGCTGGATCAGCAGATCACTCGGATCCACGACGAGCTCGGCGTACCGGTCCTGGCCGACGTGGACAGCTTCGAAGCCGGGCTGGCCGCGCGTGCCGCGGGTGCCGACCTGGTCGCGACAACGCTGTCCGGCTACACCGACAGCCGTCCGCCGGCCGGACCCGATGTCGAGCTGGTCAAGCGGTTGGCCACACGGCTGGATTGTCCGGTCGTTGCCGAAGGCAGGATTCGTACGCCGGATGACGTTCGTACCGTCTTCGCCGCAGGCGCGTACGCCGTTGTCGTCGGGCATGCGATCACGGACCCGCTGGACCTCACGGCGCGGCTGGTGGCCGCGATCCCGGCCGGATAAGCAGCCGTCGTACCGGAGCCCGGCATCGGACTCTTCGGGTTTCTGCGCACGCGGAACGAATACCTGCTTGTCTTGATAGTGAACTGACCATCTCGTATGACCGCGGGAGCCCTGAAGTGAGCGAACTTCTCTTGGCCGCGACGTCCCTGGACGTCACCCCACCGCCCGGCCACCGGCTGGACGGCTACGCCGCGCGTGCCGGAGTGGCGACCGGTACGGCGGACCCGCTGCGGGCGACCCTGATCTGGCTGAGTACGGCGGATGGCCCCGGCGTGCTCTGGCTCACACTGGATGCGATCGCGGTCACCAAAGACCTGACCGCCGCATTGTCAGCCGCCGCCGGTGCCGCCGCCGGCATCCCGGCGTCCCACGTGGTCGTGTCGGCCTCGCACACGCACTCCGGGCCGTCCGGCTGGACCGGTGAGATCCATCCGGTCATCCCGGCCGAGCGCGAGTCCGAGCTGGTCGACGCCTTGGTGTCGTCGGTCCTCGGGGCATCGCTGGTGCGGGCGCCTGTGACCGCGTCGTGGCGGTCGGTCGAGGTGGTCGGTGTCGGTACGAACCGGCATCACCGCAACGGGCCGCACGACAACACGGCTGGGATCTTGGCCCTGCATTCCTTGGATGGTTCGCTCGAGGCCGTGCTGCTGGACTTCGCGTGTCATCCGACCACGTACGGACCGGAGAACCTGCAGTACTCCGCCGACTGGCCGGGTGCCGCGCGGGCCGCGTTGGCTCCGGCGGTCGTTGGGTTCCTGCAGGGCGCGGCCGGTGACGTGAGTCCGCGCTTTACGCGCCAGGGCCGCGGTGCCGCGGAGGTGAGTCGGCTGGGCGGGTTGTTGGCGAACCGGGTTCGCGAGGCGCTGGCCGGCCCGGGGCTGGCGTTAGGCGGGTCTGCGCCGGGCATCCGCCGTACGACGCTGGACCTGCCTGTGCGCGCGTTTCCGTCACCGGCCGCGGCGGCCGAGCTGGTCGCTAGCGCTGAATCCCGTGTCAATGGCAACGACGACCCCTCCGGCCGCATCTCCCAAACCCGGCTGGACGGAGCCCGAGGCCAAGCCCTGATGGCGGTCGCCTCCATCCCGCCGGCCCTGGAGCTACCCATCAGCGTCGTCACCCTGGGAGACGTCTGCTGGATCAACCTCCCCATCGAACTCTTCGCTGCCCTCGGCGCCACCCTCCAACAAGACAGCACCCACCCCATCACCCGAGTAGTTGGCTACACCGACGGCTACTACGGGTACGTCGTCGACCCCCCAGCAGCAGACGCCAACACCTACGAAGCCCTCATCACTTACTTCAACCAACCCACCACCAAAACCCTCCTCACCGAAACCACCCACTTCCTCAACAGCTGAACCTCCCCCGCGTGCTGCGGGCTGCCGCCGCTTCCCCGGCAGCGGGTGTGGGCTCGGCGACTGTTGTCGGGGGAGGTGGAGCTCCAGGCCATCGCAATCCGCTGGTCGGCTGGGTTTCAGGCGTGGCGCCTGGGCTCGACGGCGATTGTGATGGCGTGGGGATCGGTGCCTACAACGCCAGTTCGGGTTGGAGTTTTTTGGCTGGCCAGATGCGTTGTTTGCGGGCGGCCAAGGTGGAGGCTGCCAGGGCTATGGCGAACCAAGCGACCAGGGCGAGGAGGTCTCGGCCCAGGGAGGCGTCGGGGCCGCCGTACATGAGGTGGCGGACGCCGTCGATCGCGTAGCTCATGGGGAGGGCGTGGTGGAAGAAGTAGAGGGGGCCGGGGATGGTCTGCCAGGGGAAGGTGCCGCCGGCGCTGACCAACTGGACGACCATCAGGACCAGGCCCAGGAACTTGCCGACGGCACCGAACCAGGCGGACAGCGCGTGCAGGATCGCCACGAACGTGAACGACGTGAGGATCAGGAAGCCGACGGTGAGCCACGGATGGGCCGCGTGGATTCCTAGACCCAGGGTGACGGCGACGAAGACGATGACGGCCTGGCCCGCGCCGATGAGGGCCGGAGGCAACCAACCGCCCAGGGCTACGCGGAACGGCGATTGCAGCGCCGCCAGGGCCCGTGGGGACAGCGGGCGGACCAGGAGGAAGAGGACGTACGCGCCGATCCAGCAAGCCAGACTGAGGAAGAACGGAGCCAGCCCGGCGCCATAGCTGTCCGCTGTTGCTTGGGAGACGTTCTGCAGGGTCACCGGCGCGCCCAGCGTCTCGGCGACCGCCTTGCGCTGGTCGGCAGTGGGGTTGGGGATCTGCTTGACGCCGTTGGCCAGTCCGGTGTTCAGCTGCGTGGCGCCGTTCTTCAGCTGGGTGACTCCGGTG
Organism: Kribbella sp. NPDC055071; assembly: GCF_053608045.1. Classification (NCBI taxonomy): domain Bacteria; kingdom Bacillati; phylum Actinomycetota; class Actinomycetes; order Propionibacteriales; family Kribbellaceae; genus Kribbella; species Kribbella sp. NPDC055071. Next base: position 66,784 of record NZ_JBSGUS010000023.1, read on the forward strand.
GCGAGACTGTTCACGCCGGTCAGCAGTTGGCCCTGCCCGACGACCGCCTGCTTCTCACCGGTCGCGAGCTGCTGACTGCCGGTCTGCAGGCTACCGAGCCCGGTCTTGAGCTGCGCTGCACCCGTGTTCAGCTGATGCGCGCCAGTTGACGCCGTACTGATGCCAGTCGTCAACGCAGGTGTCGCCTTGGCCAATGCGGCTGCGCCGTTCGAGACCTTGCGGGCTCCGGTGGCGAGTTGGTTGAGCTGCTTGGACGTGGACTGGATCTTCGTGTTCGCTTGTACGACGGGGGCCCGCAGCTTGGCCGTCTCCGTCAGCACCTGCCGGATCTGGTGTTGGCTGAACCCTTGTGCCTTGAGCCTGGCCGCCAGTCCGGTGTCGAACGTCTTGAGATCCTTCACGAGGGTGCCGGACGCGGTCGCGACCTGACGGCCGACACCGGCGATCTTTTCGTTGCCATCGGCAACCTGATCGGCACCGGCGGCGAGCGACTTGGTCTGCGCGGGAAGGGCTGCGGTCTTCCGCTTCAACGTGCCCAGGCCGGTGTCCAGCTGTGCAGCACCATTCGCGAGCTGGGTCGCACCCTGCGAGGCCTGCGTCGTACCGGTTGCCAGCTTGGTCGCCCCGGCGGAGAGCTGCTTCTGCGCGGTGTTGAGCTGGGTCGCACCGGTCTGAAGCTTGGTCGCACCGGCCGCCGCAGTGGTGAGGCCGCTCTGGAGTTGAGCCGCACCGGACGCGGCCTGGCTGATCTGCGTGTGGATCGTGTTGTACCCGGCCAGCAGTTGACTGGCCGCTGTCTCGCTCACCTGCGACGCAACGGTCTTGGTCACCTGGGCGACGACCTGGTTCGCGATCGTGTGGGCGATGTAGTTGTTGGCGTCGTTGGTGAGTAGCTCGAGTTTCGCCTGCCTGGGCGTGAAATCCGCGGTCGACGCGAGGTCGGCGGAGAACGTCGTCGGCAGCACGATCGCGAACTCGTACTTCCCGTTCGACACTCCCGCGGTCGCGTCCGCGCGGTCGACGCGGTGCCAGTCGAAGCTCTTCGACTTGACCAACTCGTCCGCGACCTGCGGTCCGACGTCGAGCTTCTCGCCGGTGGACAGCGTCGTACCGGCGTCTTCGACCACGACTGCGGTGGGGACCTTGTCGAGGCGACCGTACGGGTCGTGGTTGGCGTAAAGGTAGAGGCCGCCGTACAGCACCGGCACGAGCAGCATGGCGATCACGGCCAGCTTCGGCAGGCGGCCGGCGGTCAGCCGCCGCAACTCGCTCAGGGCCATCCGTAGCGCGGTCACGCCTTCTTCTCCTCTACAACATCAACGTCATCGGGTGTGTCAGTTTCTTCTTCGATCGGTACGACGGGCTCGACCGGAGCGATCGGCGCGACCTGCACGGGATCCGGTTGATCGGTCGCCCCAAGCTGCGCGGCCTCGACGTTCAGCAGTCGGGTCGACGCGTCGGCGCAGGTGATGATCACGCCGTACCCGCGTCCCGCCAGCTCACGACCGAGCGCGTACCACTCATGCGGATCGCCACCGTGCCGGTCCGGCATCGTGAAGATGACGAACTTCACCTCCGGCCGCGCCACGGTCAGCTCAGCGAGCAGTCTGGTCCGTACGGCGACCGGCAGGTGCTCGAACCGCTTGTCAGCATGCTCCGCAGCGTCATGCGCGTTCAGCCACTCCAGCACGGCCTTGCGACCAGCCTTCTGGCCAGCGATCGCCAGCTCCTCGCCAACCACCGTCTGAACGGGCAGTGCGTCGTCCGGCTCAGTAATACCGGGTGCGTCGATCACAGCGACTCGCCTACGCAGTACGCCGGGATCGGCGTTGCCGTCGAGCCGCACAGTGCCGGTATCAGGCTTAAGCCGCCCAGACAGACCCAGCGCGGCCGCTACGTGCCCTGCGCCCGGGTAGCCGGCCAGAAGCACCACCTGATGATCGGCAACGCGCACCGACGTCGCGTTCAGCATCGGCGCGTGCGGACCTTGCGCGCTGATCCCGGTGGCCTCGAGCTGCATCCCAGTTCCCCGTTCAATACGGTTGTGTATTCAATACAGAACTGTATCCTACTCCTATGGAAGCACCCAAGCGCCGCCGCTCAGCCACCCGGGCCCGTCTCCTCGACGGTGCCCTCGAAGTGTTCGCCGAGCGAGGGTTCCACGGTGCGTCCGTGGAGGACATCTGCGAGCGGGCAGGCTTCACCCGCGGCGCCTTCTACTCGAACTTCGGGTCCAAGGACGAGTTGGTCCTCGCGTTGTTCCAGGCAACCACCGATCGCCTGCTCGAGCAGATTGCCGCGCTGCTGCCGGACCTTGCGAATCAGCCCGGCACGCTGCTGGACGCCGTACTCGGACTCCTCGACGATGCCGCGCCGGATCAGCGCCAGTGGCACCTGATCTCCACCGAGTTCACGCTGCACGCGCTGCGGCATCCGGAGGCGGCCCGGGCGTTGAACGAGCAGCGGGCGATGTTCCGGGCCAGTCTGACGCAACTGGTCGAGGAGATCGCTCAGACCAGCGGGATGACGTTGAGCGTGCCGGCCGAGCAGTTCGTCCGGATGGTGATCGCCTTGCACGAGGGCGCCCGTTCGCAGAGTCTGCTGGAGCCTCGGAAGGTGCCGGCCGGCTCACTCGAGCACACCTTCCTGCCGATGGTCCTGACCGCGGTCAGCCGACCTTCACGCTGACGGTGTGCAGGCCGGTCGAGCCGTTCGGAGCGGGTGGTGCCGACGCCTCGATCTGCGGGTTTCCCTGGTCGTCGATCGCCCGCACCTGCAGGACGTGGTTGCCCTGCGCCGCGTCCCAGGTCCAATGCCACTGCCGCCAGGTATCGATCGACGCGTCCGTCGCCAGTGTCGCTTGTTGCCAAGCGCCACCATCGACGCGGACCTCGACCTTCGACACTCCGACATGCTGATCCCACGCAACCCCGGCCACGGTCACCGGACCAGGTGACACCTTCTTGCCACCCGGTACGTCGATCCGCGACGACAACTTGATCGGCCCGAGCTCCGACCACCCACGCGGCGTCCAATACCCCTCGAACTGGTCGAACCGCGTCACCTCGATATCCACCAGCCACTTCGTCGCCGACACATACCCATACAGCCCCGGTACGACGATGCGCACCGGAAACCCGTGTTCCACCGGCAACGGCTGGCCGTTCATCGCGAACGCGAGCATCGCCTGACGCTCGTCGAGCAACGTGCTCAACGGCGTACCGGCGGTGAACCCGTCCTTCGACATGGACTGGATCGCGTCCGCGTCCTTGGACGGGCCGGCTTCCTCGAGCAGATCCTTGAGCACCACGCCGGACCAGAGCGCATTCCCGATCAGGTCACCGCCGACCTCGTTGCTCACGCACGTCAGCGTGACCCACTTGTGCACGACCGGGCGCTTCAGCAAGTCGTCGAAGGTCAGGTTGATCTCGCGGTCGACCATGCCGTGGATCCGCAGCTTCCAGTCCGTCGGCATGATCTGCGGGACCGAGAGAGCGGTGTCGATCCGGTAGAAGTCGTCGTTCGGCGTTGCCCAGGGGACCGCGCCGTCGGCCTGTACACCGGCCGGTGGTGCCAGCGTCGGGGGCTGCGGGAGGTTGAGTCCCTTGCGGGCCTCGGCGACGGCGGCGCGGTTTCCGCTGACGACCTTGCCGAGTAGTCCGAGTGCCGCCGAGCCGAGCGCGACGCCGCCGGACAGTTGCAGGAATCCCCGGCGGCTGACGCCGTCCTCGGGGTAGTCGATCAGGGGCTCGAGGCGTCGGGTGAACAGCCGAAGGATGCCGAGCGCGGTGAGCCCGGCGATCAGCGAGGGCAGGAATCCGGTCTGGCCGGAGTCTGCCCGGGTGAGCGCGGCCGCGACCGCTACCCCGGACAGCGCGATGACGATCAGGGCGCCGGCCCAATAGCGGCGTACGGCGAGAATCCCGCCGACTGCGGCCAGTGCGAGCAGGACGATCAGGATGCCGGTTCGCAGGGCGGTCTTGTCGTGGGTGCCGAACAGCGAGATGGCCAGATCCTTCAGCCACGGTGGCACGCGATCGATGAACGCCGAACCGATCGCGACGACCGGGGTCTGCGACGTACCGAGAATTCCGGCGACCACGCTGCCGGCGGCCAGACCGGCCACGGCGGCGAGGATGCCGCCGACCGCTCCACGCCAGCGGGTGACGCCCGGGCCGCGTTTCGTCGCTGACCCGTCCGAGCGGTTTTGCTTCACCTCTCAACCATTACACGCGGCGGGGCGCTCGACACCAGCCGAGCGCCCCATCCGTTGGTCGCGGGTAATGCAGCGGTAATGCTTGGAGATCCAAAGTCCGGGTAGTGCGAGTGGTTCAGGCCCGATCGAAACGCCAGCTCCGGTCAGGTTCAGGTCCCGCCGGGACGTCTGCTCCGGTGGGGGTTCGGATCCGATCGGGACTTCACATCCGGTCGGTTTCAGGTCCGATCGGGACCGTCGGGTCCCGTCGGGCTTCGGTCCGAGCCGGTGTCAGATCCGGTCGGGTGTGATGGGCCCCAGGCCCGGCCGGCCGTTCGGCCAGCGGCGTGCGTTGTCCCGGACCCGGCGGAGCTTGCCGAGAACGGCGTCCCGATCGTCGGCCAGCTGGGACATCCAGAGGCTGTCGATCTCGAGGAGGTGATCCGGCAGTGCTTCGCGCAGCCGCCGCTTTCCCTCCTCGGTCAGCACCGCGAACGAACCGCGGGCATCGTCGGGACACGGCTCCCGGCGAACCAGGCCGAGATTCTCGGCACGGTCCACCAGCCGGGTGATGCCGCCGGTCGTGACGGTCAGCTCCCGGGCCAGAGACGTGAGTCGCTGTTTCTCCCCGTGGCTGCGGGCCAGCCGCAGCAACAGTTCGAACATTGCCATTTGCAGACCACTGCGCTTGAGGGAATGACGCATCAGGTGATCGAGTTCGGCTGCTGCTTCACGCAGCAGGCCGTACGCGCTGATCACGTCGCTTTCCCAGGGTTCGGCGGCGCGAGTGGGTTCTGCATCGGCGAGCGCTAGGGGCGAGCAAAGCGAAGGCGCGATGGTCATGCGCGGACTCTATTAGCTGACTAGGTCACTTCGCTACACGGGGTGACCTTTCAGCTACAGGTCGAGTCCCAACCGAGTCCCCGCTGAGCGTAACCTCGCCCATTCCACCGCGTCCCTGCAGCCCCCAACTCAATCCGGTCTAGCCCGAACCGTCTCACCTACCGGGCGCCGGATGGGCCGGTTGGTTCTGGGGTCGGGGTGGGAGGTGAGCTCGTCGGGCTGCTGCCTCGGGGGCTTGAGCCGAAGCTGCCGGAGCCAGAGGCGCCTGAGCCTCCGGAGCTGGATCTTCGAGGGGGTGTCGACGAGGAGCCGGATGCGCCTGAGCCCGAGGAGCGGCTGCCGGAGCCGCCGCGGGACATCGGGCCGACCGGCGTGGTTGGTGTGGTCGATCCACCGCCTGCCTCGCCGGCGGAATGTGCGGCGGCCCCGGCCACCCCACCCGCCACCTTGCGCGCGCCGTTGATCGACGCGCCGGCGGCGGCGACACCCAGGCCCACCGGGCCGGCCGCGGCCGCTCCGGTCGCGCCCCCGGCGGCAGCCCCTCCGCCGGCCCCTCCGCCCGCGCCGGCGCCTGCTCCGGCGGACTTGCCCATTCCCGAACGTCCGATGTTGAGCGCACCGGTGGCCATCCCGCCGGGATCCGCGACCGCGGTCCCCGACCCGGAGCTGCCCCCGGCAACGGCCGACGTCAGCGGCACCATGAAGCGCAACAGCGCCGGCAGCGCGAAGATCGCCAGGAACAGCATTGCCAGGCCGGTGGCGGTCTGGACGAACGCGTTGCCGGACTGGCCTGCCGGGGTCTCGTTCATCTTCATGGCGGCCGCGTAGATGAGCGCCGCCGCCGGCTTGTACGCGAGGAATCCGAGCGCCCAGCCGCAGTACTTCTTGAACCAGTTCCGCCCGATCTCGGTGTTGGTCGCGGCGGCCGCGAGCGGGAAGGTCCCGGCCAGGATGATCAGCATCGCCGATCGGATCATCAGCAGGATGACCTGGATCAGTGCGCCGACGATGACGAAGACCGAGATGAAGATTGCCAGCAGGCCGGTACCGGAAGGGCCGTAGAGCACCAGCTTGCCGAACGAGGCGCCGAGCGTGGTCTGGTCAGGATGCACCGTGGTCATGATCTGGGACGAGAGCTCGTCGGAGTACGCGGACAGAAGCTGCATGGTGGCGGCACCGGCGCCGCTGACGACCACGAAGATCATCGTTGCCTTGAGCAACTGTTGGAGTGGTTCGGCCCGGTGCTCCCAGGCGGTCCTGATACCGGCCATCACGACCGCCAGGAAGAAGACCACTGCCGTGATCTCGAGGAGATTGTCGTGCAGGAACGCGACGGCGGTGGAGTTCTGCGGTGCGGACGTGTCCGCGTCCGTGGCCAGGACCGGGGCCGGCTGGTTGATCCAGAAGGTCGCGACGCCGTTCATCGCGTTCACGGCCGCCTCACCGATCGACTTCGTCATCGCGTCGAGTTCGTTCCCGATGACAGTTGCGAAAGCGTGACGGATTTGACAGCCAACTTGAGCCGGTCCGCACATCAGACACCACTCCAAGCCACGAAGTCGCTGAGGTCACGGTGCTGGGTGTACGGGTCGCCGACCGCCCCACCCGGCGTCGGTGATTGCACTCGCCAGTCGTCGCCGTACCAGACCAGCGTGAGCGTGAGGCTCATGTACTCCGTCTGCACCGGAGTCGCGAGCATGATGGTGGCCCGGTCGTGCCCGGCGTCGAGGATCCGGAAGCCCGCCAGCTGGACCGTCTCGGAATCCGCGGTCGGTGGCTCCGCGCGCAACACCCGAATCAGCGAATCGGTGTTGGGACCGGGAAGCATCAGCTTCTGCGCGGTCGCGACCGTCTGCCGCTGGTCGGCCAGCGCAGCCACCGCGTTGTAGGCGGCGAACAGTGCACCGGTCGGTGAATGCGCGAAACACCGCCGGAACCCGTCGGCATCGGTCTTCGCCGGGCCAAAAGCGGTTGATCTCGGTACGACGACGCGCCGGCTGACCTCCCATCCGTCCACGGCCGGTGCCTTGGCCGGAACCGTCTGATCCCCGTCCGCCGGACCACAACCGGCCCCACCCTTCGATCCAGCCTGTGATCCAGCAGGCGAGCCGGTCGTAGCCCCGGCCACTGGCTCAGCGGGGTTGGAAGCGCCGCTCGGCTGAGCCATCCCCGAGCCCGGCGACGCCGCCGAGCCCTGCGACGCCCCCGGATCCACCCGCGCCGAGGACGACGTCGTACCCCCGGAGGCGTCGGAATCACCCGATCCGCCGACGAGGAGCAGGATGCCGCAAACCAGCACGGCTCCCACGACGATGCAGGCCGCGACGAATCCCGGCCCGAAGGGTGACTTGGTGTCGTCGTTCTCGCTCATCCCGCTCCCCGCTCTGTCGGCTGAAAACCTCACGACCCAAGCGTGGCAAAAATCGGCGAACCGCCGCGGAAGTTATCCACAGGCCTCCCGAGCGGGTCCGGAGTGACGAGATTTCCCCAAGGTTGTCCACAGCTGTGAATTAGGTGCTGTCAGCAACAATCCTTGCGCTGTTCACCTGGCGGACACCCTCGCGGCGCGGTGCTGGAAAGGTGCGGTGCTGCAAAGGGTGCAGTGGTGGAGCGATGCGGTGATGGAACGGTTCAGGCGCGCTTCCGGGCGCGTTCGACCACCTCGTCCGGCGTGAGTGGGCTGGGTGGGTGGTAGCTGAGGCACATCGGCGCCTTGACGCGCTCGAACCGGAGACCTTCGCCGGCAGCGTAGAAATCGCCGGTCCGCAGCCGGGCGATGTCGTCGACCCGCCCGCCCTTCGCCTTCGCCAGCTCCGTAGCGGCGTTGATCTGCGCTCCCGCGTTGAGCAGGCCGAAGAACTGCGTGGTCGCGTTACCAGGGATCCAGTTGTGCAGTCCCTTCGGAGCCTGTGTCGCAAAGACAAGACCGAGGCCGTATTTCCGGGCCTGAGCGGCGAGCGCGAGGGTGCTCGCCGTACAGGCGGTTGCCGCTCCCGCAGGCGCGTACGTCTGCGCTTCGTCCATCACGAGCAGACCGCCGAGTGGCCGGTCGCCGGCCGGGTTTCGCTTGATCCACGCGAACAGGGCCATCTGGAGCTGATTGACGAAGCTCTGCCGCTGATCCTCGCTGGGCATACCGACGAAGTTGATCACCGAGACGCGGGCACGGTAGCTGTCGGCCGGAGTCAGCAGTACGCCGGGATCGAGCGCCTCACCGTGTCCGCCGAAGAGCGGGTCGACCACCATCTCGGCGTGGAGTGCATCCGCGATGTCGCCCGCGACCTTCGGGCCGTTGCGCAGTCTGCTCACGCCCGGCGGCAGGTCGGCGAGCAGTTCGATGAAGCCCGTGAGATCCGTGCCACCCGCGCGGGCGTAGTCCTCCAGCGCCTCCCGCAGGACGGCTTGCCCGGTCTTGGCCTTCCGCCCGGTCAGCTGCGCCCGCGGGAGCAGACCCGCGACGGCGGCATCGAGCGCATCATTGAACTCGTCGGCATCATCCAGAACGTCGGCAAAGTCGGGCAGCGGCCGGAAGGCCAGCGGTCGTCCCTTGGCTCGTCTCGGCGTCCAGACGACGACCTCCGTTCCTTCCAGGTACGCGCGGGATTTCGCCGCGTCATCGGGTCCCCAGCCGTCCGGCGGCTGCGGCCAGGCGTCGCCGAGCCTGGCGAGGTCGTTGTTCGGATCGAGCACGATCGAGGAGACACCGTGCAACGCGCACTCCTCGATCAGCCGCCGGAGCAGCACCGTCTTCCCGGACCCCGAACCGGCGAACGCGACCGCATGCTTGCGCAAAGCCTTCAGCGGTACGGCGAACGTCCGGTCCCCACCAGCAGTCCGCCCGATCGGCACCATCGGCTCACCCGCCGCCTCAGCCTCAGCCGGACGTGTCACCCGCTGCTCCGCCCGTACGTCGACCTTCGGCTCGTCAGCTTCAGCCAGATCGGCGAAGACGCGTCGGAAGAGCTCGGACGAGCCGGCCGGTCGCCGAGCGATCAACCACTGCAGGAACCCAGGATCAGGATGCGTCCGCAACGCATCCAGCGCCGCGAACGTCTTCAGATCCTCGACCGTGATCGGAACCGACAGCCCACCCGCGGCGGCGAACTCGTTCACCTCGTCGCGCGTCTTCGGCCCACTCGACCAGGGCGTGTTCCGCAGAATCACCAGCCGTCGCTTGCTCACCCCAGGCTCCAGCCCGGCCTCGGTACGCGCGGCCCGCAACCGTGTCAGCGCAGCCCGAGCGTTCTCGCTCCCGATGGCCCGGAAACACCAGTGCATCTCGTCGTCGGTCTGCTCGTCGAGCGTCCGCCGCAACCGAGCGTGCAGCGCGGGCTTCCGACCCCGCGGAGGGTCGAGCTCAAAGTCCTGACCGTCCTCACCGAGCTCGGCGATGTACGAACTCAGCGCCGCGGCCAGCAGGACCGGCACCCGCTGATCCTCGGTCTGGTGATCGAGCGCCGCATCGATATCCGCAGCCTCCCGCAACTCCGCGAACCTGGTATCCAGTCGACCCATTCCGGTCGGCGCCGCATGCTTACCAGGCCGAACCGGCTCCGGCTCCGGTTCCGCGTTCAGATCGGCGAGCTCGACCAGTCGATCGGTCTCGAGACACCGGCGGATGTGACTGTCCACCCGCTGCAACAACCGCCGCGGCGTGAAACTCCTGGCGCCGTTGTTCTCGAAGGCGGCCGGAAGGATCGGCCAGGTCGCGTACGGCGGAACGAAGTGGGCCGTCGCGTACAGACTCGCCAGCCGCCGGGCAACCAGGTCGATCGCGATCTGCGCATCCGGGAGTTGACTCTGCATCGGGACGACCCGGAAGCGATCGGACGCCGGACTGGTCGCCACAGTCGTGATCAGCGTCCACGTCGCCGGGATACAGGCGACCACGGTCAGCGTGCGCTGAGTCTGCTCCCGGAGTTCCATCAACCCGTCGGCGAGCTCATTGACCAGCTTCACAGTTGCCGCCTGCGCCGAAGACTCATCCGTACGTCCGGTCGAGACCTGCGCCATCACACTGTCGATCTGGTCCACTGCGAGCACGGTCGGACCAGTGAGCGCCAGCAACCGGGACAGGTCACCCAGAATCTGTTGGGGCAGCCGGCGCCCACGCCGGAATCCCCAGGTGTCTCGGTCCTTCTCCTCGACATCGCCGTCCAGCTCGAAGTAGCTGTAGCCGACGTCCTGCGCGGCCAGATCCGGACTGCGGTACAGGACGAGTGCCCGCGCGGTGTTCTGGCAGTCCGTCCCAACGCGCGCGTCGATGCGCTTGAGCCCGGCGATGAACGCGTCGAGGTCCACCCGGGTGGCGGCACGCTCACCGCGAAGGGTGGCCTGAAGGTCCGGGTCGAGACCCGCCTGTTCTCCCAGCCGATGCAGCAGGATCGTCAGTTGGTCGCCCAACCCGGGATGGAATCCCTCGAGAATGCCGCGGACCGCGCTCGGCCAGAACGAGGTGCCGTTGACGAGTTTGATCAGGAAGAAGTACCCCTCGGTCTCCTGAACCCGCTGCCGAACCCACCCGAGCAGATGCGTCTTACCGACACCCTTCTCCCCTTCGAGCGCGATTCCGATCGGGCTTCCGCTCGTACTGCGGCGTGCGGCCGCGACCGAGGCAAGCACGGTCTGGACCACCGTGGCGTGCAGTCCGGCGACGTGGTGTTCGGCAGGGCTCCAGATCGCGTCCGGTGTCACCGCCCAGTTGAACTGGGCTGCGGCGAGAGCCGCCCGTTCGTCGTTCTTCACGGGTTCTCGATCTTCAGCAGGTGTCGGCTGCTGCCGCCGAACCGAACCGCCGCGTCATGGTCGGCCGGGCGCAGAGCCTGCTGATTCGCTTCGGCCTGGACGTGCACCCCGGGCTGCCAGGAGAGCTGTTCGAGTGCGCGGTCGAGGTCCTCGCGTGGCACGTCGGGCAGCTCCGCCCGCAGCGCGGCGAGCCCCACCCACGGCAGACCCGACGCCGCACTGAGTTTCGAGTACGCCGTTCGGACCTGAGACTCGACGTCCGACGCGGGCTCGGTGGCGGGGAACAGGTCGGCCAACCGTTGTCCGGTCCGTTGCAGGTATCGGTGCAGACCGCCGAGGATTGCGTACAGCGCACCGCCGACCGAGCCGGCCCGGTCCGGGCGCTCCGCGGAGAGCTCGGTCTCGCACCACACGGCGCCGTCGTCGGTGAGTTCGTGGACGAAGGAGCGGCCGACCTTCTCGCTGGTCACGAGCTTGAGGTCGTTCAGTTTGTGCCGGTTCGCGCCGTCGAGGGTGAGCCCGGTGACCTCGCGAAGTTCCGGGTTGGTGAGTGGTCGTCCCTGGGCCAGCAGCGCGAACAGGACGGATCGCTCCTTGAGGGTCAGCGATTGAGCGGGCACGGGGTCCTCCGGTCGGATGAGCTGGTACGTCGGTTCATTGCGGGTCGTGCTCGTTGACAACGCGGACGCCGCCGGGCTCGGCGAGTATCCGGACGTTCTTCACGCTCTCGGTCCACACCCCACGGACCTCGATCCGGCGATGGCTGCGATGCGCGGCAAGGGCGATCTCGTACGCCGCTTGATCGGCCAGCCGGACCCAGATCACCCGGCGAGCCGGTGCGCGGTCCGCGATCACCAACCGGCCGCGCACCTTGACGCGGTGCCGGTCGTCGCCGGTCTCACTGTCGTGCAAGGCCTCGACCACGCCGGTGATCGTTGCGGGCCCCTCCGGCGGCGCGGCTGCTCCCGACGACTCGCGCCGGCGTCGCGACAGGTCCTGGATGAGCTGTCCCGCCCCGGCCGGAAACGACACGACCTGATCGGGGAGATCGGACGGAACCCCACGACCCCAACGGAACGCGAGCTGGAACGGCCGCCCTAGCTCCTCGCCCGCCAGCGTGCTCAACGCCGCGCAGAACTCCGGCCCGACGGCCGGATCCAGGTCCGGCTCGACCAAGGCTCGTCGTACGTCGTTGGTCGCTTGGAACATCCGGATCAGGACCTGGCGTCCGACCGGGATGCGATCGGGTCGGGGTTCGAGTGGGATGAGGAAGGCCCAGGTGATTTCTCGCGCGGTGACGTTGCCGAGGTGGATGCCGCCGAGCAGGTCCGCCACGGCGTTCGCCGTACCGGGCTCGAGTCCCGGTGCGGCCAGCACGTCGGCGGCCGCCGTACGCAGCATGTCGTGGACGCCCTGGAGCGCGCCCAGGCCCGAGGGTAGCGGTACGAATCCGTCCGGGCCTGTCTGCGCGGGTGCTTGGTAGACGGCCGAATCGACCAGTGGATAGGCGATGTCGCGGGCGATCTCGCGGGTCGGGCGGCTTTCGATGTGTTCGAGGGCGACGAGGAGTTCGCGCAGACGGGCGGCGCCGTCGCCCATTCCGTCGTGCGGTGGGACGAGGACTTCGTCGGTACCGTTCGACCAGATCGCGGCGCCGTGCCAGGTTCGTTCGGTGCGGGACCAGCCGGCATCCGCCAGATAGTCGTTGACCTCGCCGACGCCGATCTCGGTCATGGCTGCGTGCTCTCCACGCCGACCAGTTGCCGCAGTGTTGTGACGGTCAGCACGTTGGCCGTCGGCACGGTGACCCGGACGTGCTTCTTGCTGCTCGGCTCCGCGATGAGCTGCTGATCCCGTAGCGATACGTAGTAGCCGACATCCCGCAGCAGGAGGCCGCCGGTGTTGAGAGCGGCGTACTCGGCTGCGTTCTTCGGCACGATCACGAGGAACAGGTACCGAGGCGCGGTGAAGTTGGAGCCGGCGAGTTGGTTGAACTGGGTCTGGCTCAGGCCGTCGAAGTCGAAGGCGGCCGCGCGGCGTTGCGGGCGCGAGGTCGTCTTGACCTGCACCTCGATCATCGGCGACCAGCCGTAGCGGGACAGGCCCGGCAGCTTGATCCCGAGGTCGACGCCGTCCTGGTCGACATCGTCCTTGAAGACCAGCAAACCCGCCGCGGACGCGAGGACCCGAACGTAGTCCTCACCGAACTTGCCTTGGTGCACGAGCGCATCAAGCATCCGACCCCCGGAACGCAACCTCTCCCCCGCGATCCACTGTCGCCATCGACCCTAGGGGCCGCACGACCAACTTGTCAGCCGATCGGCGTTTCGCCTTCTACAACAGTCATTTGATCAACAGGGCTTCAGATCCGACGGGTGCGTAGCCCGCGGCGAGGAAGGCCCGGAGGGAGGCCGCGTTGCCTGGCGTTATCTGTGCCCAGATGTGGGTTTCTGGAGGGATGAGAGCTCGGGCGGCCATTGCCAGTCGGCGGCCGTGTCCTTGGCCCTTGGAGTGATCAGGGACCTCGATCGCGACCTCCAGGCGACCGGCGAGGCCTCGGCCGATGACGACGAATCCGCTGCTGGGATCCTGGTCGGCGCCGTACACATGGACGTCGTCGCGGTACTGGAGCGCTCGGGCGACGCGGTGGTGGTGGGCGAGGTCGGTGAGCTCGGTCAGGCCCGCGGTCTCGGCAGTGCGGTCGGCCGAGTTGGTGAGGGCGGGCGCGAGCAGCATGGCGTCGAGGGAGCTGACGCGGCGATCGGTTGCCTGTTCGAGCGCCGTGAGGAACGGCGGGTTCGTCGGGGCGGCGAGGTCATCCGGTGGGAGGTGTTCGGCGACCCATGCGGCGTCGACGTCCGCGGCGATCACGATGTGGCCGGTGAACGCGATCACGGCCGACTCGCGGTTGGACGGTGGTGGTACGACGGTGATGGCGAGATCCGCGGGTGGGAACACGCCGCGTTCGACGGCGTGCAGAATGTCGGCGAGACTCTGCACAGGCATGGAGGTGAGACTAATGCGGAAGCCGCAGCTGGTCCGGGCCGAAGGGCTGCCGGATCGCGTGACGATCTACGAGGTCGGGCCGCGGGACGGTCTGCAGAACGAGTCCGCGATCGTCGATGTCGCGGTCAAGGCCGAGTTCATCCGGCGTCTGGTGGATGCCGGGCTCACCACCATCGAGACCACGAGCTTCGTGCATCCGAAATGGGTCCCGCAGCTCGCGGACGCCGCCGAGTTGCTCGAACAGCTCGACCTCCCCGAGGGCGTGCGGGCGCCGGTCCTGGTTCCGAACGAGCGCGGTCTCGACCGTGCCCTCGCTGCCGGCGTTCGCGAGATCGCGATCTTCGCCAGCGCGACCGAGACCTTTGCGGCCAAGAACCTGAACTCCACGCTCGACGACCAGTTCGCGATGTTCACCCCGACGATCCAGCGCGCGCTGGCCGAAGGGTTGAGCGTCCGCGGGTACGTGTCGATGTGTTACGGCGACCCGTGGGAGGGCGACGTACCGATCGATCAGGTCGTGAAGGTCGGCGCGCGCCTGGTCGACCTCGGCTGCCACGAGCTGTCCCTGGGCGACACGATCGGCGTCGCGACACCAGGCCAGGTCACCGCGCTGATCGATTCCTTCACCGGCGCCGGCGTCGACGTCGACAAGCTCGCCGTCCACTTCCACGACACCTACGGCCAAGCCCTGGCCAACACCCTCACCGCCCTCCGCGCAGGCATCACCACCGTCGACTCCTCCGCCGGCGGCCTCGGCGGCTGCCCCTACGCCGAATCCGCCACCGGCAACCTCGCCACCGAAGACCTCCTCTGGCAACTGGACGGCCTAGGCATCCAAACAGGCGTCAACCTGGAAAAACTGGTAACCACCAGCACCTGGATGGCCACCCACCTAGCCAAACCCTCCCCCAGCCGAGTAGTCCAAGCCCTAGCCGGCTAACTACCTACAACTCGGTGGAATCTTGTGGCCGATCGCTCGACCAACCAATCCGCACCAAGGCAAGCGAACGGCACACACGACTCCGGGTTGGCCACCCTGCTGCTGCATGGCCCAAGTCTCAAGAACCGGACCTGTCGAGCGATTTCTCTGCGACCCACGGTCAAGTGTGCATCAGTTGTAGAGCCAGTACAGATTGGTTCGGTCAGTGGAGCCGGCATAGCTGTAAGTGTGCGCGTAATAGTTGTTCATGATCGAGGCGTTGTCCGACGCTGGTCCGTTGTACTGCGACAGGCCTAATACCACGCCAGTAGCCTGCGAGACACGGTTCGCCCGGTACTGGACTGTGGCCTTGCAGCTGGAGTAGGAGTTGTTCATCTGCACGTTGATGTTGCCTGCCCACAATCTTGGTGCACCATCGTAGGCATCGCCGGAGACTTTGAAGCAGGCTCCGTCGGCGGCGTTATAAACGGAGTATCGGATGACCCGCCAATCAGGCCACTGACTTGCAACGCAGTTGCTTCCAGGCGGGGCATAAACCAGCACTGGATTGACAGATCCGGACTCGAACCCGTTTCCGGCGGCCTCGATTGGCCACGTGGTTCCGATATTGTTGTCCTGACAGAGCTGCTTGCTGTCGAACTTGAAGCCGTTGTAGTAGGCGTCGACCTTGTTCGCGGAAGCGACAACTCCATCGATGCGCGTGGTGATCCCGCCAGAAATACTGCCGGAAATCTCAACTCGATGGGTGGGCCTAGCTGGCTCGGCCGTCGCGCCGTTGGCGGTCGCGAGTGGCAACGCGGCCGTGCACACTAACGCCGCACCTGCGAAAGCAGCGATGACATGATTCCTCATTCTATTGCCTTCCGTCGGTTTCCGGGAGAGCTTCGCCTGAGCGTCGAGAATAGGAGGCGCCGAGTACCGCGCCTCGATTATCTGATGATCTTCGAGTGCAGTGAGGAAATCAACGGAGGGTGACGAATCTGCAGCTTGTTGCAAAACCGTCCTAGGCTACCTGCGGTTCTCCAGGCATGAGCGAGGACAGCCAGCCGGGTGCAGCGCAGCTCTGAACCGTATCGAGCAAGCCCTGATGGACCGTCTCCAGGACACTTTGCTGGAGTTCGGTTCTCGTTCATCGGCCGCCAAGTCACCCTCGATGTAGTCCGGCAGTGTCCTGATCACCTACCGCGGTCGGGCCGTGCCGTCCCGCTCGTACGGCCTGGCCGACAAGGCGCGGTCGTTGCCCAACAGACCCACCACGTTGTTCGGCCTGGCCTCGATCGGCAAGGTGTTCACCGCCGTTGCGGTCGCGCGGCTGGCACAGCGCGCCAAGCTGCAGTACTTCGACACCATCGGCCGACACCTGGACGGGTTTTCGGCCGAGGTCGCCGACCAGGTGACGATCCACCAGATGCTGACCCACACCTCGGGCCTGGGCGACTACTTCAGCGACCCCGGGTACTTCGAGGCTGCCCGCACGTGGACCAGCGTGCAGCAGGTGATGGACGGCACCGGCGAGTTCGTCCGGAAGGAGACACTGACCTTCCCGCCGAGTTAAAGCAACTTGGCGTACCACGTGCTCGCGGAGATCGTGGCGCGGGTGTCCGGGCAGGAGTACCACGACTACGTCCGCGAACACATCTTCCGCGCCGCCGGGATGGGCAGCGCCGACTTCTACACCACGCCGCAGTGGCGCACGAACCCCTCCATCGCCCATAACTACTATCGTCCGGAGGGGTCGGCGGACAGGGTCGAGTCCATCGACCAACAGGGCTTCCTGCCCGGCGCGTTCGCGAGCTGCGCCCAGCTGGAGCGCTTCGCCCGCGCGCTGTCGGAGGAGAAGCTGCTGAACCCCGCGTACACCCGGCTGACGCTCAGCCCGAAGCTGCCCACGGAACCGCCGCCCGGCTCGGGGCTGACGATGTTCACCGGCTACGGCCCGGGCGCCAGCCTCGCCGGCGACCGATGGTCGAATGGACACAACGGTGACAGCAGCATCGGCGGCGTGGCCGAGCTGACGCTCTACCCCGAGCACGGGTATGTGACAGCAATCATGTCCAACTACGAGATGGACAGCATCCGCGGGATCCCGAGCCTGGCTCGGAAGCTGATCATCGAGCCGGGCTGACAAACGGGCCGGTCAGCTTTGATCAGGTGAACGGTCCGACCGGGAAGGGGCCCCGCAGCTTCTCGGTGGCTGACCAGAGTCGGGCCGCGAGCGCTTCGTCGTACGAGGTGGACGAAGAGCGAACCGGGGTGAAGCGGTTGTAGTACCGGCCGGGTGTGAAGTCGGGGCCGACGGCGAGTTGGACCACCGGCTCAGCACCGCGCCGGGTGGACAGGGAGAGTGCGTGCATGGCGGCGACCTGCAGTCTCGGGAACTCTCGGCCGAGGTCGGTGCGGACCATCCCGGGATGCAGCGCCGCGACGGCGAGGGCGGGATAGCGGCGCTGGAGTTCGTAGCTGAACAGCAGGTTGGCGAGCTTCGTCCTGCTGTAGGTGAGGAACGTGTCGAAGTCCCGTTCATTGTCCAAAGCGTCCGGGTCGAGTCGGACGACGCCGCCGCCCATCATCGGCGCCCGATGGCCTTCGGAGTTCACGTTCACCACCCGGCTGCCGGCGTGCAGGAGAGGGAACAGCAACGCGGTCATCGACCACGGCGCGAGGTGATGGACGGCGAGGTTCAGCTCGAGTCCTTCGGCGGTCGTCCGCCGGGTCCGGGTCATCACTCCGGCGTTGTTCACCAAGGTGTCGACCTTGTCGGTGACCGCCGCGAGCTGCTTGACCGCCCGCTCGATCCCTTCGAGCACGGACACGTCCGCGACGATCACGGTCGCGCTCTTGAGCTCGCGACCGAGCGAGGCCGCTTTCGCCGGATCACGGCCGATCAGCACCAGCCGGTGACCAGCTGCCGCGAGCCGGTGGGCCGCGCGGCGGCCGAGGCCTGACGTAGCGCCGACCAGGACCACGGTCTTCGGGGTGCTCACCGCGGGGCGTCCACGGTGATGCCGCGCAGTTCGAACCCCGCGACCACGACGCTGTCCCGGGCACCGCGCACTCCGGCGTACGCAGTGAATCCTCGCAGGGCCAGGGCCAGGGCACGGGTGGTGGCCCTGCCGGTCCCCCCGTTCGCCCCGGTGATCAGTACTGCGCCCTGCTGCTGACTGTCGGACATCGTCGACTCCTGGTTGCTTGAATCCTGACACTACCCTAGGGACATGTCCCATGGGACATATTACGAGAATGCAGGTGTCCGGAGGGACATGTCAAGATGTTCGGCAGAACCCGCCGCGACGGTGGGACCAACGGGAGGCTGGGAGATGTCGCTGCGGCATGGTCTGCTCGGCCTGCTCGCCGAAGGCCCGGCCAGCGGCTACGACCTGGCCCGCCGGTTCAGTGAGCTGCTCGGGACGGTCTGGCCGGCCCAGCATCCGAAGATCTACGCGGAACTGAACAAGCTGGCCGACGAGGGCCTGATCGAGGTCGAGAGCGAGGGGCCGCGCCGGCGGAAGGCCTACCGGATCAACGAGGCGGGCCTGGCCGAGGTGAAGCACTGGCTGTCGCAGGTCGAGGTCGACCACACGATGCGGTTGCAGCCGATCCTGCGTTCATTGTTCTTCTGGCTGATGGACGCCGACGACCTGCAGCGCCATCTCGCGGCCGAAGCCGAGTTCTACAACGGCATCGCCGCGCAGTACCGGCAGTACGCCGAGGCCAAGGACCGCGGCGAGTTCGGCAACAGCCCGCAGACGCAGGCGCTGCGAGTCGCGATCGAGGCCGGGATCAAGCTCTACGCCGCCCTCGGCGAGTGGGCCGAGTGGGCCCAGACCGTTCCCCCCGCCAGCAAGCCGGACGAGACCTAGCCGGCCAGTCGGTCGAGCCTACCGGAGCCTGATCCCGACGTCAGGCTGTGTGGATTTTGAAGATGGGGACGCCGGGGGCTATGCGGTGGAGGGTTTCGTCGGGGGAGTTCTTGGTGACGTCGCCGCTGAAGAAGGTGCCTACTTCCCAGGCCCACTTCTTCAGGTAGAGGCGGAGGACGGGGAGTTTGTCGGCGTCGGGGAGTTCTTCGGCGCGGAAGGTTTCTACGGTTCGGCCGATGCGGAGTTGGCCTTCCTGGGTGGCGCGGAGGTTCTTGACCCATTGGGTGTGGCCGCGAGGGGCGGTCAGGTAGCGCTGGCCGTCCAGGACGAGCAGGTTGACGGGGTTGCTGCGCCACTCGCCGCTCTTGCGGCCGCGGACCGACAGGACCCGGCTGCCCATCAGGCTGATGCCGAGGTTGGTGAGGCCGGCCACGATCCCGTTCATCGCGCGCATGCTGCCCTCGCCGCCCGTGAACACCCGCTTGCTGTCGTAGGTCTGCTTGTACTCCGGCATCGTCGTACTCCTTGAAGTCTGTTTAGAGAGCGGTGCTCTCTGTTGTGATCAGTGAACATCAGAGCTCTGCTCACTGTCAAGAGCACTGCTCTCGGTTTTGTGGCACACTGGCAGTCATGAACGCCGGACGTACCGCACGCGACCGAGCCAGGGCCGAGCTGACCGACGAGATCAAGGCAGCCGCCCGGCGGCAGCTTGCGACGGAAGGACCGGCCGGGCTGTCGCTGCGCGCCGTGTCCCGCGAGCTCGGGATGGTGTCGTCCGCGCTGTACCGGTACTTCCCGAGCCGCGACGACCTGCTGACCGCCCTGATCATCGACGCGTACGACGCTCTAGGTGCGGCGGCCGAGTCAGCCGCGGTGAAGTCGGGTGCCGCGTTCGCGGTTGGTGGGGGCGAGGTGCCGGACGACTGGGACCCGTTGCGGACCTGGATGGCTGTGTTCGCCGCCGTTCGCGATTGGGCGCGGGCGAATCAGCAGGAGTACGCGCTCATCTACGGATCGCCCGTGACGGGCTATCAAGCTCCGCAGACGACGATTCAGCCGGCGATCCGAGTGCCGCTGGTGATCCTCGCGCTGCTGCAGCAGGCCCAGCAGGTAGGGCGATTGACCCAACCCGAGGACGCGCCCGAGCCGGACGGCGTACTGGCCGAGCAGGTGAAGGTGCTGGCCGCGCTGGCGCCGCTCGTACCACCGCCGATCCTGCTGCGGATGATGATCGTGTGGACGCAGCTGTTCGGGATGATCAGCTTCGAGCTGTTCGGTCAGCTGGTCGGGTCGATGGATCCCGCGGACGAGTTCTTCGCGGCGGCCGCCCGGCAGATGGCCGCGTTCGTGGGTGTCAGCTGAACGCCGCAGGCAGCGGCAGCTGCACAGCCTTCGTGACCCGCTGAATATAGGTCTCGCGCGGAATCGCGATCGCGCCAAGAGTGGCGAGGTGATCGGTGACCCACTGGATGTCGAGGACGCGACCCTCGGCGTACTCGTCGTCCAGCAGTTCGATCAGCCCGGCCACAGCAGCCTTCGACCCATCCGTCCGGTGGTGGAACATCGACTCACCGGCGAAGAGCCCGCCGATCGCGACGCCGTACAGCCCGCCCGCGAGCTCGTCACCGTCCCATGCCTCGACCGAATGCACCCAACCCATCCGGTGCAGTTCCGTGTACGACGCGATGATCCCGGCGTCGATCCACGACCCGGGCCGGCGCGGGTCGGCACACGCGCGGATGACCTGATCGAACGCCGTGTTCACCCGGATCTCGAACTTCCCCCGCGCCCGCCGCATCGTCCGCGTCGGCCGATACCCGGCCACCTCGATCACGCCGCGATCGACCGGCGACCACCACAGCACCGAGCCCCGGTGATCGGGCATCGGGAACAGGCCCCGCCGGTACGCCGCCAGCACGGTCCCGGGAGCCAGATCCGCACCACCCGCGACCACGTCGCTCGCGCCGGCGACCCCGACCGGCGGAAACTCCCACACAGAAGCAGCTGGCTCGACAGGCACACCCCCATCCTGGACCACAGCTGTCCTGGACCAGAGCAGCAGGGCAGCGCGGGACGAGCGAGGCGGTGTGAGCGCAGGAGGAGGAGAGCAGCCGGGTGGTGTGAAAGCTCCAGGGAACACCCGGGGTTTCTCCCGAGTGGCGGGGGCACCGGAGCCACGTAGAGTTGAAGCACGCCCGGGCTCAACGCGTGGGGACGGGCGGGAAGGAGCACCGTGGCCGGAGTAGCCAGGTTTGTCGCCAGCAGTCTCGCGCCCGCCGCGCAGCGGTTCGCGCCGCAGGCGGCCGGAGGCGTGCTGCGTCAGATTCTCGAGATCGCGATCGACGGATACCAGCGGTTCCCCGGCGCGGAGCGGATCGCGGACAACAAGCTGGCCAAGGCCGGTGGCGATCCGGAGCTCGCCATCGACGCCGTGATCGACCAGCACATCCGCCTGGCCGGGGTGCAAGGCTTCGTGACCAGCATCGGCGGCCTGATCACGCTCCCGGTCGCCCTGCCCGCCAACCTGACCGGTATCGCCGTGGTCCAGGCCCGGATGGTCGCGTCGATCGCGCACCTGCGCGGGTTCGACCTCGACGATCCGCGCGTCCGGACCGCCGTGATCACGTGCCTGCTCGGCGAGGACGGTGTGACCGATCGGCTGAAGAAGTCCAGCCTGGTGACGTCGCCGCTGGCGATCGCGACGGCGCCGGTCTTCGACCCGGAGCTCGATCGGCAGATCTCCGGTGAGGTGGTCGCCGAGCTGATCGCCCGGATCAGCGGCAAGCGGATGGCGCTCACGGTCACCCGTCGCGTGCCCCTCCTCGGTGGCGCGGTCGCCGCGACCGTTGACGGCTGGTCGACGTACCGGGTCGGTCAGTTCGCCGACCAGAGCCTGATCCGCCGAGTCCGCCGCCCGATCGAGCCCTGACGTCCGTACGGCGACAACCGGCAGGGAGGCCGTGTCACGTGGCAGCGCCGTTCTGGGGGCCGATGCTCGACTGCCCTGACCCGTTGGAGCTGGCCGAGTTCTATCAGCGGGTCGCGGGTGGGGAGCTGGCCGTCGTCCACGAGACGTTCGTGGAGCTGCGGTTCGATGCGTTCAGCCTCGGTTTCCAGCGCGATCTGAACTATCGGGAGCCGACGTGGCCGGATCCGCGCGTACCGCAGCAGTGTCACCTGGACTTCATGGCCGCTGACCTGGATGCCGAGCAGGCGCGCGTGATCGAGGCCGGCGCCACACCGACCGCCGTACAGCCTGACCCGAGAGCCTTTCGGGTCTTCCTGGATCCGGCCGGTCACCCGTTCTGCTTGACCACCTGGCGTACGCCGACCGGGCCGTCCGAATCGCGCTGAGCCAGTCGGGTCAGCGGCAGTCGGTTGCGCGTCTCCTCGTCCGCCGGTGTCTCGATGAACAGGATCAGGTCCGGGTGCGCGGGCAGCGCGAACTCGGTGACCGTGAAGCGCAGTTCGCCGGCGATGGGATGGACCACGTGCCGCGGTCGCGGTGAGCAGGCGGCGACCTCGTGTTGCGCCCACAGCCGGGCGAACTCGGGACTCACCCCCCGCAGCCGCTCCAGGTCGGTCTCCCAATCGGGGTCGCCGACGTGTTCGCCGTACGCCGATCGCAGGCGGCCGACCAGATACGGGACCTCGGTGTCGTAGTTCAGCAACTGCTGCCGGGCGGTCGGCTCCGTGATCACGCACCAGAGCAGATTCCTGTGGATGCACGACACCGCATGCCAGTTGTGGAAGAGATCGCCGTACGCCGCATTGCTCCGGATGATGTCGAACCGGGTGTTCGTGATCAACGCCGGCAAGGGGTCGAGTGCGTCGAGGATCTCGCCGAAGACGATCTCGCTCGCACACTCGGTCGACCCCGGTGGACGCGACGGCGTCGCCTCGGCCAGGCGGTAGAGGTGCTCACGCTCGATCGAGGTGAGCCGCAGCGTCGCGGCAACCGCATCGAGAACCTGCACGCTCGCCTTGATCGGTCGGCCTTGCTCGAGCCAGGTGTACCAAGTCACGCCGACCCCGGCGAGCTGAGCCAGCTCCTCGCGGCGCAGTCCCGGCGTACGACGTCGTCCGCCGGCGGGCAGGCCGACCTCGGCAGGCGACACCCGCGCCCGCCGCGCCTTCAAAAACTCCCCGAGCTCACCCCGGTGTGTACTCACCCACCCATGCTGACTGACCGCGCCGACAGTTTCGAGCCGTTTCACGGTGCGATCATGGCTTGCATGATCACTCCCGAGCAGCTTTCCGCGGCGCCGAAGGTTCTGTTGCACGACCACCTCGATGGTGGGTTGCGGCCGGAGACGGTGGTGGAGCTCGCGCGGGAGATCGGGCATGTGTTGCCGCGGACGGACGCGCGTGAATTGGGTGAATGGTTCGTCGAGTCGGCGGACTCGGGGTCGCTGGAGCGGTATCTGGAGACGTTCGACCACACGGTCGCGGTGATGCAGAACGCCGCCGCGATCAAGCGGGTGGCGAGCGAGTGCGTGCAGGATCTGGCCGCGGACGGGGTCGTGTACGCCGAGATCCGGTACGCGCCGGAGCAGCACCTGACGGCCGGTCTGACCCTCGAGCAGGTGGTGGACGCGGTGCGGGAGGGCTTCGAGGAGGGGATGGCGCTCGCGGAGCGGCCGATCGTCGCGCGGCAGTTGCTCACCGCGATGCGGCACCAGGCGCGGTCGATGGAGATCGCGCAACTCTCGGTCGCCTATCGGGACGCGGGTGTGGTCGGGTTCGACATCGCCGGCGCGGAGGCGGGATACCCGCCGACCCGGCATCTGGACGCGTTCGAGTACCTGCAGCGCGAGAACGCGCACTTCACCATCCACGCCGGCGAGGCGTTCGGGCTCCCGTCGATCTGGCAGGCGATCCAGTGGTGCGGCGCCGACCGGCTCGGCCACGGCGTACGCATCATCGACGACATCACGTACGACGAAGCCGGTGAGAAGGCCGAGCTCGGGCGGCTCGCGGCGTACGTCCGGGACCGCCGGATCCCCCTGGAGATGTGCCCGAGCTCCAACCTCCAAACCGGCGCCGCCGCCTCGATCGCCGACCACCCGATCGGCCTCCTCACCAAACT
The DNA here is from genome assembly GCF_053608045.1 of Kribbella sp. NPDC055071. Lineage (NCBI taxonomy): Bacteria > Bacillati > Actinomycetota > Actinomycetes > Propionibacteriales > Kribbellaceae > Kribbella > Kribbella sp. NPDC055071. The sequence continues at coordinate 90,462 of NZ_JBSGUS010000023.1, forward strand.
TCGCTTCCGCGTCACCGTCAACACCGACAACCGCCTGATGAGCGGTACGTCGATGAGCCGCGAACTAGCCCTCCTCGCCGAGGCCTTCGGCTACGACCTCACCGACCTCCGCTGGTTCGCCATCAACGCCATGAAGTCCGCCTTCCTCCCCTTCGACGAACGCCTCGCCTTGATCGACGGCGTGATCAAGCCCTGGTACGCGAACGCACTAGCGGGCTCAGACTGAGCGCTGGTACGTGCGGAAGGCCCGGGTGGAGAGCCAGCCGACTATCAGCGTGAACGCCAGCAAGTAGGCGCTGTGGCGGAGGACCGAGGGCCAGTCGGGGTTGGCGGCGAGGGCTTGGCGGGCGGCGATGGCGGCCCAGTCGACCGGGTTGAAGCGGGCGGCGACGTTCACCCAGTGGGGTGCCACCTTCGGGTCGATCATGATCGACGACATGAACGTGAGCGGCAGCGAGACGAACTGCGAGATGCCGATCAGTGCCGTCTGTTCCCGGGTCAGCAGCGCGACCGCGTTCGACAGCGAACCGAACGCGACCCCGACCAGCATCGCCACCCCGATCGTCACGAGGTAACCGGCCACGCCACCCTGATACCGCGCGCCCGCGGCGAACCCGATCGCGAAGACCAGGATCGTCTGGATCACCGTGTTCGTGGCGTTGCTGACCAACTGCCCCGCCATCAACCCGCCGCGGCTGACCGGCGACGCCAGCATCCGGTCCATCACCCCACGCTCCATGTCGGCGATGAACGTCGTACCGTTCCAGCCGCTCGTCATCAGCGCCGTCATCATCACGATCCCCGGCGTCAGGAACGCGATGTACGACGAGTTGCTGAACCCCGGCAGGTTCACAATCCCCTTGAACAGCTGGCCGAACAGCAGCAACCAGATCGCCGGCTGGATCAACGTGAACGCGATCAGTGCAGGCTGTCGGTACGACGCCCGCAGCCATCGACCCGTGATAAAGCGCGTGTGGGCAACAAACCCACCGGGCACAGTCGCGATACTCATCACGCCGCCTCCTTCTCCTGCGAAGCAACCTTGAACGACCGACCCGTGTACCGCAGATACACATCGTCGAGCGACGGCCGTGAAACAGTCACCGCCGACACCGGAATCGCCTTGTCCTCAAGGGCTCCCAGTACAGCGGGAACCGCGGTCGCACCGTGGTCGACCCGCGCCCGCAGGATGTTGCCCTCGACAACGATCTCACCGACCCCCGGCAAGTGACCCAGCAACCGTCGGATCCCTCCGTCGGTGTCCGGCGAGACCAGCTCGACCTGCACGGAGTCACCACGCAGCTCAGCTTTCAAGGATTCCGGGGTGCCCTCGGCAACGATCTTGCCGTGGTCGACGATGGCCAACTGATCAGCCAGCCGATCGGCCTCTTCCAGGTAGTGCGTGGTGAGCAACACCGTCAGGCCTTCGTCTCCTGACAGCCGGCCGACCTCGTTCCACAGGTCGGCCCGTGCCTCCGGATCGAGACCGGTGGTCGGCTCGTCGAGGAACAGCACCGACGGCCGATGCACCAGACCGAGTGCGACGTCGAGCTTGCGCTGCATCCCACCGGAGTAGGTCTTGACGGCCCGCCCACCGGCCTCGGTGAGGTCGAAGCGCGCGAGCAGTTCGGCCGCTCGCTCAGCCGCCTGCTGCCGGGACAGGCCGTAGATCCGCCCGCTCAGGACGAGGTTCTCGATCCCGGTGGCCATCGGATCGGAACTCGACTTCTGCGGGACGTACCCGATCGACCGCCGGACCAGGTCCTGCTCGCGGGCAACGTCGTACCCGGCGACTCTCGCCGTACCGGAATCGGCCCGGGACAGCGTGGTGAGGATCTTGACGGTGGTGGACTTGCCGGCGCCGTTCGGCCCGAGCAGGCCGAGTACGACGCCTGCCGGCACACTGAAGCTCAATCCGTCGAGCGCGCGGAGTGGTGGTTTCTTGCGACCGGCCGGATAGGTCTTGACCAGATCGATCGCTTCCAGGGCATGCGTGGACATCAGACTCCCTTTGCTGTGATGGGGAGTCGGTCCGACCTGGCTATCCTGATGAGTGCGCCTTGGGTGCCAGGTCTTCGGACCGACTCGAGGAACCGCGGCCCTTGACCCTGGTGTTGCCGCACCGTGGGTCGAGGGCCGTACTTATCGGGCTTCCGGTGGGACCGCCTTCATCCAGGCGAACTCCGTACCGAAATACTTGACCGGGTCCTTGAGCTGCTCGCTCGGCGTGATGCCCTCCGCCTCGAAGAGCTTCCACGCCTTGCGCCAGAACGCGGACCCACCGAGGGAGTCCGCGCGGATCTCCTCGGTCAGTTGATGGACGTACGCCGACTCCGCCTGCAGCAACGCGAGCCGGAACTCCGACTCCACCCAGAAGATCCTGGGGAACTCCATCGACGCCATGTGCTCGTGCATCGCGCTGATCTGCTCGATCTCCGCGTCGACAGCCTTCGCCCGCTGCTCCAGCAGCTCGACCGTCCGGTCGGGCGACAGGCCGGCGAGGTAGGAAAGACCGGCCTCCAGCGGGTGGAACTCGCGCGACGGCGTCCCGACCAGCTCGGTCAGCCAGTCGGTGAACTCGGCCTTGCCGGCCTCGGTGATCCGATAGATCGTCCGCTCGGGGCGGTTGCCCTCGCGGACGGTCTCCATCGCCTCGATGAAGCCGTTCTTCTCCAGTGCGGCGACGACCGAGTAGAGCGAGCCGTAGTTGACCTTGATGCTCCCGTCCTTGCCGCGGGACCGGAGCATCGTGGAGATCTCGTACGGGTGCATCGACCGCTCGCTCAAGCAGCCGAGCACGGCGAACGCCAGCGGATTCGCGACCTTCCGCTTGGCCATGGCGATCCTCCTCGATCTCAAGTACTCGAAATCGAGTATTAGGCCGAGAGTATCCGCTGTCAAGTATTAGCCGGCAGTCTGGAACGTCCGGCGGTAGTCCTGCGGGGGTACGCCGACGACGCGGCGGAAGTGGTGTCGCAGCAGTGCCGCCGTACCGAACCCTGACTCGGAGGCGATCTGCTCGATACCCATCCGGGTCTGCTCGAGGAGCGTCCGTGCGCGCAGCACCCGCTGGGTGGTGACCCACTTCAGCGGAGTCGTCCCGGTCTCGGCGACGAAGCGCCGGGCGAACGTCCGCTCCGACATCTGCGCGCGCCGGGCCAGCGCCGGCACGGTGTGCTCGATGGTCAGGTTGTCGACCATCCAGTCGAGCACCGGCTGCAGGCTCTCGCCGGACGACTCCGGGACCGGGACCTCGACGTACTGGCGTTGGCCGCCGTCGCGCTGCGGTGGGACCACCATCCGCCGGGCGATGCGGGTGGCGACCGCGCTACCGAGCTCGCGGCGGACCAGGTGCAGGCAGGCGTCGATACCGGCCGCGGTGCCGGCGCTCGTGATGATGTTGCCGTCGTCGACGAACAACACGTCCGCATCCAGCTTGGCGGTCGGGTACAGCTCGTTGAACAGCTTCACGTACCGCCAGTGCGTCGTACACGGCCGTCCGTCGAGCAGTCCGGCTGCGGCCAGCACGAAGGCGCCGGAGCAGACCGTCAGCAGGATCGCGCCGCGGGCCTCGGCCTTGCGCAGCGCGGCCAGGATGCGTTCGTCGTACGCGTCCCGCCAGGTGGTCGCCGGGACGCCGATCAGGTCGGCGGTCTCGAGCTCTTCCAGCCCGTACGGCGCGACGACGTGGGAGTGGCTGCTCGTCCGCAGGGGTTCTCCCGGGCGGGTCGAGCACACCTTGAAATCGAACGCGGGCACACCGTCGTCGGTCCGGTCGATCCCGAACACCTCCGACAGCACCCCGAACTCGAACAGGGCGACGTCCTCCATCAGGACCACCGCGATCTTCTGCAGCATGCGAACAGTATGGCAGGAATTTGTGGAAGTATGTCAATAGTGCCAGTGGTGGCTGTATCTGATTGGTAGCATGATTACTGCCATGACCGGATACATCGTTTTCGTAGTCCTCATACTGGCCGTGATCGCGGCTCTGGAGATCAGCAACAGGCGCAATTCCACCGGTCTCAGCACCGGTCGGGACGGCAGCTGGGTGGCTGACGACCGCGACGTGGCCCGGACCAAGCTCGACCTGCTCGCCCTTGGCGCGTCGGCCGAGCCCTTCAACCACAAGCCCGCCGGGACCACCGCGACCGTTCACTCGATCCGACTCGCCCGGCTTCACCACGGCCGCCACGCAGCCTGAACCACCCGAGCGGATATCCCTGCAGGGGTAGGGATATCCGCTCGCGTGCGTCGGTCAGGCGCTGGCGAGCTTCCGCTTCCAGGTGGGAGCAGCGGCGTTGGTGACTGCGCGCAGGACACCTTCGACCGGGCCGTAGCCGAAGCGGGCCAGCCAAATGTGACTCAGCAGCACCTGCAGGGCGAAGACCCCGACCGCGATGCCAGTGGTCTCCAAGGGCGACACCTGACCCACGAGGCCAAGGCCGACGCCGGTGAAGATCAGCATCATTGCGACCGACTGACCGAGGTAGTTGGACAGGGCCATCCGTCCGGCCGGAGCCAAGAGGCGCCGTACGTCCTGTCCTCGGTCGGAGTGCATGATCCGCAGCACGGTCGCGACGTACGCCGCACTTAGGAACGGCGCGGTCATCACACTGATCAGCACGGCGCCTGTGTCGTTGTTACCGCCCGTGGATGCGTAGATGACCCCGCCGACGATGCCGATCGGGAAGCCAACCAGCTGCATCAGCCGCAGGACTGCCTCGCGGCCGGTGAGGTTGGCGAGCAGCCGGCGCCGACCGGCCACCATGCCGAGTAGGAAGACGGCCAGTGTGGTCGGGCCTTGCACTGTGAGCTGAGCCAGGCCGAACGTCGGCAGCGCGCGGAGGTGTTCACCGATGATGTCGCCGAACGAGCCGGCCAGGTTCGTAGCAGTCTGCTGTGCGGCCGCGACCGCCGAAGTGGGGTCGAGGATCGCCGAGGTGTCGACGAACATCGCCGCAGCGGCCAGCGTGACGAACAGGTAGACGTAAATCGCGCCGGCGGCGATCAGCGCGGTCCGGTCCTTCACTCGCCGCATCGCCAGCAAAACAAGGCCGATCAGCGCATAGACGCTGAGGATGTCCCCGGTGGTCAGGAAGATCGCGTGCAGACCGCCGATCACGAACAGGCCGGCCAGCCGCCGCAGCATGCGTGGTTTGAAGGCCGCTCCGGCCCGCTGCGCCGCCTCCATCTGCAACTGGAAGCTGTAGCCGAACAGGAACGAGAACATCAGGTAGAACTTCATGTCGACGAACGCCGCGCCCAACCAGGTCACCGCGTGGTCGAGCCCCGACGAGTACGCCGGGTCCTCGGCGACGTGGATCGGATAGCCGGAGGCGGCGAAGGTGATGTTGACGATCAGGATGCCCAGGAGGGCGAAACCGCGCAGCGCGTCGATGTCGTGGATCCGCGCCCGATTCAATACCTGGCTCATGTGCTCCAGCACATCAGCGCAGGCTCCCGCGCACAGTCGCGCTGCCACCTCCCTCAGGGTGGAGTTTGCTCTACCCCCCAACTACCGCCACTGCCCCTGAGGGCAAAAGGGCAGGCGCTCGGCGGACCAGGCGTGGGACAGTTCGGAGGTGGCGGATTACCGGGAAGTGAATCGGGCCAGCTGGGACGAGCGCGTGCCTGCGCACGTGGCGTCCCCGGGCTATCAGGTGGCGTCCTTCGAGGAGGACCCGGCGTTCCTCAGTGGGGTCGTGCGGTTCGACGCTCCACTGCTGGGTGACATCACGGGGTTGCGTGGGGTGCACCTTCAGTGCCACATCGGCACGGACACGGTCTCGCTCGCGCGGTTGGGCGCCAAGATGAGCGGCCTGGACTTCTCGCCACCCGCGATCGAGCAGGCGCAGGCACTCGCGGACAGGCTCGGGTTGACCGTGGACTTCCACGTCGCCGATGCGTACGACGCGGTCGAGACGCTGGGTGCTTCGTCGTACGACCTGGTCTACACCGGGATCGGTGCGATCTGTTGGCTCCCCGACATCCAGCGGTGGGCGCACACCGTCGCCGGGCTGTTGAAGCCCGGTGGACGGCTCTTCATCCGCGAAGGTCACCCGATGCTGTGGGCGCTGGGCGAGACCGATGCCGGTCCGCTGCTGAAGTACCCGTACTTCGAGACCGAGGCGGGCATCGTGTTCGACGCCGGTGGGACATACGTCGACACCGACGTCGTCTTCACCGAGAACCTCAGCCACGAGTGGAACCATGGTCTGGCCGAGATCATCACCGCGCTCCAGACCGCCGGTCTGACCTTCGGGTCGCTCGCCGAGCACGACAGCGCGCCGTGGAACGCCCTCCCCGGCCTGATGACCGAGGATGCTGCCGGTGAGTGGCGTCTCACCGACAACCCGGAACGTCTACCAGCCACCTACACGCTGCAGGCGCACAAGCCGCTCTAGTGCGGCGACTAGTGAGCTGCGCGCCGCTGCTGGACCTTCCTTCCACCTACACGCCGCAGGCACACAGGCCGAACTAGTGAGCTGCGCGCCGCTGCTGGACCTTCTGGAAGGCTTCCTTGATCTTCCGCTGGTTCTCCGGCTTGCTCAGCTCACGCTGCGCGACCCGAGCCACTGTGGCGACGACGGCGCCCTTCACCAACGTCTTGACGAATCCCATGGGGGGACCTCCTCTGTGTTCCTACCGACGGTAGCCGTTCGGTCAACCAGCCTCCATGGGTGATCCTCCCGAACTGTCCCTGGCGTCAGGCACACTAGGTGGGTGCCTGAGTTGCCGGAGGTGGAGTCGCTGGCGGTGTTCCTGCGGGAGCGAGCCGTCGGCCGGGCGTTCGTGCGCGCCGATATCACCGCGATCAGTGCGTTGAAGACGTACGATCCGCCGATCTCGGCGATGGTCGGGCTGCTGATCGACGATGTGCAGCGGCACGGCAAGTTCCTGGACATCTCCGCGCAGGGCGTGCACCTGGTGATCCACCTGGCCCGCGCCGGGTGGCTGCGGTGGAAAGAGGAGCAGTCCACCACGCTGGTGCGGCCGGGGAAGGGCCCGATCGCGCTGCGGACCGTGCTGGACGACGGCTCCGGGTTCGACCTGACCGAGGCCGGCACGCAGAAGAAGCTCGCGGTCTACGTGGTGCGCGATCCCGCCGAGGTCCCCGGGATCGCCAGGCTCGGGCCGGATCCGTTCACGCTGACGCTCGAGGAGTTCGGCGACATCCTCAAGCGCGAGGGCCGGGTCCAGCTCAAGGGCGTGCTGCGGAACCAGTCGGTCATCGCCGGCATCGGCAACGCCTACTCCGACGAGATCCTGCACGTCGCGAAGATGAGCCCGTTCAAACCCGCGTCGAACCTGTCCGCCGACGAGCTGAAGATCCTGTACGACGCCATGCGCGAGACCCTCCAGGACGCGGTGAATCGCTCGGCCGGCCTCGCCGTTCAGGACCTGAAGTCGGAGAAGAAGTCCGGGCTGCGGGTGCACGGCCGGACCGGCCAGAAGTGCCCGATCTGCGGGGACATCGTCCGTGAAGTGAGCTTCGCCGACTCCTCGTTGCAGTACTGCGCGACCTGCCAGACCGGCGGCAAGCCGCTGGCCGACCGGCGCCTGTCGAAGCTCTTGAAGTAAGACCGCTGGTAGCGCGGGTGAACGGTGTGCATGATGGCCGCCCGGTCATCTGACATGCTTGTCACATGGCTCAGAATCAGGACATCCCGTCGGTCGTCGTGGCCGAGCTCGACGACGCGTTGCTGGCGGAGGCGTTCGTGCTCGACGTCCGCGAGCCGGACGAGTGGGACCGCGGGCACATCGACGGTGCCAACCACATCCCGCTCGGTCAGCTGCAGGAGCGGGTCGGCGAGGTGCCACTGGACCAGAAGATCCTCTGCGTCTGCGCCGTCGGCGGCCGCTCCAGCATGGCCACCCAGTTCCTCAACACCGTCGGCCGCGAAGCCATCAACCTCGACGGCGGCATGCACGCCTGGCAAACCGCCGGCCGCCCAGTAAGCACCAACTAACACCCCACCCCACCCCACCCCACCCCCCGCGGTACGCCCCCCGCTCCCCGGAACCATTTCAGGGGTCGGCCCCTGAAATGGTGGGTTGCGCACCGGCATACGAGCGGGCCACCCACAGTTTCAGGGGCCGGCCCCTGAAACTGTGGATCGGCGGGGGACGGGGTGAGTGGCGGGGGTCAGGGGGGTGGGTGAGGAAGCGGGGGTCAGGGGCGGTGGGCTCGGCGTTTGGGGGTTGGCAGGGTTACTTCTACTCGCCAGCCGCCGCCGGGGATCGGGCCGGCGACCAGTCGACCGCCTTGTTCTTGGATGCGTTCTCGGAGGCCGATGAGGCCGCGGCCGGTGCCGGACAGGCGGGGGTGTTCGCGGCTTGCGTGGTCGTTTTCGACGCTGACGGTGAGGCTGCGGCCGGCGCCGTTGACCAGGACTCGTACGGCGGCTCCCGGCGCGTACCGTAATGCGTTCGTCAGGCTCTCCTGCACTACGCGGAAGGCGACGTGGGCCGTCGGTGCGGCCAGGCCGTCGCGTTCGCCTTCGAAGCGGCACGACACATCGAGTCCGCCCCGAGCGGCCCGCGTCACCACCTCGTCGATCAGCGACAGATCCGGCCCGCTCACCTCGGTCCCGCCGAGCAACTCGACGAGCCGCTGCAGGTCGTCCTGACCCTGCCGCGCCGACTCCGCGATCCCCGAGAAGACCTGCTGCGCCTTGACCGGATCGCGATCGATCAACCGCTGCCCGGCCGCGGCCTGGATCACCATCACGCTGATCGCGTGCCCGACGATGTCGTGCAGCTCGGACGCGATCCGGGTCCGCTCGTGCCGTACGGCGAGTTCCGCGAACAGCTCGCGTTCCTCCTCGAGCTCGCGTCCCCTGCGCGCGAGCTCGAGGGCCGCCTCACGACGAAGCCGTAAGACGGTGCCGGCCAGGAAGCTGGGCACGCTGAACATCACCAGCGCAACCTCACTGGTGTCGCCGAGAACCCACCACAGCACCGACAGATACACGACCAGCCCCACCGCAACCACCCAGGCCGCACGGCCGGACCACCCCAGCGCGGCCACCACCGTCAGCAGCGCAACGATGGCGAACGTGGTGTCCGGAAACCACCCGTAGTTGCCGAGGATCGCCGGGACCAGCAGGAACAGACCGCCGAGCAGCGCGACGATCCGTGGATGGGTCCGCCACCAGATCAGCGTGAGCCCGCAGCACATCAGCATTGCCGTGAAGACGTTGCCGAGCAGGGTCGTAGGCCAGCCGTGCACCGCAGTTGGCACCGCGACCGCGGCGGCAACCGTCACCGCGATCCCCACCTGCTCGAGCCTCCGCACGGCCGTCACCTCGGATCAGCCGACAACCGGTAGTTGCGCGACGGCCCCGGCCCGGCCCTTGCTGACCTTCACCTCGAGCGAACCCCCGAGCAACCGGGCCCGCTCCTTCGCCCGTACGACGGCCGCCTTCAGGTCGGCGCTCTCACCCACCTGCCCGTTCACCCGGATCTCGAGAGCGTCCGCCTCGAACCGCACCGCGACCTCGATCGGAGCATCAGCCTGATCGGCGAGCGCGGTGATGAGGTGCTCGACGATCCGGTACGCCGAAAGCTCGACAGTCGCCGGCAGTGCGCGCGGATCCCCCGTCACGCTCAACCGCGAGTGAGCCGTCCGCAGCCGGGCGAGCAAGGTATCGAGGTGTGCGACTGTCGGCGTCGGCGCCAACGCCACATCGTCACCACGCAGCAGGCCAACGATCTCCCGCATGTCGTCGAGCGTCTGCCGACTGCCGGACTCGATCGACTCCAGCACCGCCTTGGCCTCAGCCGGCGGCAGACCGTCTGCCGACTCCGCCGCCGTCGTCAACTCACCAAGCCGGTCTTGCAACAACCCGTCAAGCTGCTGGGACAGCCGAGCCCGGTCGTCCGCAACCTCGAGAGCAGCACGCTCGTCCCGCAATTGCCGCAGCTCCTCCTCGCGGATCGCCAATTCCTGGTTCATCGCGCTGCGATGCCGAGCCGCCAGGCCAACCGCGAACACGATCAGAACGACCGGCGCGGCCAGCGCGATGACGGTCGGGCCGGTGGTCGCGTCGACCACCAACACGACGCTGGTCAGTACGACGCTGAGCCCGCAGACGATCCACGCCGCGGCCCGCTTGACCGTCAGCGCCCCGAGGAACGTCAGCACGAAGACGAGTGGGAGGCCCGCACCGCAGCGGGTCACCCACCCGAACAGGACGTCGTGCAACACCATCACCGCGATCGAGACACCGGTGACGGCGAGGATGCCTCGCCGCCACCAGAGCACCGGAATCGTGGCCCCCGCGAACACCGGGATCATCCAGACCGAGTGCGAGCTCATCGCGTGAGCCATCGACCCCTCCGCGATGGCCTTGCTCACCTCGGCATCCGGCATGTTCACGTTCTCCAGCATCAGCGCCACACCGAGCGCGGTGAGCCCGCCCGCAAGGAGCCAGTCGACAGGCTTGATCCGTCGACTCGACTGCATACCGCGACTCGTCTGCTGCTGGATCGCATTCATCGCAGGCTCCTACTCGCAGCAATCGCTCAGGCGGCCAGGCGCTGGTCGGCCGACGCCAGGCTCGCGGACTGCTTGGTGACTCGATTCTGCACGAGCAGACCGATGCCGTAGAAGAGTGCAGTGCCCGGAAGGGCAACCATCAGGCCGTTCCAGATCGTGTCGATCGACGCGTCCCTGGCCAGCATCACGACCAGGAGTACGACGATGCCGGCCAGCCCGATCACGTGGTTCAGACGGGCGCCGGCGAACCGGGCGACGCCGTACGCGAGGGCGAATGCCAGCGGGAGGACCACGCCGCACCGGGTGACCCAGCCGAACGCGAGGACGTGGGCCAGTGTGGTGACGGTGGTGACTCCGATGACCCCGAGGATGTTGGTCCGCCGCCACAGGATCGGCAGCGTGACCAGCAGGAACGCCGGAATCATCGCCCAGGTGGTCGTCGAGAGCGGGTGGGCGAGGTCTGAGCTCGACCCGGCGGACGTGTTCTCGACCATCAGGAACACACCCACTGCGGTCAGTACGCCGGCCAATACGTAGTCGAGGGGCCGGATTCCCTTGAAGATCTCGTTCATCGGACTGTCCTTTCGCTGCGGGCCCGGATGACCCATGCAGCGAAGGTAGATTTCGGCGTACGTCGTCCTCGTCTGGCGCAAGGACGATTCTCGGGACCGGCCGTCCTCCGTGAGGATGACGCGGTCGCCGTCCGGATGAGGGCACAATCACCGTGTGATCCGCGTGCTCGTCGCCGACGACCAGACCCTCGTGCGTACCGGCTTCCGGGTGATCCTGGAGGCCGAGGGCGACATCGAGGTGGTCGCCGAGGCCGACACCGGTACGGCGGCGATCCGGCAGTCCCAGCTGGTCGAGCCGGACGTGATCCTGATGGACATCCGGATGCCCGAGCTCGACGGGCTGTCCGCGACCGAGGAGATCCGCCGGCACCCGAACCCACCGACGATCATCGTGCTGACGACGTTCGACCAGAACGAGTACGTCTACCGGGCCTTGCGCGCTGGTGCGGCCGGGTTTCTGCTCAAGGACTCCCCGTCGACCCGCCTGATCGCGGCCGTCCGCGCCGCGGCCACCGGCGACTCGCTGATCGAGCCGGCGATCACCCGTCGGCTGGTCGAGCAGTTCGTCGTGCCGACCGAGCCGACCGCGCTGCCGTCGGAGCTCACCGCGTTGACCGACCGTGAACTCGACGTACTGCGGTTGATCGCTCGCGGACTCTCGAACGCCGAGATCGCGGCGGAGCTCGTGGTCGCCGAGACCACGGTCAAGACGCATGTCGCCCGGGTGCTGACCAAACTCGGGGTCCGGGACCGGGTGCAGGCCGTCGTGGTCGCGTACGAGACCGGCTTCGCCAACCGGGGCTGAGCCAACCGCAGCTGAGCCAACCGGAGCTGAGCCAACCGGAGCTGAGCCAACCTCGCTGAACAGCAGGTGAAAGACCTTCCGGTTCCCCGCTGGAGAGGTTAGTTTGTCACCGGTCGTGCGCGCGACCGTTCCGTTGGGGAGGCTCCTGTGTCGCTACTCCGTCCGCTGACCGCTGCCATCGGGGCCGGCGGCCTGTTCGCCGGTGCCCTGGTCGGCCCAGCCGTCGCACATCCCGCGCCGAGCGGGAGCATCCCCGATGCGGGCATCGCCGGGAACGGCGTACTGACCAGCCGAGCGGACAGCCCGGTCGCGCCGGGCGTCAACTACACCTCGTTCGAACGCCTTGATCCCAAAGGCTGGCAGCGCGGCGACATCCTCACGACCGATCTGGACAAGTACGGGGTCACCGTCGACTACGTCAATACCGGCAAGGTCTCCGGCGGCCAGCCACTCAGCCAGCAGTTGGCGCGCAAGGGCGCGATCGCCGGTGTCAACGGCGACTTCTTCGACATCAACGACACCACCGCGCCGCTCGGCGTCGGCGTGGAGCGGACCGGGCAGCTGATCAACGCGCCGGCCGCAGGCCACAACGACACCGCGGTGATCGGCACGAACGGTCTCGGCGCGATCGCGCAGCTCTTCCTGCAAGGTACGGCGACCGACGGCCCGACCAAGCTCGAGCTCACCAACCTCAACTCGCCGAGCGTCAACTCGGGCGGCATCGGCCTCTACACCCCGCAATGGGGTGACGTCGCCCGGACCAGGACCGTCGACGGCCTGCCGACCGTGCGCGAGGTGATCCTCCGCGATGGCGTGGTCGTGTCCTCCGCCACCACTCCGGCGGCCACCCCACTGGCCGCGAACGAGCAGGCGTTGATCGGTCGCGAGGCCGGGGCCGACGCACTCACCGCTTTCCAGGTCGGTGACAAGGTCGAGGTGCAGTACGGCCTGCGCCCCGACGCGGCGAACGTCGCGGTCGGCATCAGCGGCAACACCCAGCTCGCGAAGGACGGCAAGGTGCCGGCCGACGTACCGGACGCCGACCTCGCGCCGCGGACCGCGATCGGGTTCGACGCCGACGGCAGCCGGATGATCCTGCTGACGGTCGACGGCCGGGCGACCGGTTCGCGCGGATTGTCGCTCAAGGAGATGGGTGAGCTGATGATCGGCCTCGGCGCCGACGATGCGCTCAACCTGGATGGCGGCGGCTCGTCCACGATGCTGGCCCGGACTCCCGGCGAGGCGGCGCCGCAGGTCGTGAACGACCCGTCCGACGGCAACGAACGACTGATCCCGAACGGCGTCGGCCTCGTGCCCGTCAAGGGATCCGGTCGACTGAAGGGCTACCGCGTCGAAGCGGTCGGCACTGCGGCCGAGAGCCCGGACAGCGACCTGTCCCGCAGCTCCCGCGTCCTGACCGGTCTCAGCCGCGTCCTCACCGCCACCGGGTACGACGAGACCTACGCGCCCGCCTCCGGTACGCCGTCCTGGCACGCCGGCAGCAATGTCCGCGTCGATCAGCACGGTGTGGTGACGGGCCGCAAGGCCGGCGACGTCGTGGTCACGGCAGCACGCGGTTCGGCGAACGGGAGATTCCCGATGACAGTCCTCGGTACCCCGACTCGCCTCGCACCCTCGACCCGGCAGGTGTCCCTGTCCGACGCATCCTCCAAGGGTTTCTTCGAGATCGACGGGTACGACGCCGACGGCTTCTCCACCTGGATCGAACCGCGCGACGTCGAGCTGACCTACGATCCGGCCGCCGTGAAGGTGGTTGCGCGAGGCAACGGCTTTGACGTCAACGTGCTGAGCAACGACGCGGTCTCGACCGTGATCACGGCCAAGGTCGGTGCCCTGAGCACCCAACTCAGTGTCACCTCCGGCCTGGCGAGCACAGTCGTGGACGAGCTGGACGATGTGACCAAGTGGGCGGCGAACGCCGTACCGGTCGGTGCTGCGACGGCGTCACGGTCTGCAGCCGTTGGGCACGACGGTGGTCAGGCGATCGCGCTCGACTACTCACTCACGGGCAGTACGGCGACGAGGGCGGCGTACCTCTCCCAGACTCCGCAGCAGACGCTGCCCGGACAGCCGCAGAAGCTGGGCGCGTGGGTCTACGGCGACGGCAAGGGCGCGTGGCTGCGGGCGAACGCGTACGACGCGGCCGGCGGGACTGCGCAGACACTCAACCTCGCGGCGGCGGTGGACTGGACCGGCTGGAAGTACGTCGAGGCCGCCATCCCACCGGGGTTGACGATGCCGCTGCGGTTCTGGCGGATCTATGTCGTGGAGACCGTCCCGACGCGGCAGTACTCGGGCCGGATGATCATCGACGACCTGACCGTGCGGAGTGCGCCGCCGGTGACGGTTGCCCCGCCGGCGAAGGTGATCGACCCGATGGTCGTGACGGACGGAACGGTGACCGGCAGCGGTCGGTGGCGGTTCGCGGTGATGTCGGACGCGCAGTTCACCGCCGACGACCCGAACTCGGACTACGTGAAGCAGGCGCGGCGGACGATCCGCGAGGCGCTCGCACAGAATCCGGACTTCCTGGTGATCAACGGCGACTTCGTCGACCGTGCGTTCGGGCCTGATATCGCGCTGGCCAAACAGATCATCGACGAAGAGGTCGCGGGCAAGGTGCCGGTGCACTACGTGCCGGGTAACCATGAGACGTACGGGCCGAGTGACCTGTCGGAGTGGACCAAGGTGTTCGGCTCACCGACCAGCACGTTCGACCACAAGGGCACGCGGTTCATCCTGCGTGACTCGTCGCTGGGGTCGCTGCGGGCCGGTGGATTCGACCAGATCCTCGACCTGCGCAAGCAGTTGGACTCCGCGGCGACCGACCGGACCATCAAGAACGTCGTGGTGATGGCGCACCACCCGATCGACGATCCGTCGCCGACGCAGAACTCGCAGCTGGGTGACCGCAAGGAAGCCGCGATGATCGTCAAGTGGCTGGCCGACTTCCGGGCCTCGACCGGTAAGGGTGCGGCGTACATGGCGGCGCACGCGGGCACCTTCGCAGCGACCCGGACCGACGGCGTCCTGCTGCCGCTGACCGGCAACTCGGGTAAGAGCCCGGCCGCCGCTCCGGACGCGGGTGGCTTCACCGGTTGGGCTCTCGTCGGGATCGACCCGAAGGCCATCGCGGCTCCGGCCGGTGAGCGCTCGTGGTCGGCGCCTGAGCGCTCATGGTTCCAGGTGGAGCTCCGGCCGCATGTGGACTCGCTCGAGCTCGCCGCGCCGACGTCACTCCAGCGTGGCCAGACCGGCACGGTGGCGGCCACAGTCATCCAGGACGGGCGACACGTCCCAGTGGCGTTCCCGGTGTCGTCGGACTGGTGGGGTTCGTCGTCGCTCCACATCGGCTCGGCCCGGACCGCGCCGTTCTGGTCGGTTGCGTCGTACGACCCGGCAACGGGTCAACTCACCGCACTGCGCCCCGGAACCGTCCAGCTGGGCGTCACCGTCAACGGGGTCTCGAAGAGCACCACGGTCACGGTGGATTGGTAGGAGTCGTGCTGCACACGTCTGCGGGGGTAGCGTCTGGCCGGTGGATGAGCTGAGGGTGCCGCGCCGATTGGTGGCCGGGGATCGGGTTGCTGTGGTGGCGCCGTCGGGGCGGGTGGAGGCCGAGCGGCTGGAGGTTGGGGTCGAGCACCTGAAGGGGTGGGGGCTCGACGTCGAGCTCATGCCGTCGGTGCTGACCCAGCACGAGCGGCTGCCGTACCTGCCGGCCGACGACAAGGCGCGGGCCGAGGATCTCCGGAACGCTTGGCTGGACCCGCAGTTCGCGGCGGTGTTCTCCGCCCGTGGTGGAGTCGGTGTGCAGCGGATGATCGAGTACGTCGACCTTGATGCGCTGGCCGCGGTGCCGAAGTGGTTCATCGGGTTCAGCGACATCACCGCGCTGCACGAACCGCTGAACGCTCGCGGCCTGGTCACGATCCTTGGTCCGGTGGCGTCCGGTGTGGAGCAGTTGGGTGACGCGGACGGCCGCGAACGGCTGCGGGCGTTGCTGTTCGAGCCGGAGAGCGTCAAGGATCTGCTCGCCCCTCGCGGCGGTCGCACAGTCGTCGAGGGTGTCGCCGAAGGTGTCCTGAGTGGCGGCAACCTTGCGCTGCTGGCATCGAGCGTCGGTACGCCGACGCACGTGCGGCCGGACGGGATCGTCGTACTGGAAGACACCAATGAATACCCGTATCGGGTGGACCGGTTGCTCACGCAGCTGCTGCGGTCCGGGTGGTTCGATCAGGTCACCGGTGTAGTGGTCGGTGACTTCGGTAGTCGAGACGATCAGATCGGCGAGGTGATCCGGGAGCGGCTCGAGCCACTCGGCGTACCGATGGTGGAGGGGGTGGCGGTCGGACACGAGACGCCCAACCTCGCCGTACCGCTGGGGCTGCCGGTCCGCCTGGACGCGACCGCCACCACCCTCACACCTTTGTTCCCGACCCCAACCCTTTCCCTTAGCTTTTAGCGGTCACCGTGCCAGGAGTGCCAGAGCGCCGCGTAGGGGCCCTGAGCATCGACCAGCTCGTCGTGGCCGCCCAGCTCGACGATCTTGCCGTCCTCGACCACCGCGATCACGTCCGCGTCGTGGGCGGTGTGCAACCGGTGTGCGATCGCCACCACGGTCCGGCCTTCGAGGACGCCTGCCAACGAGCGCTCCAGGTGCCGAGCGGCCCGCGGGTCCATCAACGAGGTCGCCTCGTCCAGGACCAGCGTGTGCGGGTCCGCCAGCACCAGCCTGGCCAGTGCGACCTGCTGCGCCTGTGCCGGCGTCAGCGAGACCCCACCGGAACCGACCTCGGTGTCCAGCCCGTTGTCGAACCCGGCGACCCAACCATCGGCGTCAACCGATCGCAGCGCTGCCCACAGGTCCGCATCGGTCGCCTCGGACCGTGCGAGCCGCAGGTTGTCGCGAACGCTGCCCACGAACACGTGGTGCTCCTGGTTCACCAGCGCAACGTGACTCCGGACCTGCTCTGCTGACATCTCGTCGAGGGCTGCACCACCCAGGGTGATGTCACCGACCCGCGGTGAGTAGATGCCTGCCAGCAGCCGGCCGAGCGTCGATTTCCCTGCTCCAGAAGGACCGACGAGCGCTACGCGCGCACCCGGCTGCACGGTCAGGGTGACACCGTGCAGCACGTCGCGCCCCTCCAGATAGCCGAATCGCACGTCGTCGGCGTTCACGGTCCGGCCGTCCGGCTCGGCACCTCCGTCGACAGCAGCCTCTTCGACCTCACGGACGCCGACCAGCCGGGCCAGTGACACCTGGGCGACCTGGAGCTCGTCGTACCAGCGGATCATCATGTTGACCGGCTCGACCAGCATCTGGATGTACAGCGCACCCGTGGTGAGTGCACCGACGGTGATCCAGCCCTGGATGGCCATGCCGCCGCCGAAGACCAGCACGGCGGCCAGTGCGACGGTGTGGGTCATGTTGATCACCGGGAACAGGATCATCCGCAGATACAGGGTGTAGCGCTCCCAGGCGACCCACTGACCGATCCGGGTGTCGCCCAGCTTGATCCGGCGGTTGCCGAGCCGGTGCGACTCGACGGTCCGGCCGGCGTCGACCGTCTCGGCCAGCCCGGACGCCACCGCGGCATACCCGGCGGCCTCCGATCGGTACGCCGAAGGCGCACGCCGGAAGTACCACCGGCCACCGATGATCAGGATCGGCGTCGCGATCACCACGGCCACCGCCAGCGCGGGCGCGGTCACGATCAGTGCGCCGATCAGCAGCCCGGCCCAGATCACGGCGATGGTCAGCTGCGGCACGGCGTCGCGCATGGCGTGCGAGAGCCGGTCGATGTCCGTGGTGATCCGGGACAGCAGGTCACCTGTCCCGGCCCGCTCCAGCACACCTGGCGGCAGGCCGACCGCACGGACCAGGAAGTCCTCCCGCAGGTCGGCGAGCATCTCCTCGCCGAGCACTGCGCCGCGCAGCCTGGTCAGCCGGACGAACACCGTCTGCACGGCGAGCGCACAGACGAACCCGATCACGACGGACGGCAGCTTCACGTCGGTGCGGCCCTGGGACAGCGTCTCGACCACATTGCCGAGCAGCCAGGGGCCGACCATGCCGCTCAGCGCGGCTACCGCGTTCACCAGCGTCAGCCAGAGGAACTTGCGGCGGTGCCGCTGGAACAGCGTTTTGATGTAGGCACGCACGGTTGCGCTGCCTGCCACCGGCAGCCGAGCAGCTTCCTGCGGGGCAGCCGGGTCGTACACAGGGCGCTTCACAGCGACTCCTCGAGAGTTGGTTCGTCTTCACGGGTGACGGTCGCGCGGTAGCGCGGGTTGGTGTGCACCAGCTCGTGGTGGGTGCCGACGGCATCGACTCGCCCGTCCGGCACGAACACGACCCGCTCCGCGCGATCGAGCATCAGCGGGCTGGACGTGAACACCACAGTGGTCTTGCCGGCTCGCAGCAGCACCAGACCGTCGGCGATCCGGGCCTCGGTGTGCGCGTCGACCGCACTGGTCGGCTCATCCAGCACCAGCACGGACGGGTCGACGTACAGCGAACGCGCCAACGCCACCCGCTGTCGCTGACCACCGGACAGGGATCGTCCCCGCTCGGTCAGCAGCGCCTGCATCGGATCTGACACACCATCCGGCAGGGTCTGCCGCAGTACGTCGAGAATGTCCGCGCACTGTGCTGCGTCGAGCGCGGTCTCCGGAGAGACCTGACCACTCGCAGGCACGTCGAACAGCTCGCGGACTGTCCCCGACAACAGCACCGGGTCTTTGTCCTGTACGAGCACGACAGTCCGGGCCGAGTCCAGCGGGAGATCGTCCAGTGCCACCCCACCGAGCAACACCGAGGCGTCTTCGGCCTCAGCGGCCGGACTGTGACCGCCCAGCCGGTCAGCCAGTCGGCCGCCAGCATCCGGGTCGCCGCAGACCACTGCGGTGAAGCTGCCGGCCGGGACATGCAGGCCGGAGACCGGGTCATCCAGGTCACCGTCGGGCAGCTGAGCCGCTCCGGTCGCCTTGGTTTCGTCGGTCCGCTGCAGCGACAGCACCCGGGCAGCCCGGCGCGCCGACACCTTCGAGAAGATGAACGCGCTCGCCGTCTCCTCGAACGTCTGCAACGGCACCAGCATGAACGTGACGAACCCGTACGTCGTGACGAGCTCGCCGACCGTGATCCGGCCCGACAGCACCAGCCGGACACCCAGCCACACGATCACGACCAGGAACACGCCGAACATCAACACCTGCATCGCCGAGATCAGCGACCACATCCGGGCGCTCCGGACCGCGCTGGCCCGGTACTCCTGCGAGGCCGTGCGGTAGCGGTCCAGGAACAGTTGCTCACCGCCGATGCCGCGCAGTACGCGCAGCCCGGCAACGGTGTCGGCGGCGAGCTCGGTGGCCCGGCCGCCCTTGGCCCGCTGAACGTCGGCGCGACGCTCGGCGGGACCCATCAGCGGCACGATCGAGAACGCCAGCACCGGAACGGCGACCAGGACCACCAGGCCGAGCTGCGGTTCGTAGAACAGCAGGCCGACGACCACCGCGAAGCAGGTCAGCAGCGCGGCCGTGAACCGGCCGACCACCTCGACGAACCAGCCGATCTTCTCCACGTCGCTGCTGCTCACGGCCACGACCTCACCGGCGGCGATCCGCCGGGTCAGCAGCGAGCCGAGGTCAGCGGCCTTGCGGAACAGCAACTGCTGCAGGCGTGACGCCGTACTGATCCAGTTGGTCACGACCGCCTTGTGGAAGAACGAGTCGGCACCGGCCTTGGCCGCGCCGAACGCGAGCAGCAGCAGACCGGCCAGGATCAGCTTGGGCCAGGACTTGTCGATCGCCGCCTGGACAGCGATACCGACGGCGACCGGCGCAGCGGCGATACCGCCGAAGAAGAGCATCCCCCAGAAGACCGCGACGGCCTGGCCGCGGAGCTGCTGATGCTCCAGCCAGAGGATGAGTCGGAGACCGGACCGGGTGTCGGGCACACCCGGATCGGCGAACGGGACAAGGCGCAAAGACATGACGTCTCACAAGAGGCGTAGAAGGGGTGTGAAGAGGGGCACCTGACCAGGCGAATAGATCAAGCCTAGGCGCCGCCTCCGACACTCCGTCAAACCGTTTTACGCCGGAAGCGCCGGCCTGCGTCCAGGCCGTGTCCAGGCCGTGTCCAGCCCGGGGGAATCGTTTCCCGAGGCGGTAGTACAGTTTTCAAGCGGGCGATCGAGAGGAGACCGGTGGAGGCGCCTACGCGGAGGCGGCGGCTGCTGGTCCTGGCGATCTGCTGCTCGAGCCTGTTCATCGTCGGCCTGGACTCGACGATCGTGAACCTGGCGCTGCCGGCGATCCGGTCCGAGCTGGGCGCCTCGGTGTCGAAGCTGCAGTGGACGATCGACGCGTACACGCTGGTGCTCGCGAGCCTGCTGATGGTCTCCGGCTCGACCGCTGACCGGATCGGCCGCCGGCGGACCTTCCAGGCCGGGCTGCTGATCTTCGGGGCCGGGTCGCTGCTGTGTGGCTTCGCCCCGACCATCGACCTGCTGATCGTGTTCCGGATGGTGCAGGCCATCGGTGGCTCGATGCTGAACCCGGTCGCGATGTCGATCATCACCAACACGTTCACCGATCCGCGGGAGCGCGCCCAGGCGATCGGGGTCTGGGGTGGCGTGGTCGGGCTGAGCCTGGCCGTCGGCCCGGTCGTCGGTGGGGCGCTGGTCGACTCGGTGGGCTGGCGGTTCATCTTCTGGATCAACGTGCCGGTGACGATTGCCGCCGTACTGATGACCGCGTTCTTCGTGTCCGAGTCGCGGGCGGCGGTGCCGCGCCGGATCGACCCGGTGGCGCAGGTCCTCGTCGTACTGCTGCTCGGTGGGCTGACGTACGGGATCATCGAGGGCCGGTCGGCCGGGTGGGGCTCGCCGCTGATCATCGGGTGCTTTGTGCTGTTCGCGGTGGCGCTGGTGTCGTTGGTTCTGTACGAGCGTCGCCGTGCGGAGCCACTGCTGGATCCACGGTTCTTTCGGAGTGCGCCGTTCTCGGGCGCGACTTTGATCGCGGTGTGCGGGTTCTCGGCGCTGTCCGGGTTCTTGTTCCTGAATTCGCTGTATCTGCAGTCGGTGCGTGGGTTCACCGCACTGCATGCCGGTCTGCTCACGTTGCCGATGGCTGCGATGACTGTGGTGTTCGCACCGATCTCAGGCTGGCTCGTCGGCCACCGTGGCCCGCGACTGCCGTTGGTTGTCGCCGGAAGCATGCTCACGGTCGCTGGCCTGTTGCTGTCGCGCCTGGGCAACTCCACGTCGACTGTGATGTTGCTGGTCAGCTATCTGGTCTTCGGACTCGGTTTCGGCATGCTGAACGCGCCGATCACGAACGCCGCGGTTTCCGGCATGCCACGCGCGCAGGCCGGGGTCGCAGCCGCGATCGCGTCGACCAGCCGTCAGGTCGGCGTGTCCCTCGGCGTCGCGATCGCCGGCACGGTCCTCACCGCTCGCCTGGTCGGTCCGTTGGAGACCGGGTTCGTACATGCGGCCCAGCTGAGCTGGTTCATCATCGCGGGATCCGGCGTACTGGTGCTGATCCTCGGACTGATCACGACCAGCGCGTGGGCACGTCGTACCGCATCCTCAGTCGCAGACGATCTCGTCAAAGCTCGATGATGCCGGCTCGGCCGAGGGCTTTCAGGCGGCCGCGGAGGATCTTCTGCCGGCGCTCCTCCTCCGGGAACAGGTCGATGTACGCCGTGCCCTTCGCGGCCAGGAGGTCGTCGTCCAGGCGTCGTACCGTGCCGGCCGGGAAGCGATGGGTCATCGCGGCCTGCACCGCGGACATGTCGATACCGGTCAGGAGCTCGGTGAGCTGCTCCTCGGTACTGATGCCGAGCCGGCCGAGGATGCCGAGGATCCACGCGTAGTGGTTGGTCTTCGCGTGGGGCGCGTCGGGATAACGACGGGTCAGGTACGACGTGAGTGTCGCCGTCGTCAGATCACGGGGGGTCTTGTCCGGCTCGGCCGCGGCGAGCTCGCGGTAGAGCCGGTCGATCTCGGTGAACTCGTTGTCGGCCAACTCCATCAGCGCCGCGGCGAGCAGGAAGCGCCGGTCGAACTCGGGCTTGCGGGCCGGCGGGATGTCCAGCTTGTACCGGATGTCGTGCTCGAACTCGGCCCACGCGTGCTGGACCGCCGTACGCACCTGGATCTCCATCGTCAGGTTCTTCAGTACGGCGTACTCCGGCAACTCGCGGCGATGGGCGTTCAGCCGGACCAGGTAGTGCTTGCTCGCGTACCCGAACACGCCCTGCGCCCGGGTGTGCGCGCCCATGTCCGTGTGCTCGACGATGTCGAACTCCGCCTCGATCACCTCGCAGACCCGGTCCACCGCCTCGACCAGGAACGTGATCACCCGAGCCGCGACCAGGTCGGTGATCTGGTTGAGCGGATCGTCGTACTTGGGCCGAGTGGGGTCGTCGGGGTGCGGTTTGGCCGCCTTGACCAGGAAGGACTCGGGGTCCTTGGCGCGTGCGGTCGCGCTGAGGTAGTTGATGCCTTCCTCGTCGCCGATCAGCTCGTCGATCAGGGACTCCAGCTTGCGGGCACCGCCGACGTACTGCTGATGCACCCGCTCGTACAGCGCTCCGGCCTGCTCGGCCCACTCCACCCGCATGCCGGAACCATAGTGCGCTACCACTCGCTCGTGCTGTCTACCATTTTCTACTCTTTTCACTAGAAAGCTGTAGAGACCGATCGCGACACGCTCTCGCGCCGGCTAGGTCAATCTAAGGAAAACGCTAGACGGGCTCATACAGTGACAGCATGGATCCGATCCGGAATCCCTATGCGCCCGGCGCCGGTCAGCGGCCGCCTGAGCTGGCCGGTCGCGACACCGAGGTGCGGCAGTTCGAGGTGGTGCTCGAGCGCGTCGCCGCGGGCCGGCCCGAGCGGAGTCTGGTGCTGTCCGGACTGCGTGGCGTCGGCAAGACCGTCCTGCTCAACACCTTGCGTAGTCAGGCGATCAAGCGTGCCTGGGGTACCGGGAAGATCGAGGCCCGGCCGGACCAGAGCATCCGGCTGCCGATCGCGCAGGCGCTGCACACCGCCATGCGGGAGCTTGGGCACCGGCATCGCGACGACGACCGGGTCGACGAGTTCAGCGCCGTACTGAAGGCGTTCGCGTTGCGGACCGCTGCGAACGACCGGAAGGGGATCCGGTGGCATCCGCCGCTGGACGTGGCCGCT
Organism: Kribbella sp. NPDC055071; assembly: GCF_053608045.1. NCBI lineage: Bacteria > Bacillati > Actinomycetota > Actinomycetes > Propionibacteriales > Kribbellaceae > Kribbella > Kribbella sp. NPDC055071. Next base: position 113,574 of record NZ_JBSGUS010000023.1, read on the forward strand.
GCGAAGGGCCGAGCCGACTCCGGTGACCTCGAGATGGATCTGATCGAGCTGTTCGCCGATGCGGCTGATTTGGCCGGCGATCTGTCCGTTGGGGTCGGACTGTTCATCGACGAGATGCAGGACATCAGTGCGGACGACCTGTCCGCGCTGTGCGCCGCTTGTCACGAGATCTCGCAGCAGAGCGCGCCACTGGTCGTTGTGGGTGCCGGTCTGCCGCATCTGCCCGCTGTACTGTCTGCGAGCAAGTCGTACTCCGAGCGGCTCTTCCGCTACATCCGCGTCGACCGGTTGGCGCGGGAGGCGTGTGATCGCGCGCTGATGATCCCCGCGGAGAGCGAGGGCGTCCAGTACGACGAGGAGGCGCTGGACGAGCTGTACGCCCAGACCGACGGCTACCCGTACTTCGTCCAGGCCTTCGCCCACTCCACCTGGGACCACGCGCCGACGTCCCCGATCACCATCAAAGACGTCGCCCTGGCCGCTCCGGAGGCGTCGGCGGAGCTGACCGTCGGCTTCTTCGGTTCGAGGTACGAACGCGCCACCCCCGCCGAACGCGAGTACATGCGAGCCATGGCCGAGCTGGGCATCGGCGTGGACGACGGCTCCGTCCCCACCGCCGAAGTAGCCAACACCCTGAGCCGCAAACCCCAGTCCCTCTCCCCAGCCCGAGACGGCCTCATCAAGAAAGGCCTCGTCTTCTCCGCCGAACGAGGCACCGTAGCCTTCACAGTCCCCCACTTCGGCAAGTTCCTCCGCACCCGCACCGCCTGAGCTGCCCTTTCGGGGCGGGTGCTGGGTGGGTAGGGTCGAGGGTCATGGCTGAGTCCGAGGGGAGGTGGAGTGGTGTCGTCGCAGGATTTTCCGACGTATGGCCGGGGGGATGAGCCTGACCAGTCCGGGGACGAGCAGTACTACGCGCGGCCTACGCCGTACGGCGGTGGCACGTATGGCCCGCAGGCGCCGCAAGGTCAACCGGCCCAGGGCCAACCACCTCAACCGGCTCAGCAAGGGCAAGCGCCGGGCCAGTACGGCGGCCCGGGCTACACGCAGCCGCCGGTGTATCGGCAGGGCAGCCCGTACGGCGCTCCGGTGCACCCGCAGCAGCACGAGCTGCCGACGTACGGTCGTGAAGAGCTGGTCGCACCCCGTGACCCGCGCGCCGCTCGAGTCGTCGGACTGGCCACTCTGATCGCGGGGATCTACGGACTGCTGGTCCTGACCATTCAACGGGTCTCACTCCGGGACATCTCCCAGGCGCCCGGCTCACCGCTCAACCACCCGCTCCGCACCGACGTGATCGACGCGATCGGCCAGCTGCTGCTCGTGGTGGTCGGCTTGGCCGCGCTGGCGATGTGGATCCGCGACGTGCTCGCACGCCGCAAGGCCGGTCGCCAACCCGATCCGATCGAGCTCGGTGGCCTGCTGCTGGTTGCGGTCTCCGTGATCCCGATCCTGATCTGGCTGATCATGGTCCTGACCACCGGCCTGGGTGCGATCGACGGCTCGGTCGACCGGTTGCCCACGGCGTACGGCTGGGGTGGTCTCGGCCTGCTGATCCTCGCCGCCGGCCTGGCGCTCGGGTGGCGTGAGCTGAAGCCCGAGGTGCGCAACCCGATCGTCCAAGGTCCGCCGGCCAAAGCGCCCTGGGAGTGAACGCACCCGTCGTCCTGGTCCCAGGCCTCGGCCTCGGGCCGGAGTCCTACGCCAAGACGGTCGAGCACCTGACCACGCCGTACCAGGTCCTCACGTTGCCCGGGTACGGCGAACCAGCAGGCGACCGCGAGGATCTCCACCCGCGCGCGCTGGGCGTCGCACTCGCGGACAAGATCCGGGAGCGGTCCGTCCTGGTAGGTCACTCGGCCAGCTGCCAGGTCGTGGTCGAGACCGCGGTCACCCACCCCGAACTGGTCCACGCGCTCGTACTCGCGGCTCCGACCGGAGACGTGCGGATGTCGAGCTGGGTGGATCGCGCGGTCCGGTTCGTGGGCTCCGCCGTACCGGAGTCGCCGAGGCTGATCCGGGTAGTCACCCCGCAGTACGCCCGTACGACGTTCTCCACGATCGCGCGGGCCGCAGAAGCCGCCAGACACCACGACCTGGCCGCTGTGATCACTCAGGTGAAGGCACCGGTGGTCATCGTGCGCTGCAAGCACGACCTGATCTCACCGGCCGACTGGGTCCAACGACTCGCGGAGCTGAGCCACGGCGAGGCCAGAACGCTCGAAACCGGCTCACACATGCCAGTGCTCACCAACGGGCCCGAGGTCGCCGCTCTCATCCAACGAGCCGCCGCCGCGCCGGAATCCGAGTAGCCGCCGCGCCGGAAACCGAGTAGCCGCCGCCCGCATCCGGCGGAAGAGCTACTGTTGACGCGGCAAACAAAACCTCAGCGGGAGCTCGCACCGATCTGCGCGGGCTGAGAGGGCGACAGCAGGGTCGCCGACCGCCTGAACCTGACCGGGTAATGCCGGCGTAGGGAGCGGGTCATCGTGACCAGTACTGCTGTTCGTCCTGCGAGGCAAACCGAGGCTCCGCTCGTTCTGACCACCGATGCGCCCCGAACGCTCGGGTTCCTGGACCAGTTCACCCTCTGGGGCAACTTCGGCATCTCACTGTTCGGCCCGGTCACCGGCGCTCTCGTGGCCGCGTACACCGGCTCACTGTGGCAGGGACTGCTCGCAGTCGTCGTCGGCTGCGGTATCGGCGCCCTAGTGCTCGGTGGCGCCGCTGTCTTCGGTTCACAGACCGGTGCGCCCGCGATGGCGAGTCTCCGCGGCCTCTTCGGCCGCAAGGGTTCCATAGCGCCGACAGTGCTCAACATCGCCCAGAACGTCGGCTGGGCCACCATGGAGATCATCGTCATCTCCCAGGCCGCGGTTGCGGTGACGAGCGAGCGTTGGCGCTGGCTGTTCGTCGTACTTGCCGGTGTGATCGCCACGGCCATGGCGGTCCGTCCGCTCGGCAGCGTGAAGGTGCTGCGGAAGTTCATGGTCTGGCTGGTGCTGATCGCGTCGATCTACCTGTTCGTACAGGTCCTCAGCAAGCCAGTCCACGCACTACCGCAGGACAGCGTGTTCGGCTTCTGGCCGGCCGTGGACCTGGCCGCCGCCGGTGTGGTCTCGTTCGCGCCACTCGCCGCGGACTACACCAGGCACTCACGCACCAACAAGGCCGCGTTCGCCGGTTCGTCCCTCGGCTACGGCCTGGCCGCTATCGGGTACTACGCCTTGGGCGTGTTCGCAGTCGCGACCCTGCAGACGAACAGCGAGGACGTCATCACCGCACTGGTCACCCTGCCGGCCGGTGCGATCGCGCTGTTCGTGTTGCTGGTGGACGAGGTCGATGAGGCCTACGCGAACGTCTACTCGACCACGATGGCCGCGCACAACCTGATCGGCCACATCGACCGGCGCTGGATCTCCGTCGCGATCGGCGTGATCGCCACCGGTATCGCGCTGATGGTTGACCTGGGCAACTACACGCAGTTCCTGTACCTGATCGGCTCGGTCTTCATCCCGCTGTTCGCGGTCGCGATCGCCGACTTCTTCGTGGTGAGCAAGATGCAGTGGGATGTCTCCAGTACGGCGAAGTTCCGCTGGCAACCCACGGTCGCCTGGCTGATCGGCTTCGTCGCGTACCAGCTGGTCAACCCGGGCACCGTGGCCGGGTGGTCGCCGTTCTGGACCGACGTCCAGCAGCGGGTGTTCAACCATCACCCGGTGCCGGGATGGCTCGGAGCGACGTACACCTCGATCGTCGTCTCGATGGTCGCCGCGGTCGTGCTGGGCAAGCTCAGGCGCCGGCCGCTGGACAACTGACCCGGAGCACCCGGGATACTGGCGATCATGCTGAACTCCGCACTGCGCAGTCGGGCCGAGTACGCGGAACTCGGGGTCGACGGACTGATCTCGCGGACGACACCCGAGCGGGACGCGGCGATCATCACCGCCGTCGAGGAGCTGCTGGAGGGGCGTGAGTCGGTCCTCGACCTGTGCTGTGGGTACGGCCGGATCGCGTTGCCGCTGCGCCGGGCCGGCAAGGTCGTCCGTGGGCTGGACATCTCGCCGAACCTGATCGAGGCGGGTAAGGCCAAGGCGGACGAGGAAGACCTCAAGATCGACTGGGCGATCGGCTCGATGACGGACCTGCCGTACCGCTGGGACGCCTTCGACGCGGTGATCTGCCTGTGGACCGCGTTCCACGAGCTGTTCGCCGAGGACGAGCAGATCTCCACGATCTGCGAGATCTCCCGGGTGCTGAAGCCGGGCGGGATCGCGATCATCGAGGGCCCGGCCTGGGGACCGGCGACCGCGGCCGAGATCGCCAACGGGATGCGGCAGGGGCCCGAGCACCGGATCGTCACCACCGACTTCAGCGACAACCGCAGCGGCGTGCACTTCATCCACGACGAGGTCAGCTACGGCCGCCTCTGCGCCGCCGCCGGCATCGAGAACTACAAGGTCTACAAGCGCGAGTGGGGCGGCCGCCGCCGTCTGATCCTGGAGATCCACCAGCCCGGCCCGACCGGATCTGACTGACGCGTCAGTTTCTCGACCTGAATTCTTTTCCGAAACAATCTCACTGGCGCATTTGTCGCGCCGGAGGCCGAAAACAAGAAGCAGATCCCCACTCCACATTGGGGACCTGCTCCTCGTTTCGAGGAGTGTAAATCAATTCCCGCGAACTGCCCACTCCACCTCCTTCGCTTCGAATCCGTGGGTAAGAAATTCAGTCCTTTGCTTCAAGGTTCAGCAGGAATCGCTTGGCGTCCAGACCGCCCGCGTACCCGGTGAGCGCACCGCTCGCGCCGATCACCCGATGGCACGGCAGCACGACGCAGACGGGGTTCGCGCCGAGCGCCGTACCGACGGCTCGCGCCGCCTTCGGCTTGTGGATCTCGCCGGCGACAGTCCCGTACGTCGTCGTCCGGCCATAGCTCGTGTGTAATGGCAAATCGTTCAGCACAAGGCGTTGGAAGGGTGTCGCGAGCGCGAGATCCACTTCGAGATCAAACGCTTGCCGACGCCCCGCCAGGTATTCGTCCAATTGCCGCCGTACGTCGTCCAGAGCGGCGGGCTGCCGCAGTACGCGCGGGGAGACCGCCCGCGCGAGGCGGTTCGTGATGGTCTCTTCGGTACCGAAGGAACTGGCCACCACCTTGCCGTGAGCGACCGCGAGCAGCATCGTGCCGATCGGAGTGTCATGCAGGGTGTAAGCGACATCCGCGGCGGGAAAGACCGGTGGTTTCAGATCAGGGATGGTGAACCGGGCGAGCCGGTTCTCGAGGTCATTCATACGTTTACTCCGAGTTTGGTACGCAAAGCCGCGAGGGCGTCGCTGACAAGCCGGCGCGATGCGGCGGGGGTGGTGTCCAGGGCGGCGGCCAGACCGTGGTGGTCCAGGTCGCCGACGTATTTGAGCGTGATCGCGAACCGTTGACGTTCGGGCAGCTCGTTGACCGCTCGCCAGAGGTCGGGATCCGGCCAGTCGGCGGACTCCGGGCCGTTGACCGACACGGGTGGCGCCTCGTCGAGGGGTCGTTGGGGTTTGCGGGCGCGATGCAGGTCGGTCGCACACCGGGACGTGATGGTCAGCAGCCAGCTGCGCAGGTTCTTCGCCGAGGTGAGCGCCGGGTACGCGGCGAACGCCTTCTCCCAGGCGCGCTGGGCCACGTCGTCGCCGTCCACCGGTCCCGCCAACGCGCGCGCCAGCCGCGCCACGTCGCGCCAGTGATCGTCGACGAGCGCCTGGAACGGCGGCAGTCCGACCTTCTCCCGAGCCATCACGTCAGTAGAACGCACCGGGGCCCGGGAGTGTGAGGGCAACCCGGTGGCGTGTCGTCCCGGTGGGTGGTCGTTTGCGGACAGCCGTCCCGGATCGCGAGATTGTCTAGTTCATCAGTAGACAATGATGCGAAGATTGCTGACATGACGACGACCTTCCTCACCCGCCGTCGCGTCATCGACCTGCTGCGGACGGCGAGCTCCACCTGTCGGTGACGCGTTCCGTCGCTGCACCCCAGCTCCGCGCTGCATGAAGCCGTTCTGCACCGGCTTCCACCTTCCGCCCGGTATCTGCTGCCGGTCGTCCCTGCCCCGTGATCGAGGGAGAGACATGTCTTTGCCTGCCCTGAATCGCCCTGCCCTGTCCGTCGTCCCCGACCATCAGGAGGAGCGGATCGTGGACGCCGACGTCTTCCGTTCCGTGTTTCGTCGCCACGCCGCCGGTGTCGTGGTGATCACGGCGGACGCGGGTGACGGCCCGGTCGGGTTCACCGCGACCTCACTGGTCTCGGTCAGCCTGCTGCCGCCGCTGGTCTCTTTCTCGATCGCCAGGACGGCGTCGAGCTGGCCGACCGTCAGCAGCACCGACAACCTGGTGATCAACTTCCTCTCCGCCGACCAGCACCCGATCGCCGGCCGGTTCGCCACCAGCGGCATCGACCGGTTCGCCGAACCGACCCGCTGGTCGCGACTGCAGACCGGCGAACCCGTACTCGACGAGGCCCCGAGCTTCCTGCGTGCGCAGGTCGAGCACCGCTTCGCCGTGGGCGACCACTCCCTGGTCGTCGCCCGCCTGACCACCCACACCGAACGGCGTGAGCACGAGCCCCTGCTCTACCACGACGGCCACTACGCGAAAGCCCACCATGTCTAGAAAACGTTTGTACGCCGTACTCGCCCTGCTGGCCGTTGTCACCGGATGTGGCGCCAAGGCGGACGCCGGCGCGACCCTCTCGCTCGACGCCGCCCTGCCGACGACCGTCCCCGACGGCACGAAGATCGTCGTCGGCGACCCCGCCACCGAGGTGGCGCTCAAGCTGTCCGGGCAGATCGACAAGGTCTCGAAGTTCGTCCAGTTCGCGAACCTGAGCGGCGGTCCGCAGACCACCGAGGCGTTCCGGGCGCACGCGCTCGACGTCGGCTCGGTCGCGGAGATCCCGCCGATCCACGCGACCTGGACCGGTCTGCACGTGAAGATCGTCGCCTCGAAGTTCCGCCAGGACCCGCTCAACCACCCGATCTACGAGCTGGGCATCGCCCCCGGCACCACGGTGAAGACGCTCGCGGACCTGCGTGGCAAGACGATCGCGTACAGCCCGGGACAGGCCCAGGGCGCGCTCGTCCTCAAAGTGCTGCAGAAGGCCGGCCTGACCAAGGACGACGTCAAGCTGATCGAGCTCCCCAGCACCGGCGACGTCTACGTGAACGCGCTCGCCGGGAAGCAGGTCCAGGTCGCGCCGATCGGCGGTGTCCAGATCAAGCGGTACCTGGCCAAGTACGGCAAGGACGGCGGTACGACGATCGAGCACGGCCTCCGCGATGACGCCGGCCACCTCTACGTGCCGACCGAATCCCTGGAGAATCCGGGGAAGGCTGCCGCGATCCGTGCGTACGTCGCCGCCTGGGGAGTCGCGCAGGACTGGATCGACAAGCACCCCAAGGAATGGATCGCGGGGTACTACGTGAAGGACCAGGGCCTGACCGCGGCCGATGGGCAGTGGCTGGTCGACAACGCCGGTCACCCGGACATCAGCGCGGACTGGAGCGACGCGATCACGCGGCAGCAGGACACCATCGCGCTGCTCGCCAAGGAGACGAAGAACCCGGTCATCCAGGCGAAGGACCTCTACGACCTGCGGTTCCAGGCCGTCGCGGCCGATGCGATCAAGGGAGCCGTCAAATGAGCGCGACCACCCTGCCAGGGATCCGGAGGACGAGCGCGACCAGTGCTCCCGTCGTACGACGTCGCCGGCTCGGACCGGGGAAGCCGATCAAGTTCGGTGCCGCGATCGGGCCTGTGCTGCTGCTTGTGATCTGGAGCATCGGATCGGCCACCGGCTGGATCGACCCACGCGTGCTGTCCGCGCCGTGGACCGTGGTGACCACGGCCGGTGACCTGATCGCCGACGGCCGGCTCCAGTCGAACCTGTGGACCTCCACCCAGCGCGCCCTGATCGGGCTCGCGCTCGGCATCATCCTCGGGGTCGCGCTCGCGCTGCTGTCCGGCCTCTCCCGGATCGGCGAGGCGATCCTGGACGGCCCGATCCAGATCAAGCGCGCGATCCCGTCACTCGCCCTGCTGCCGCTGCTGATCCTGTGGCTCGGTATCGGTGAGTCGATGAAGGTCGTCACGATTCTGCTCGGGGTCTTCGTACCCATTTACCTGCACACCCACAACGGCCTGCGCACGATCGACAGCCGGTACGTCGAACTCGCGCAGACCGTCGGGTTGTCTCGCCGGGACTTCATCCGCCGCGTCGTGTTGCCGGGTGCGTTGCCCGGCTTCCTGCTCGGCCTGCGGTTCGCGGTGACCGGCGCGTGGCTGTCGCTGGTCGTCGTCGAGCAGATCAACTCCACCAGCGGAATCGGCTACATGATGGAGCTGGCCCGGACGTACGGACAGACCGACATCATCATCGTCGGCCTGGTCCTGTACGGCATCCTCGGCCTGATCTCCGACGGCGCCGTCCGCCTGATCCAGAGGAAGGCCCTGACATGGCGCCGCACGCTGGCCTCCTGACCGCCGCGGTCCAGGTGCGTGACCTGGTCCGCCGGTACGACGACCGCGCTGTCCTCGACGGGGTCGACCTGGATATCGCTCCGGGTGAGTTCGTTGCGTTGCTGGGGAAGAGCGGATCCGGGAAGAGCACGTTGCTCAGAGCCCTGGCCGGCTTGGATTCCGACGTCGCCGGGTCGGGCGAGCTCGTCGTACCGGTGAATGTCTCCGTTGTCTTCCAGGACTCCCGTTTGTTGCCGTGGGCAAGGGTATTGGACAACGTCGTGCTGGGGTTGCACGGCGCGGGTGACCGCGGCCGGCAGAGTCTGGCGGAGGTCGGCCTGGAGGGGCGGGAGCAGGCGTGGCCGAACGAGTTGTCCGGTGGTGAGCAGCAGCGGGTCGCGTTGGCGCGTTCGCTGGTTCGCGAGCCGGAGTTGCTCCTTGCGGACGAGCCGTTCGGTGCGCTCGACGCGCTGACCCGGCTGAAGATGCACGTCCTGCTGCGGAAGCTGTGTGCGACCCATCAGCCGGCCGTCCTGCTGGTCACCCACGACGTCGACGAGGCGATCGTGCTGGCCGACCGGGTGATTGTCCTCGAGGAGGGTCACCTGGTGGCGGAAGAGGTGGTCGACCTGCCCGCGCCGCGGAGTGCGACCGATCCAGGATTCGCCGCGATCCGCTCGCGGCTTCTCGACGCTTTGGGGGTTCACTATGAGTAGGCAATTGCATTTGAACGCGTTCCTGATGAGCACCGGGCATCACGAGGCGTCGTGGCGGCTACCGGAGAGCGACCCGTTCGCCAACACGTCGGTCGCTCACTATCAGGAGCTGGCGCGGATCGCCGAGCGGGGGAAGTTCGACTCGGTGTTCTTCGCGGATTCGCCGGTGTTGTTCGGCGACGTCGGGCGTCGCCCGGCCGGCTCGCTGGAGCCGACCGTGTTGCTGACCGCCCTGGCCGGGGCGACGTCGCGGATCGGGCTGATCGCCACGGCGTCGACGACGTACAACGATCCTTTCAATCTCGCCCGGCGGTTCGCGAGCGTCGACCACGTGAGTGGTGGTCGGGCTGGATGGAACGTGGTCACCACGGCCGGGCCGGAGGCGGCGAAGAACTTCAACCTCGCCGATCAGCCCAGCCACGCCGAGCGATATGAGCGGGCGGCGGAATTCCTGGAGGTCTCCTACAAGCTGTGGGATTCATGGCAGGACGATGCGGCCATTGTGGATAAAGAGACCGGCGTGTGGGCGCTGAATGAGCGAGTAGTGCCGATCGACCATGTGGGCCGGCATTTCCAGGTGCGTGGTCCGCTCAATCTGCCGCGGTCGCCGCAAGGCCACCCGCTGATCGTGCAGGCCGGCTCGTCGGAGGACGGCAAGGGTCTGGCCGCGCGGTACGCCGAGGCGGTCTTCACCGCGCAGCAGACGCTCGAGGACGCGCAGGACTTCTACCAGGACCTCAAGGCCCGTACGACGGCACTCGGCCGGGACCCCGACTCGATCAAGATCCTGCCCGGGATCGTGCCCGTGATCGGCGGCACGGTCGAGGAAGCACAGCGGCTCGAGCACGAGCTGGACTCGCTGATCCGGCCCGAGTACGCGCGGCTGCAGCTGGCGAAGACGCTGAAGGTCAAGCCGGAGGATCTGCCGTTCGACCAGCAGCTCCCGGCCGACCTCCCCGACGAGGACGAGATCGAGGGTGCGAAGAGTCGCTACACGCTGATCGTCACGCTGGCTCGGCGGGAGAAGCTGACCGTCCGTGAGCTGATCGGGCGGCTGGGTGGCGGGCGTGGGCATCGGACCTTCACGGGTACGCCGGAGCAGGTGGCCGATGCGATTCAGCACTGGTACGAGGCGGGTGCGGCCGACGGGTTCAACATCATGCCGCCGGTGCTTCCGTCCGGGCTGACCACGTTCGTGGACGAGGTGATTCCGATCCTGCAGGCCCGGAATCTTTTCCGGACCGAATACTCCGGAACCACGCTGCGCGATCACTACGGCCTCGCCCGGCCGGCGGACCGTCGTACGTCGTTGCAGGAAGCAACGGCCTGAACCCGGCGGCGCTGATCCGGTGCCGAGCTGATCCGGTGCCGAGCTGATCCGGTGCCGAGCTGATCCGGTGCTGGGCCTGTCAGGTGGCGGGCCCAGCACCTGCTCGGGCAGAGTTTTCCCATGGGGAAACAACGCCCACTGGTCGTGGCCCATCGAGGCGCCAGCGACATCAGTCCCGAGCACACACTGGCGGCGTACCGCCAGGCGATCGACGCCGGCGCGGACGGACTCGAGTGCGACGTCCGGCTCACCGCCGACGGGCACCTGGTCTGCGTCCACGACCGCCGGATCGAGCGAACGTCGAACGGTCACGGCGTCCTGTCCACGATGAGCCTGGCCGAGCTCGAGGCCTTCGACTGGGGCTCGTGGAAGAACCCGTGGGCCGAACTCGACGACGAGGCCGAGCTGCCGAGTCCCGACGTACGAACAGTGCTCACGCTCGACACCCTGCTCGCGACCGTTCGCGATGCCGGCCGGCCGGTCGAGCTGGCGATCGAGACCAAGCACCCGACCCGGTACGCCGGTCTGGTCGAGCGCCGGCTGATCGAGGCCCTCGACCGCTACGGCTGGGCGCATCCGAAGATCGGAACGGAGTCTCCGGTCCGAGTAATGAGCTTCTCCTGGCTGTCGCTGCGCCGGCTCCGTGTGCTCGCACCCGGTCTGCGCACGGTCCTGCTGATGGATCGCGTCCCGCTGCGGTTCCGCGACGGTTCACTCCCGACAGGCGTCTCGTACGCCGGACCCAGTCTGGAGATCGTCAGCGCGCACCCGGAGTACGTCGAGCGCGCGCACAAGCACGGGCACCGGGTCCATGTCTGGACAGTCAACGCCGAGGTCGACGTACGGCGCTGCCACGACCTCGGGGTCGACGCGATCATCACCGACCGGCCCGAGGCCACGCTGAAAACCCTTACCGCGTCGACGGTGTAGGACGCCGTCCGGCGAGCAGAAGTTTGTGACACCTGATCAGCGCTTTGTGTGGTGTGTGTCACGTGGTCTGGATACGTAGCGAGGTGAATGCGGGCGGTTATTGCAACGTTCAATTCCGTCGATTTCATCTCGATTTCTTCGGCTTTCCGCATGATCAGCGCGCGGCCGTGTAACGGAACAATCGCAGGTGTTTTCCCGGGCCTGAAGCTGGGCAGATGTGATGGTGGCTGTACCGATCATCGAGGAGACCCTGCTTGTCCTCTGCGACCTTGCCTGCCGACGTGAGCGTTGTGGACGTCGTACTACCGCATGACGTGTCCGCGGTAGCGGACTCCCGTCGCCGTCTGGGGGCCTACCTGAAGCGTTATCGGGTCGCCGACACCGCGTCCGACGACGCGCAGCTCGTACTCTCCGAACTGCTCTCGAACGCGATCAGGTACGCGCCGCCGCTGCCCGCCGGTGAGGTGCGCGCGGCCTGGTGGATCGACAAGGCCGGCATTCATGTCGAGGTCACCGACGGGCGCGGCGACACCGAGCCGCAGCGGATCAGCGACACCCACCCCGAGTCGATCGGCGGCCGGGGCCTGGCCATCGTCGACATCCTCACCTCGACCTGGGACGTCCGCACCTCGGCCAACCACCGCACCGTGCACGCGATCATCCCAAGTGCCCGGTGAGCGATGCAGCTTGGCGCTATCGGCTCACGGGACACTAGCTGAAGTTGGCCGTGGGGTGACCGGCTGCAAGACTGCGGGGTTATGGGAAAGAAGTCGCGGCAGCAGCGCGCCAAGAACACCGGTACCGTCACCCTCGATCCGGCCGACCTGGTCGACGTCGGGTTGCGGGAGCCGTGCCCCTGCGGTTCGGGCAAGCGGTTCAAGCAGTGCCACGGGAAGGACCGGGCGCAGGCGGTCGACACCTGGGTGAGCCGTCCGTTCGAGGGTCTGCCGTCGGAGTGTGACCTGATCGCGTTCCGCGAGATCGTCCCGTCCGGTACGGCGGAGGTGACGCTCACCGGTGATCACGAGGGCAAGGTGGTCAACCTCGTCACCCTGCTGCCGATGGCGATGCCCGGCCTGGTCCGCGACGACGAGTCGATCTGGATCGGCCTGCAGACGCACGCGTCGTCGGGCGACCCGAGCCGCGACCTCGGCCACGCGATCACCGCGGCGCTGGCGACCGAGCCGGGTAACCCGGTGCAGGTCGGCGACCTGATGAAGGAAGGTCCGCGGCTGCAGGACCTGATCGACACCTCCAAGCCGATCGAGGCCAAGGTGCACGAGGGCTTCGACTTCTGGATCGGCGAGAACGTCGAGGACCCGACCGGTGAGGTCGCCGCGGGTCTCGAACGCGCGAACGCCGCCGCGGCCCCGACCGTGCGACTCGAGTCCGTCGAGGCGGCGTACTGGACGCAGATCGGCGACCGCGTCTACCTGCGCTGGGTGATGCCGCACAGCGAGGACGTCCTGCTCGACGCCCTCGCCCGCCTGCACGCGGCGGGTTCGTCCACGCTGGTCGACGGCAGCCGGCTGATCGGATCCTTCCGTGCCCTCGGTGTGCTGGCGCCTGTCTGGGAGCTCCCCGCCGACACCGAAGCCGCCGACATGGAGAAGCCCGCCGCCGACTTCGCCGCCCAACTCGAGAAGGCCCTGACCACCGAGGCCCCCCTCAGCACCGAAGAACGAGCCGCCCGAGCCGGCCTCTCCAGCCGCCAACTAACCATCCGCTGACCACCGGATCCCCAGGCCACCACAACGGCTCCGGCGCCGGCCGCCGGGGCACCATCCGGACCGTGCCCGACGCGAGGGGATAACCCCGCGATTTGGGGGGTTCTCTGCTGGTATGCGAAGGGAGAACCCACAAGACGAAGGGTTATCCGGCTCTTGTGTCGGATGGGTGGGTTGGTTGGTCGCCGCTGCGCGGCGGCTGGTCCTGTTGCCGCCTGCGGCGGGGGCGCAGGTGGTGGATTCGCCGGCTCGTGTGGTTTTGCGCGAGGTAACTGTGGTGGCGCGGTCTCCGGGCTGCTTGATGGTGCTGGTCGCGGTGGTGTGCGTCAAGGGCGCCTTCGGCGTCGCTGCGCGATCTTCGACCCTTGACCCACACCACCGC